>NZ_AUGA01000008.1:0-229572 GCF_000426785.1 Bradyrhizobium sp. th-b2
TGGACCTTCGCCGGCAGCCAGCGCGGCGCCGACCGTGCCGCCATCATGCTGACGATGATCACGACCTGTCGCCTCAACGACGTCGATCCCAAGGCCTGGCTCGCCGACGTCCTGGCCCGTATCGCCGATCATCCCGCATCGCGTCTGCACGAGCTCTTGCCCTGGGAATGGAAGCTCCTGCGCCAGGCCGACAAGCCAGCCAATCAGCAGGCCGCCTGACCTTCACCCTTCACCCAATGCCATCATAGACCTCGCCGTGCCCGCGCGCATGCGTCAATCAGGCGGCCTCCGTCGTATGCGTACCCAAGATCTGCACCGCCATGGCAACGAAAAGGCCTGGTGGGCCGACATGCAGATTGCGCCGCTGCCACTGGCCAAAGAGCTTTGGCAGGCGAGCCCCATCCAGGAAATCCGCACCGCGCCGCTTGACAACGGTGCCCGCCCCGTCGGCCGGGAGGCCGCCGCGTCATGAACGGGCCTGTCCCCGCCGCCCGGCAGCTGGCGGTCGCAGCGCTGCCGCTGGAGCTTGAGGCCCTAATGCCCGCGCCGCTGTTACTGCCCGGCGAGAGCCTCGAGGCCTATCATGTGCTGCAGCAGGCCGTCTTCGCTGACATCGCGCCGCGATCCGCCCTCGAATGGCTGCTCGCCATCGATATTGCGGAGCTCTCATGGGAGATCCGCCGCTACCGACTGCTGCGCCACGCGCTGCTGGAGGATCACCGCCAACACGCGATTGAGGCCGCGCTGCGCCGTATCGACCTCGCGGGCATTGCACCGGAGTTCACCGACCACGCCACGTCCCACCTCCGTCAAAACGCCCTCAGCTGGCGGTCGGATCGCACCGCCGCGCACGACATCGAGGCTCGCCTGGCGACTTACGGATTTGATCAGCAAGCGTTGAATCTCGAGGTCTTCATCCAAACCAGCGAAATCTTCTTGATGTTCGAGGGGCTGCTGATTGCGGCCCAGAAGCGCCGAACGCTCTTGCTCAAGGACATCGATCGCGGTCGGAACAGTCGATAGGCTATCGCAGAACCAGAACGCCCACCAAGTCGGGCGCAATGAGAGCGAAGTCGATCCGTCTTCGTCAAGCGACCTGCAGCTAAACGCAAGTCCAAGGTAGCGCTCGACGCTCTCCTACAAGCAAGCATTGATTCCTTAACCAATGCGCCTGGCCACCATTCAACGTTTGATAGTTTTAGCTTTTGTTTACTACCGGTGAACGCTGTTGACATCTTAGAAATGGACGCGCCACCGCGATTACCCACCGGCGCGGCATTTCCGAAATCGCTGCAGGAGGATATGAAATCGCGCAGCGTCGAGGCCTATCAGGCCTTCGGCGCCGATCTCGCCTTGAGCAGAGGCTTCAAGAACAGCTCCAGATTAGGGCCTGAAAACAAATAGGCCTTCAAACCTGCGGCGCTGGCCGCCTGGAGGTCGCTGGGCTGATCTCCGACGAGGAAACTCCGTTCGACATCCACCGGAAAGCGTTCCAGGAGGTCATTGATCATGCCCGGTCCGGGTTTGCGGCGATCACTGACGTGTCGGTATTGCTCCACAGTCCCTTCTGGATGAAACGGGCAGTACTCGAAGGCGTCGATATATGCGTCGATCTTGGCAAGCTCGCCCGCCATCCAGCCGTGGAGTTTCTGGACATGCGCCTCCTCGTAAAGACCTCTCGCGACGCCTGATTGGTTGGTAATGACAAACGCAAAATAGCCCAGATCATTGACAGCCTTGACCGCTTCGCGAGCGCCGTCGATCCAAACTAGCTTGCTGCTCTCGAACAGATAGCCGATGTCCCTGTTGAGGACGCCATCCCGATCGAAGAAGATCGCGGGTCTTCTTGGCCGGCTAACAAGAGAGCTGTTCATCGGGCTTGGGGCATTTGTTCGATTGAAGGCGGCTTCCCTCTGCATTCAATCGCACAATGCGCCACGCTGCAATACGAGAAAGCTCACCTCCTCCAGTCGGACGGGGATCACTAGTTTCTCGCGCCAACCCGAAACCTGCCTCCATGCTTGTAAGCGGGACGCGCAAAGCGACACTGTCCGGTGTGAATCTTTGTGGAGAGTTCGCGGCTATACTCGACCGCCATCACCCTCTTGACGTTCTTTACGACACTTGAGAGCACGCTACCGTCGTTGTCGAACCGCTCGGCACAATACGCGATCTTGACGCCGGCCTGCTTGCAAACGAGCTCGTCGTGTGCGCTTTCGTGGGTATCCTGAAAGCGCCCTCATCGGCTCACGTCGTAGACTAAGATGTGACCGAAATCGGCTTTCCCTATCTGCAGGTTCTATGAGCTTGATAAAACCGGTCCGTTCCTCAACTGGAGACCGCTCTCACCTTCATAGCGATAGGTCTCGACAAGTGTCGGGTTGTGGGCGTGCGCACATGTCGCGATCACGGCAGCATGGTTCTCCGCCAAACTCGCGCCTTTGCGTACAACAAGCGAGTTGGCCATGGCCCGGGATCCGGATTGGGTCCCTTCACGGGTAGCCTAGGTCAAGCCATGCCGGAGTGACCGGCAAATCAACACGCCACCATACTAGCTGGGCTTACCTCTCACTTATGACTCAAGAGCCGCCCAACGAAACGGCGAGCGGATAGTGGCAGCAGTTTCCGCGCTAGCCTTCGGGCAAGGTCATTTCGGGGGGGATCCCATCGTTCAGCCTCCCAATGTCCTACCTGAGTTCTCAGATCGTCGATGGTGCGCTGCAAATCCTGTATCTGGCCGGTGTAGACGTCCGCTATGCGCTTGATCTCGTCCGGATAAACTTGGTTCAGGCGATCGATCTCCAATTGCAAGGGCTGGAGATCCGTTGGAAACAACGGCAAAACACTGCCCAGTTGCGATGAGTTGCGCGTCATCGCGCCAGCCCGACGAAGAGCTTCTACGTCGAAGGCGGAGGCTTGCCGCTCACTCCTGTCTGCCCATTGCAAAATGGTATTCACCAGCTGCCCACTCTGGGCCTCCCAGTTAAATTGCCGCCGGAAGTAGTCCAGCGCTCGCACGGACATGGCTTCCAGAGTCGGACGATCCTCAGCCAACTTGTCCAAGGCGGTTGCCAGAACATCGGGTTTCGTAAAATCGATGCTGAGCCCTAAGCCATTGCCCACCACCACCTGCTTCACAAATTCAAGGTCGTTGCAGACGATGGGTAAGCCGGCAGCCAGATATTGTGAGAGTTTGTTCGGAGAGCAGAACTTGTTATTTATGTTGCTGGGAAGGTAGGGAATAATCCCCACATGCGACTGGGATGCGGCAGGGATCAGCTCATCCTCAGCCAGGCTGGGCGCAAATTGAATACGATCCGTGTTGGCTCCCCGCGACGCAACTCGGACCCTCAACTCGTCTTTGTAACTGCCGTCCGGGCCACGCAACTTTAGCCTAATTTTCCCAGTCGTCCGCGCAAATGCATCTGTGAGTTCTTCGAGTCCTCGCCCCGGCGCAAAGATACCTTGGTACAGGTATTCAATGATCTCATCATTGAATTTGGTCGTCTTTTCCGGCAACGCCTGACTCAATGGGACACAATTCGGCACTGAAACGAAGTTCGTGCCATATGTATCAGACATGAGGGTGGCCAGATGTGGGGACACAGTGCTGCGAAGGTCAGCACTTGCAGCCAAGCCCCTGTCGATCGATGCCCAGAACTCACATTCCCAATGTCGGAAAGCCTGAATCGCATAAGGCCAGTATTCATGCGCGTCGTACACGAGCCGCGCCCCACTTTCTTCAGCCAGAACAGTGGCGGCTGGAAGCGTGTCAAGATCGCAGGCTATGACAACATCTCCGGGCCCGAGCGCTCTTCCAGCTTGAATCAAAGCGCCATTCACCCTCAAGAAATGCTGGCAGATGTGACGGAACCGATTCAAATCTGCCGCAGACGCATCAATTGCGCCGAATGCGGTTCCGAGTATTGATGCTGGCAAGGTCGCGGCAAGATATATGCTCCGGAGCGCGTCAATTCCCGGAGACCGGCGCGCACTCAAGATTTCTCCTTGCAACCACGTCCAGTCATGGCGTCGATCGTCCACGCTCACGCGCAGCAATCTACCATCGACCCTCTCGATCAAAGGTGAAGCACCTTCCATCGCGTAGGCGGCTAACTCGCAGACATCGAACTTCGCCTGCAACGATGCCGACAGCCACTGCACTCGCGGATCGAGCGTTACCCGATGGGGCACGAGTAGCACCGCCTTCGGCCTGCAGACATCTGGCGTTCTCGCCTGGACTGCTTCAGCCTTTCTCGCCGCCCGCTTCTTCAGACCCTTCGAGGTCAAGCAGGTTTCCAACATATTGTCGAAGCGATCCACAAAATGCAGATATGTGTTGCGAGGGTTGGCAATGATGTCCTCATACGCGCGCTCGGCCATTTGAGCCTGAGCTCGCTCGTCCTTGATAAATTCGAACATCGCCTGCGCATTGCTAAGGTCGCGCTCGAGAGGGAAGTAATGTATTCCCGCATGGAAAAGGTCAGAATAATCACCCCGATAGAGGATCTGTGCGGCGCCGGCAGCCGCCGCCTCGAAATGACGGGGCGACACCTGGGCATAGTGCACATTGCCTTCATACTTATGCAAGAACGCAGCATGCGCCTCGTAGTAAAACGCTTCTGACCACCGGTCGCCGTTCGCACTGGTCTCTTCGAAATTGCGGCACCACGCCGCCACGTTGCCGTCGAAATCGAAAAGATTGGCGCCGGATTCCGTGCCGATCACAATTCGCGACTCTTGCAGGAAGGATACCCAATCATTGCCGGACAGCCTGTCTTCCCAACGGCAAGAAATGCTGGAGTGAATGTCGGGCTCTTTGTCGAACAGTCGACTTAGGTCATAAGCAATCTTGCGCTTGTCAAAACCCAGCTGCCCGAATTCAAGCGGCTGAAGCGAGCCGCGATAGGTGGCATCGAAGGTTCTTGCCGAAAGTGGCGGGCGCTTCCATTGAAGCATCGCCGAAGATACGTATCCGGTCAAAGCATGAAGAACAGTCACGCCCCCGATCACTGCACGCGGGTAGACCCGATCAACCTCACCAGGCGGCACACAACTTATGATAGCGTCGAACGATTTGGCTCGCAAAAATTCGGGGAACCGTCCGGTGCGAACTTGCTCATCCTGTTTCATCAGGACTTTGACACCGTCATATTCAGAGAAGCCGCGGGCCAGCTCTGAATCAAGGCTAAATGCGTTGTCCGGATTGTAGGACACAGTGCAGTGGATCAGCACCGCATCATAATCATCCAGGTTGACGCTCTGCGGCAGTGTGAAATAGGGGCCGCGCGTCGGCCAAAGATTCACGACTTCAAGATCGTAGCGACTGTGCTGCTGCCAGAATGCGATGTTCTCGATAATCGCGCCTGTGCCGTGCGGTTCAAAATATGCAATGAACAGTACCCGCCCGGCCTTGGCAATCGCGCGCCGGCCCAGGCGAGGCCTTGGAAATTCCGGCCCCACGTGCATCTCCTATTCCGTTGGATCCTGCGGCGCCAGGCATTCATTCTAAGCAATTGCTCTGATGAATAAAGAACAAATGCGTGTGGCGTGCGCGTTCAGGCCTGTTCGTCACTCGATGGGCTATTGTCCGGAGCAGGCAGTTCTACCGCCGAAAAATGCCATTCGCTCGTGTGAAAGAATTCCGCGCTCGCATTGGCGTAGCTGTCGGGAAGCTCCACTGTGATTGTAAAACTTCGACTTAAGAGGTCGTAGCGCTTTGCATGTCCGGCGGCCTCGATCGTTGTCTTTCCAAGTATCGAGATGCCAACCGTGTAAATGCCTGGCCCAAGCTGATTGGGGTTAAGGATCATTTCTATTCGGCGGCCGTCCCCCGGCTTTGCATCGAATCGATCGGGCGGCGCGAAGAGGCGGGACATGGCGCGGCCTTGAAGATCATGAATTGCGAGCCCATACGTGCAGTCGAATTCGCCGGCCTCCTCGACCTCAAGGAAGACTGTGAACTTCGCCGGCTGCAGCGAAGTAATACGATCTGTCTGCCCCCTTGGGCCGCTCACGTTGAACCCAACAATTTTCAAGCCTCCCTCGGATTCCCATCGCGAGATCCCGCCAGGTGCAGCGAAAGATAGCTTCCTTGCCATCTCGGCGGGTACCACCGGCAAGCTCACCTGCTGCATATGAGGCGTAAAATACGGAATCTGCCTGTACTGTGGGGCAAGCAGGGCGCTGGCAGGATCGGTGAGACCGTCGGCGAAGGGTGGCGAAGGTTCGGTTGCCCGGAGCGCTGCCGTAGATTCCTTCAGCCCGCCGTCCGCCATGACTTTGCGTCGGGTTGCAGACGGGTCGCCACTACCAGGCATCGCACCATACACGGCCTCTTCATAGGCCTTCACGACTTCCAGAGCACTCCCGACCTTCGCAATCCGGCCACCCTCGAGCCAGATAGCTTCGTCACACAGCTCCAAGATCTGTCCCATCGCATGCGAGACGAGCAGGAGCGTGCAACCACTTTTGATTATCTGATCGACACGTTGTTTTGACTTGGCGAGGAAATAGGCATCACCCGCTCCCAACACTTCATCGACAATCAGAATATCTGGCCGGATTGCTGTCGCTGTCGCAAACATCAGACGCGACTGCATGCCGCTTGAATAAGTCTTGAACGGTTGATCCAGGAAGGCGCCCAGCTCACAAAAATCAACAACGTCATCGAACGCCGCCTGGGTGTCGGCATTGGACAGCCCATTGTATTGCAATGAAGCTTGAATGTTCTCCCGCCCTGTATAATCGGGATGAAAGCCTTGCCCCATGGTCATCAGGGCCTGGATCGAGCCATTGACTTCCATAGTGCCGGTGGTGGGACGAAAATTGCTGGAGATCAGGCGAAGCAGTGTCGTCTTGCCCGCGCCATTGCGACCAATAATGCCCATCCGTCGTCCACGGCCGAGAGTGAAGGACACATCGTCCAAGGCTCGGAATTCGGTGATAGTCTGCTTGCGCTCGGCGAATCTTGAAAGACCAAGGGCCTCGAGCAGTTGATCCTTCGGTCCGGCCCCCAGGCGATAAACCTTCGTGACATGATCGAAGCGAATGGCGGGTAGTTGGGATTTGGACATGTCAAGCAAAGTCAACAAAGGCAAAGCGGGCTCGACGGAAGAACGCCAGACCAGCAAAAAAAGTACCTAGTCCCAGCACAGCGGCACCTGTCATCGCGAAGGCCGTCGGCCAGGTTCCGAGCGCCAGAGGCGCCTGCAGACACAGGACGAAATAGCTCAACGGATTGAACCAAATGATGAACTTCAATTGCGCCGGAACCATTTCCGGGGTGTAGGCCATGGGACTGAGAACCATGAGCGCCATATTTACGATTCCGATCCCCTGTTGGATGTCGCGCGCAACCAGCGCAACGAGCGAAAAAATCCAAACCAATCCCATCACGAACATGATCAGTAGTATCCAAGTAACGGGCACGACAAGCAGCGCGATCGGCGAAGCCGATGACAGCAGGATCGCGGCCACACTTGTGATTGCCAGTGCCGCAAGGGATGGAATTTGGCTTGCCAGGACAGAACGAGGCGGCAGCAACACCGCGGGAAACACCGTATTCATGAGCAATGTACGGTGCGCGATGATAATCCCCAGCCCCGATGACAAGCTTTCCGAGAACATCAAGATTGGCGCAAGGCCGCTCATCACCAGAACCGTATATGTTGCTGGTGTTATGTTTGGCGCGCGTACCTGGAATATGAGGACATAGATCGTGGCATAAAAAGCCAGCATGGCAGCCGGATACAGGACCGCCCAAGCAGAACCCAAGGCCGAACCCGCATAGCGTTGACGCACGTCGTGCCGAACGGCATGGAACAGCCGCGGCCCATAAATTTCAAACCAGCGCATCATTTTCAATCGTCCGCTTTACGGAGAGCGACGTCCTCTTGCGCAACGGCAAGGTCCAAGCACTCGCTTCGGCGACGCCGTCTTAGGCGTTCGCACTTCTGGCAGCAAGCATTGACTCGCGAGAACGAATGTCAAAACACGCTCGGGGGATACTTCCCCATACGAAGCAAAGGGCATCGTCTGTCACCGCGCGCTCAGCGGCTTGCGGAAAACGGAAGTCAGTTCGACGGGTCGCAAGATATGGTGAAATAACTTCCGGGCCAGATCGGGATGGCGGTCGCGCAGAAAGACAAGATCCCGCGATAGCCGATCCTGGTCGTAGTGCCTCAAGCTCCGCAGGCCATCCAGCTCTGGCACTTGCGCTTCTTCGCTGTTCAGTATGTCCTGAACAGGTCCGGTCCCTTCCGGGATACATAGTTTTAAGTTGTCGAAGCTGTTCAGCAGCCAACCGCTAAACCGGTGCGCGATATATTCATAGCCCCAGATTCTTTGAAACAGCAGCCGCAACCCACTTAGGCTGAACCCGCGAACGTGAACATAATCGTAGACCGACTCGGAAGGCAGATAGGAGTCCAGGCGCTCCTCGTTTGGTACATCCACGATGATGTAACCGCCTGGCTTCAGCATCCGGTCAATCTGCTGCATGGCCCTATCAAGCTGCAACACGTGTTCCAATACGTCCACCGTCACGATCGCATCGAAGAATGACGACTCGAAGGGTGCATTTTCAATCCGTGACAAACACAGGTTGGGAACCAGCTTCTTGCACTCCTGCAAGTAAGGCATGGCGATATCCAAGCCGTAACGCTCATATTCTGTGAGCGTAGCCATCAGGCCGCCAAGCCCGATGCCAACGTCAAGAAGGCGCGAGCCTGGCGCAACATGAGCCCTGACAAGATCTTGGACAGACTGGATAGTCTCCTGAATCTGCTTCTCGCTCATGAAGGGATTCGAGCCGGTTCGGCGCAAGCCTTCCAGGTGATCGGACGCGATCCGGTCATAGTTCTCGATATAGGCGTCGTTCTCCTCAAAGACCGGAATGTCATTTTCGATCTTCAGGTAAGGACGCTCGAATCGCATTGTTCCGTGATGAAAACCCGCCACGTATAGTCCTCTGCAAGTTCTGTTGTTTCGTCGCTACGCTCATGCCTTGAGCGGGTGCTCAAAGCCCCCCAACCATCCGACGCTCCAGCGCCGCGCTACTTGCCATGTCCCACATTGCCACCGCTCCCGATAGACACGTCGCAGCACCCTGGCCGCCCGACTTTCATTGGTCGCAGAGCGGGGTATGCCTAGCACAGGCCCCCGGCATTGTCAGCGGTTCAGAGGCTTACCGCGAAGCGCTCGCCCCACTGGCCAAGGCTCACGATGCGCCAGGGTGCGAAATCGAAAGGCCGTCGGCCGTCCAGAGAGTCACGCACCAGGGCACGGGTCTCATCGGGATCCATCAGACCTGGAAAGCGCCGCAGCGTAGCCTCGACGCCGTCGATCACCGGCTCTCGCAGGATGCCCTTGAACCAGATTTCCTCAGGCGTCGCAAAGCCCAACTTGTCGTGCCGGTCAGTAATTTTGTCGGGCAGAATGCGGCGCATCGCTCGCCGAAGGACCTTCTTGGTAGTGCCGCGGACCATCTTATGCTGGTCCCCCAGCGACAGGGAGAATTCGATCAGGGGATGATCGACGAAAGGCACCCGCGCCTCGATGGAATGGGCCATGGAATTGCGATCCTCCCAGTGCAGCAGCAACTGGAGATTGGATGCATAGGCTGTTGCAAAGCAAAAGCTCTTGATGTCATGCGGGACTTCCAATCCGAACGGGGCCACCGCAGTGGCCATGGCGCTGGTAGGATTGCCGGCCGAGGCCACAATATCGGTGTCCAACCAGCCATAATGGCGCGCCACTGGCCCTGTTGGTGGGGCGGCGGGAATGCGCCGACGCAGTCGTTCGGACAGGAGTGGGCGCACGAACTGGTCGAACTGCTGGCGCAGCGGGGTGCGATGCTTACGACGACGATCCCAGATCACGGCCAGCAATTCCCCAATCTGGCGATCCTTCGACAGCCGGTCGAGGTAATAGTAATAACAGCCGTGATAGCCCGCGAGCTGCTCGTCCGCACCTTGCCCGTCGAGCATCACCTTTAGTCCGGCGCGCTTGGCCTCCTCGAAGACGCACCATTGGGCGAAGATCGATGTCGAGCCAAAGGGCTCGTCCTGATGCCATGCAATGTCCGAGGCGCGGGCAAAAACCTCTTCAACGCGCGGGTAGATGAAATGCGGTTGGGTGGCCGCATGGCGCACCACCTCATCCATGAAAGGCTTTTCATCGACAGACTTTTCGCCGTAGCAAGCCGAGACCGTCTCAACCTTGGGTCCACCCTTGCGCGAGCCGAGCATGTCGCTCATCAGACAAACGATGGAGGAAGAATCGAGTCCTCCCGACAGGCAAGAGCCGAGCGGCACATCCGAGCGTAGATGGGTCGAAACCGCATCAGTTAGCAGCGCCTTGAAACGCTTCGCCGCTTCACCCTCGTCAATAGAAATCGTCGCGGTCGAATAGGCATACCAGGCCCGGATAACGGGGCTGCGGCGGATTGATGCGGTTGATGCGTCAAGCATCGCGCATTCGCCGCCGCGCAACTGGCGGATGCCGGCGAACATGGTCTCGGATGTATGATCGGCCATGCCCGTCAAGAGAAAATCATGCACGCGGGCAAAATTGACGCTCCGGGCAATGTGGCGCAGCTCCAGCAATTGCTTGATCTCGGACGCGAAGGCGACGCCCTGCGCCGTCTCCACCCAGTAGAGTGGCTTGATGCCGAACCGGTCGCGCGCGGCGATGAGGCGTTTTTCGACATTGTCCCAGAGAACGAAGGCGAACATGCCGCGCAACTTGGGAAGAGCCGTTGCCTCGCCCCAGACAATTAGCGCCTGAAGCAGCACCTCACTGTCGCTCTCCGTCGAGAAATGCGCGCCTGCCGAGCGCAACTCCTCGCGCAATTCGCGATAATTATAAATTTCGCCATTGAAGGTGAGATGCCAGCGTCCGGTCGCATCCGCCATGGGCTGGAGTGCATGATCGGACAGATCGATGATTGCCAGCCGGCGATGGCCGAGCGCCACAGGGCCGCGCGAGCTCTCATAGGTTTCCCAGCCGGATCCGTCAGGCCCGCGATGGGCGACAATGTCGATAGCCCTGCGTTGCGGCTCGAAGCCGATTGAAGCAAATATGCCGCACATGTGAAGAACCTGCCTTGGAGGCCGACGGGCAAGGGCCGAGCGTGGTTACTACTGGCCGCGCAGAGCGCGCATCCGTTCGATCAGCCGCAATCGCACGGACGCAGGTACTGCTTGCCACATGGCCTGAGCCCCGCGATACCAGAACGGCTGCCGCGGGCTCTCGACGATCTGCTGAACCGCCGCGCCCATACCCTTCAAATCGGCAGCCACGGCCTCAAGAGCCGTCATCACCTTCTCGATCTGCGCCTCCGTCGCGGGAGGCGGCGTCGGAAATAGCTGCGCGCCCGCCGGCAGCAGATGATTGTAGATCTGGTCCTGGGTGAAAACATCTGGCGGGATTACTTGATCGAGGATCGCGCGCAGGCTGCCCTTGCGTTGGGCAATCTGCATCTGCTGGCCCGCGGCCACCGCAAAAATCGGAAGCGTGACAAGCGTCGCCCGCTTGCGCCCTCGAGCGCGCTTTTGAAGGTAATCGTCAACGTCGTCGACGACTCTCCTAAGGCTATGGCGCCCCGAAGCAATGATGTCTTCATAGGCCTGTTGGGTCATTGTAGAGATAACAGCATCATCCTTGATCTTTTCGAATATGTCCTCGGCATTCGAGAGATCGCTCTTGAGAGCAAGATAGTGACGACCCGGCGTCAAAACGTCCCCATATTTGCCTTCGAATAACACCAGCGCTGTGCGTGTCGAAATGGCATCAAAAATCTCGGATGGGACCTCATTCAAGCGGATCGGCTCATCCTGTTGTAACAGGAAGCGCTGAGCGAATTCGGTATGTGACATCGCTTGATGTTGGCTGGCAAGGTCCTCCAAGGCACCGCTGTCATCTAACGGCAACGATATGGGGGGGGCCACGAAAATAGCCCGGCTGGAGCCAAGAAGTTGATACCACTCACTGGCCGGAGTGCCGGAGCCATACTCAGCGAAATCCACGATTAGGCCGCACTCGACGGCTAACCTTTCAGTTTCCTGTGCAGCCCATTTTGCTTCGTATCCCGACCTGCCGGCCAGCAAAGGCGGGTTGCTCCACCGGCTGCACAGCGAAATCCCACGTTCGGCAGTCCGGCGCACATAGTGGCCCGCGCTCGATTCGGTCGCAGGAGCGTCTCGCATCGGTAGAAAATCGACGATCCCGAAGCGGTCCGGCGGATAGACGCGTGCGATGCTTGGCTCGGGAACGCGAGTAAAAACGCAGTCAATGCTCATGCGCTCGATCGAGCGGCGCAGCCGTTCCGTATTTTTGAGCTCTTTGCCCGAAAGGAGGAGTTTTGGACCATCATAGATCTCAATGGACGCGGCAATATCATGCCCCAAATGCTGTGGAGCCGAAAGGTCGATGCTGTCATGGATGATCACTGCATCGAACATCCGCAGGTCGATCGGTTCAAATGTCGGCCCCCAAGTCGCCGTGCCACTCATGAAATGCATTCGGCAGGACGAATGCAAAGAGAAGGCGTCGAGACTGGATCGCACACTAGATAGGTGAGCGGATCTCTCATCATAAAAGACAAGGATATTGAGCCGCGGCCGCCGCCCTTCCATCGTGCGCATGGTTGTTTCCATGCGCGACAGTAGCTGCTCAAAACACTCGTCATAGGAAACGCGCCTCGCATGCGCGAGTCGCTTGTTGATCATTTCCGGATCGGCGCGCGAGGCAGCCCGCTCGCGCATGGCAGCCTCAAAGGCGGCAGAACCACCGGCAATTGCAAACATTTCCGGGTGCTTCTGCAATTCTTCTATGGGCACGCTGACAACTGGAAGGCCGCAAGCCAAATATTCATAGGCCTTGAGAGGCAACGACCGCCATATGTAATCAGCCCGTTCAAAGGGGATCAGGCCGACACGCGCGCCGCGGGCAGCGTCGGCAATCGCTTGCGGTTCAAGCACACCAAGATAACGGACATTGGGCCTGCCGCTGAGAGTCTGCCACCCCGGCGGAGCATGAGCGATCTGGCCGCAGAATTCGAACGTCCAATCCGGCATGCGTTCCGTGAGCTCAATCAAGAGATCATAGTCAATCCGGCCATTGAGATTTCCCTGGAAGATCGCGATATTCGGAGCGTCCTCGCTGGGGGCGTCGAAAGCCGCACCGCTTGCTTGCCAGAAGCTGAAATCGCAGCCATTACGCAGGACAATCATGTCTCCGCTATATTGACCATTCACACGAAAATTGTCTGCGACACCGTCGGAAACGGCGACGACAAGGTCGCACTGTGCGATTATTCTGCGGATTGCTTCAATCAGTTCGACACCGCGTAACGATTTGGCCAGCGGCCCGTTCTGCCCGAGATAGTCCTCCGTTGCATGGAAGATGCGCATTGGTGCACCGGAGAGCGCGACGAGGCGCTCGAAATTGGGATTGTAGATCCACATCAGTGGATTGCGGACGCCGCGCGTGCGCAGGAAGGCCTGAATGGCCTTGGCGCGGGAATCGCTGTCCTGCGAGGCCACATGCACCACTTCGATGTTGTGGCCCGAAACTTTCTCGCTGGAGATTTCCTGAACAAAGCTGTCGGCTTGCACGAAATAGACGGGCAGATGCCGAGCGAAGCGGGTCGCATAATGGAAGCGGTTCGAGCGCGGCTCAAGATGCCAATCCGACCAGGTCAACATCACGACAGCGTCGCACCATGCGGGAAACATGGTGGGGGGGGCGGCGATCGCTGGTTCAGACATGAGCTAGAAACCTCAACATATCCCGTTGCTAGTTCCCTTGTGTCCGCGTTCGGGACATTTGAGAGACGGTAGCCCCCAGGGACTTGGCTACGTGACGATATTCGTCGGCGCTAATCCGACAGGAGCGCCGTGGGGTCTGTGGTGGTTGCAGAGATGCGGGAACGATCTAGCTCGCTAACTCGCTATCGCGCGGCGCTCGCGAAAAAGTCAAGGCTGCGCCGCTACAATCGGCGAACGAGATTGATCACCTCGTCCTGCTGCTGGCGCGTGATCTCGGCGAAGATCGGCAGCGAGAGGATCTGGCCCTGGTCGCGATGGGCATTCGGGAATTGCTCCGGCCGGTGATTGAACCGCGCATAGGCCGGCAGGAATGGCAGCGCGGTGGGATAGTTGATCGCGGTCTGCACGCCATTGGCGTTGAGATGGGCGGCAAGCGCGTCGCGGCGCGGATGCCTGATCGTGTAGAGGTGGTAGACATGGCTGCGCGCCGGCGCGACCTCGGGCACCACGACGTCCTCGATCTGGTTGAGGCCGGCATCGTAGACCTCGGCAGCGGCCTGACGGGCCTCGGTCCACGCCTCGAGATGCGGCAGCTTGGCCGAAAGAATCGCGGCCTGCATGCCGTCGAGCCGGCTGTTGATACCCTCGACATGGTGCTGGTGCTTCACCAGTCCGCCATGACGCGCGAGCATCGCCATCTGCTCCGCGAGCGCCGCATCGTTGGTGACGACCGCGCCCGCATCGCCCATTGCGCCGAGATTCTTGCCGGGATAGAACGAATAGGTCGCGGCCTCGCCGAACGTTCCGACCATGCGGCCCTTGTAGCGCGCGAGATGGGCCTGGGCGCAGTCCTCGATCACCCAGAGCTTGTGCTTCTGCGCGATCGCCATGATGGCGTCCATATCCGCCGGCTGACCGTACAGATGCACCGGGATGATGCCGACGGTGCGCGGCGTGATCGCGGCCTCGATCGCGGCCGGATCGATCGTGAACGTCGCGTCATCGGTGTCGCAGAACACGACCGTTGCGCCGGAATGGGTTATCATCGCCGCGGTCGATATCCACGAATGCGCCGTCGTGATCACCTCGTCGCCGGGCTTTACCGTTAGCGCGCGGATCGCGAGGTAAAGCGCATCGGTGCCGTTGGCGCAGGATACGCAATGGGCGACCTCGGCAGCCGCGGCAAACTCACGCTCGAAGCGGTCGACATAGTTGCCGCGTATAAAGGCGTTGTCGCGGATGACGTCGGCGATCGCCGCATCGATCTCGTCCTTAATGGACTGGTATTGCAGTTGCAGATCGGCATACGGCACCGGCATCGGATATCCCCTATTGGCTCGCCAGCAGCCGGCGCGCCGGATTGCCGGCATAGGTGCCGGGCGTCGTGATGTCCTTGGTCACCACCGATCCTGCGCCGATGACGACGTCATCGGCGATCCGGACCGGCATGATCGTGGCATTGGAGCCGATCGACACCCGGTTGCCGATCACCGTCTCGCGCCACAGCTCTTTGCGTCCGCGCGCAGGGCCGCCGGTTGCGAACGTGTCGTTGACGAACATCACACCGTGCCCGACGAAGCAGTCCTCGCCGATCGTGACGAGTTCGCAGACGAAGGCATGCGATTGCACGCGGGTGCGCGCTCCGACCACCACACCCTTCTGGATTTCGGTGAAGGGACCGACGAAGCAGTCGTCACCGAGCGTGCAGCCATAAAGGTTGCAGGGCTCGACGATCTTGACGCGTTCGCCGAACGCGACATCGCGCACGCTGGCCTGATGCACTTCCGGCCGGTTCACGAAACGACACCCAACCGGCTCAAGCGCGGCGTGAAGCGCAGCGCCACTTCCTCGCCGGTCTCGATCGACTCATAGAGCGCCGAGATCAGCTCCAGGCTCTTGCGGCCCTCGAGCCCGTCGACCAGCGCGGCGCGCTGGTTTTCCAGGCAATCGACCACATGGTGATAGTAGGCCTGATGGCCGAAGCCGTACACGTTCGGCGGGTTGACCGAGAACTTCTCCACGACGTCCTTGTCCGACGGCAGCTCATCGACAAAGCGCCAGTGCCGGATCTGGTTGACCGCGAAACCGGAAATCTCGACGGTGCCCTTCTCGCCCAGGATCGACAGCGACCCCTCGAGATCGGTCGGACGCGCCGCCGTGGTCGCCTCGATGATCCCGAGCGCGCCGTTGCGGAACTTCAGCGTTGCGACAGCCGTGTCCTCGGTTTCGATCTTGGCCAGCGCCGTCGCCGCGCGGGCATGCACGCTCACCACATCGCCGAAGAACCACTCCAGCATATCGACATGGTGGCTCGCCTGGTTGGTCAGCACGCCGCCGTCATAGGCCCAGGTGCCGCGCCATTGGTCCTGATCGTAATAGGCCTGGTCACGGCACCAGCGCACCCGGACCGTCCCCAGGATGAGCTTGCCGAAGCGGCCGGCATCGAGCGCCTCGCGCGCCTTGACCACCGGCACGTTGAAGCGGTTCTGCTTGACGATGAACATCTTGACACCAGCCTGATCGCAGGCCCGGATCATGTCGTCGGCGTCCTGCAGCCGCAGCGCCATCGGCTTCTCGACCACAACATGCTTGCCGGCCCTGGCACAGGCGATGACATGCGCGGGATGCAGCCCGCTCGGCGTCAGCACAGCGACAGCGTCGATATCCTTGCGGCCCAAGAATTCGTCCATGTCGTCATGGGCCGCAACCCCGAACTTCGCGGCAACCGCATCGGCGCGGGCACGAACCGGATCGCAGACTGCAACCAGGCTTGCTCCCTCGATGTGATTGCCACCCAGGAGATCGGAATGACGCTTGGCGATACGCCCGCACCCGAGCAGGCCAAATCTGATCATGCAACAGGCCCTGTCTTGTCTCGCGGCCGACCGTTGCAGCCAGCCGAACAGCCGAGGGAACAAGCGGCCTTGCAAGCCGCACGGTAACGTCCATTACCCAGAAAACTTGGGATTAGGCAAGGCGTATGGGCCGATCCAGCGGCACGGCCCGCGGCGTCATGCTTCGAGCCTGCCATAACCGATAGGCCGCGAAATGTGCGGGCCAAAAACAGCAAGTAGCGATCTCACGCGCCCGACTTGTTGCAGCTCCAATAAATGTCCAGTCCGCAATACCGCGGGATCGGCGAGGCAAGGAGTTGGGGACGCTTCCAGAGCTTAAATGGCCGTTCCTGATCGGCGTTCTCCGGGACCGCCTGAAAATTCGAGTATCCCGCGCAGATCTTCCGCAACGACCTGGCCGAGATGAATTCGGTCGCCGGCGCCAGCGAACCGTCCTGCGTTTTATCGTAGGCGGCGGTTTCACCGTCGCGGAAGGTTCCGCGATAGCCGCCGAGTTCACGCAGCATATAGCGAAGCGCGCGTTTCGGCTCGAGCACGAACTGCCGGTAGGAGTAGGCATAGTAGACCATGCCGACGAGGCGTCCGCCTGGCACCAGAAGCCGGCGGCAGGCCGCAATTGCAGCGGCGAGGTTGCCGGTATGATGCAGACAACCAATCGCGACAACCGCGTCGAACGAATTGTCGGGAAGCGAGTTGCTGAGAATGCTGCCTTGAACGGCCCTGCCGTTCAGCCCGCTCTGCTTGATCCGGTGATTGACCATCGTGACCGGATTCGCCGCGATATCGAGGCCAGTGAAGTCGGCGCCACTCTCCGCGATCTTCTGCGAGACGCTGCCGTAACCGAGCCCGATCTCGAGCACGCGCTTGCCGCGCATCGCCTTCCAGTCGATGTATTTCTCGAGATACGGATAGAAGTGGAAATAATTCTCGTCGTAGCGCCGCAACGACTCCATCGAGGAATCGGTGATGCCCCACGCGCGGGCTGCCGCTGAGCCGCACAGTTCGTCCCAGAACGCCGCATTGGCGGCGTCGATCGCCTGTTGAGTGTCAGTCATAGCGGCCCTTACCTGCTTCAGCCAAATAGTGTGTTTCGACGCATCCGACGCCGAATATCCGGTATTGCTCGTCCTGCCAACATCTGATTCGGCCCCGATTTCTGCTTCAATTTCGCTGTCGGCAGACCGACTGCGTGCCGCGAGCGGGCCAATCCCGTCAGCGCAGCGACAGTCGCAATTCAGCCGGAACAACCGGCGCGACGACCTCGGTCTCCGCTCTCGCCAGGGAACGTCTGAGGCGCTTCAGGAGCCGCCAAGCATCAACCAAAGCCCCGCGGGCCTGGAAGGGCGTCGGCTATCCCAACCGCTGGGCCTGGTATCCTCGCCGAAGAATCTCTTCCCACCAGGGCTTGTTATCAAGGTACCAATATACCGTCTTCCTGATGCCAGCCTCAAAGCTCTCCTGCGGGCTCCAGCCGAGTTCTCGTTCGATCTTGGACGGGTCGATGGCGTAGCGGCGATCGTGACCGGGGCGGTCCCTCACGAACGAGATCAGGCGCTTGTGCGCGCCGGTCTCGGCCCCCTTGGCCTCATCGAGCAGCGTACAGAGCAGTTCCACGACCTCGAGATTGGTGCGTTCGCTCCTGCCGCCGATATTGTAGGTCTCCCCCACGTTCCCGTGGTGAAGAATACGGATCAGCGCCTCCGCATGGTCCTCGACATACAGCCAGTCACGGATGTGCTGACCATCACCGTAGACAGGTAGCGCCTCATCGGCCAATCCCCTGATGATCATGTGAGGGATCAGCTTCTCAGGAAATTGATAGGGTCCGTAGTTGTTGGAACAATTTGTCACCACGGTCGGCAGTTCGTAGGTCTCGTACCACGCACGCACGAGATGATCGGAAGCGGCCTTGCTGGCAGAATAAGGTGAGTTTGGCGCATACGGGCTTGTTTCCACGAAATGGCCATCCGCACCCAGCGTGCCAAACACCTCGTCCGTCGAGACATGAACGAGCCGGAACGCGTCGCGCTCCGCGGGCTCCAAGGCCCGCCAGTAACGCAGGGACTCCTGCAGCAGCGTGAAGGTGCCGACAACATTGGTCTGGATGAAATCGCTGGGCGCGTCGATCGAGCGATCGACATGGCTTTCCGCAGCAAGATGCATCACGGCCCGAGGCCGGTAGAGATCGAACAGACTGCGCAAGCCCGGACTGTCGCAGATATCCGTTCTCGAGAGAGCATAGCGTTCGCTGCTTAACTCCGACGGAATCGAGTGAAGGCTGGACGCGTACGTCATCTTGTCGACATTGATGATCGAGGCGTCAGTGCAATTCAGCAACCGCCGAACAACGGCAGAGCCAATGAAGCCGGCTCCTCCGGTGACAAAGATCGTTGCTTTGTTAGGCACCACTGGCGCCGACCTCAGTGCGACCGCTTCGAATTGGCAAAGCTATCATAGATCGACAAAAGATACTCGCCATAGCTGCTCTTCGCATTCCGCTCCGCAACGCTGCGAAAGGCGTCAAGGGAGATGTAGCCGAGCCTCAGCGCGATCTCTTCCGGACACGCGATCCGCAGGCCCTGGCGCTGCTCGAGGACCTGCACGAAATGACTGGCCTCGACCAGGGAGGCATGGGTCCCGGTGTCCAGCCACGCGAAGCCGCGCCCCAAAATCTCGACATGCAGTTCACCGCGCTCCATGTAGGCGCGATTGACGTCGGTGATCTCGAGTTCGCCTCTCGTCGAGGGCTTGATGGAGGACGCAATCTCGAGCACGTCATTGTCGTAGAAGTATAGGCCCGTCACGGCGAGATTGGATTTCGGCAGACGCGGCTTTTCCTCGATCGAAATCGCCCGTCCATCCCCATCGAGTTGGACCACACCGTAGTCCTGGGGACGCTTGGTGACATAACCAAAGATAGTCGCTCCCGAAGCTCGCGCGCTGGCGCGGTTCAATATCTCCGGCAACCCATGACCGAAGAACAAATTGTCGCCGAGGACCAGGGCGACGTTGTCCTTGCCAACGAAATCACGCCCGACAATGAAGGCATCGGCCAGCCCCCGAGGTTGGTCCTGGCCTGCGTATTCCAGCTT
Source organism: Bradyrhizobium sp. th-b2 (assembly GCF_000426785.1). Taxonomy (NCBI): domain Bacteria; kingdom Pseudomonadati; phylum Pseudomonadota; class Alphaproteobacteria; order Hyphomicrobiales; family Nitrobacteraceae; genus Bradyrhizobium; species Bradyrhizobium sp. th-b2. The sequence continues at coordinate 19,720 of NZ_AUGA01000008.1, forward strand.
GAGACCGAAGTCCGAGCCGTCACCCAGCAACCGGCGAAACAACGGCTGATCCTGGGGTGTGGAGATAATCAGAATCTCCCTGATGCCACTCAGCATCAAGGTCGAGAGCGGGTAATAGATCATGGGCTTGTCGAAAATCGGCAAGAGCTGCTTCGACACGACAATCGTCACCGGGTAAAGCCGAGACCCGGTGCCACCAGCAAGAATGATACCCTTCATCCAATCCCGCCTGTGCAATTATCCAGACAGTGTACCAGAGGCCGTCGGTTCGGCAAACGCGCGGCACGATTCCAGCGGGCGGCATTCACGCCATTGGGCAGGAACAATGGAATAAAATACAAGCATATTCTTGTCGTCTTATCGGCGCCGTGTCATGTCCCTAGGCCCAAGTCACTAGGCCCAGGACGGTGCCATCGTCTGGCGATCGTGGGGGCCCAGTCGGCCTGGCGCGATGACCAGCAAATGGAACAGTCCAAACGTACAGCCCGATACGGCGGTGAGCGAGAATGAACGATCGGATCACTCAGCTAGAGCTTGGTTGGCTCCAGGCCAAACTTGCCCTGCTCGCCTATGCCCACATCGTGGTGTGTTGCGTTTCGCTCTACTTCATCACGGCCGTCGATACGTTTCCGGGTGTCACCGGTATCGACCAGACGCACGTCACAGCTGCCATCCTGAATGTGCTGGCGCTCAGCCCCGTCGTCATCCTGTTCGCGATCGTACGCTTCAGCTTTGGCTATCTCGTCGGCTTCTACTTCTACATGATGATCCTGGGATATCTCTGGCTGATCGAATTTTCGCTACTTGATTACGATCACCGCCTGGCACTTGTCTCGATCGTGCTTTCAGGATTTGCATTCCTTGCCCCTGCATTGTTCATCACCGCGCCTGTGCGGCAGGCGATCGTCATGCCGGCACGCGCCTTTCACATGATGCCTTCCGTCATCCTGATCGCCTCGGCCGCAATCGTCGGCATCGGCGCTCTGTACCACCTCAAGCTGGTGGATCTCTCCGAGATGTACAAATATCGCGCGGAGATCGAGTTTCCCGGCTTCCTTCGATACGCAACCTCGATCGCCTCGAACGCCCTGTTGCCTTTCGCCTTCGCGTGCTTCGTCGTCAGCAAGCGGAACTGGCAGGCAGCGATCACTCTGGTCCTGATGGTTCTGTTCTACCCGATCATGCTGACCAAGATGGCGCTGTTCGCTCCGTTCTGGCTGCTGCTTCTCGCGCTCATCTGCAAACTGGCCGAGGTGCGACTTACGACGATCCTCTCGCTATTCCTGCCTGTCTTCGTCGGCGTTGCCGTGGTCTTTCTGGTCAAGACCGGCGTGATTCCGTTCAGACCCGGGATGGTCTATTTCGGCACCGTCAACAACAGGATGATCGCAATCCCGTCGCTCGCCCTCGAGGTCTACAACAACTACTTCTCAGCCCATCCGCTGACCCATTTCTGCCAGATCAACGTCGTGAAGCTCGTGGCTGCATGCGCCTACGACGAACCGATATGGGCCGTCATGGCCAAGGCCTACGATCTCGGCGCCTTCAATGCCTCGCTGTTCGCCACCGAGGGAATCGCGTCGGTCGGCCTCGTGCTCGCGCCGCTGTCCGCGCTCGGTTGCGGCCTGATCATCGCGCTTGGCAATCGCCTGTCGGCAGGCCTGCCCCCGCGACTTGTGCTGCTATCCGCCGGGGTCCTGCCGCACGTTCTGCTCAATGTACCGCTTTCGACGGCCTTGCTGACCAACGGCACCGGCCTGCTTTTTCTGCTCTGGTACGTTACGCCGCGGTCGGCCTTCGAGCAGACGGCAGCGTCAACGACCGCGCCGGGCGGACAGTTACAAGGCGCAAGCGCCGGCTAGCGCGCCGCTTTCGAACCCGTCTCACCCGAAAGGGCACGGGGTGGGCGAGATAGCCGGCGCCGCGACGAGATCGCCTGTGCGCGAATGATATCGTCTACGCGCGAATGATATTGTCTGCCGGCTCAGGGAACTTGCCGCGACAGTCGACAAGCAGCGGCGCGTGCGCGCCGAGCAGCTGGTAGTCGAACTTGTCGTGGTCGGTCGCTAGCAGGACGCAATCGAAGCGCCGCAGATTGGCCTCGGTGAGCGCGACACTCGCCAGGTCGAACGAATGCGCCCGCATCTTCGGGAACGCGGGAACGTGCGGATCGCTGTAGGCGACCTTGGCGCCGAGATCGCGAAGCTTCTCCATCAGCAGCACGGAAGGCGACTCGCGAACGTCGTCGACGTTCTTCTTGTAGGCAATGCCGAGGACCAGGATCGAGCTGCCGCTGATCGACTTGTGCCTCTGATTGAGCGCCAGCGAGATCTTCGACACCACGTAATCGGGCATCGAGGAATTGATCTCGCCAGCGAGCTCGATGAAACGTGTATGCATGCCGTATTCCCGCGCCTTCCAGGTCAGGTAGAACGGGTCGATCGGAATGCAGTGCCCGCCGATGCCGGGACCGGGATAGTACGGCACAAATCCGAACGGCTTGGTTGCTGCCGCGCGGATCACCTCGTGAATGTCGATCCCCATCTTGTCGGCGACCATCTTCATTTCGTTGACGAGGCCGATGTTCACCGAACGATGGATGTTCTCCAGCAGCTTGGTCAGCTCGGCAGCCTGTGTCGAGCTCACCGGAACGACCTTGTCGATCACCTGACGATAGAGGGCGATGCCGGCCTCGAGGCACGCGGGCGTGCAGCCACCGCAGACCTTCGGGATCGACCGGGTCGAGAAGTTCTGGTTGCCGGGATCTTCGCGTTCCGGCGAGAACACCAGGAAAATATCGGTGCCGACGCTGAAGCCGCACTTTTCGATGCGCGGCTTCAGTTCCTCCTCGGTCGTGCCGGGATAGGTCGTGCTTTCGAGCGACAGCACCATCCCCTTGTGGAGATATGGCAGCAGCGATTCCGTGGTGTTCAGCACGAAGCTGAGATCGGGTTCGCGATATTTGTTGAGCGGGGTCGGAACGCAGAGGATGAGCGCGTCGACCTCTCGCGCCCGCGAGAAATCCGTGGTCGGCTCGAAGCCGAGCTCCGTCGCCCGCTTGATGCTCGCGCTCGAGATATGTTCGATATAGGACTGGCCGTCGCGAAGCGCATCGACCTTGGTCTGGTCGATATCAAAGCCAATGACCTTGTAGCCCACCTCGCTGTAGCGAAGCATGAGCGGCAGGCCGACGTAACCGAGGCCCACGATACCAATCCTGGCAGTCTTGCGGTCCAGCTTTTCGATCAGTTCGGAATTCATGTCTAACGCTCGTAGGTGTGGTTGTGTTCAAATCAGCGTGCTGAATAAAATCCGCAAGGTAGGGAGCCTTTGGCGAGATGGTTGCATAGACGCCCCGTACCAGTCCGACAAGCCCAAAAGCGGTGGGCCGCCATGGCTCTTCAACCCCTCGACGGCCGCTGACGCCGCCCCAGCACATTGAGATCCTCGGCCGCAATCGCGGCCAGCGTAGCGGCACGATGCATCGAAATGTCGACGTCGTGCCGTCACATTACGTGCGCCCGCTGGCAAGCTCGACTGGAGTTGACGCTTCACTGCGAGCGGACAGGACCGCGCGCGCGGCAAGGTCAGGATGATTGTTGGAGACGCTGGACAACCGCCAGCTGGCCCACGGGCACCAAGCCCGTCGGCAAGGACCTCAACTTGCTGCCCGCAATGGGGCCTGGTCCCGCAGCAGTTCCGCGATCTCGAAAGCTGCCCGTCCCTGGCCGTAGTCGGTGATGTCGTTCCGCGCCAGATGTGCCGGTCCCTTCCAGAGCCGGTTCCAGCCGTTTGCGACCGTCTCGGTCCACTCCGTTTCGTCGCGCAACGTCACGCACGGCACGCGATGAAAGTAGGCTTCCTTCTGCAGGCCGCCGGAGTCCGTGTACACTTCGGTCGCGTGGTGCAGCAGCTTCGCCATGTCGAGATAACCGACCGGGTCAATGATGCGCAGCCCTTCCAGGCTCACGCCCAGCCGCGAGGCGGCGCCCCGGGTGCGCGGATGCAACGGCAGGACCACGGTGCGCCCGCGCGACTGCTCCAGCAGGAATTGAACGACATCGCGGAGCCGCGCCGGATCGTCGGTGTTCTCAGCGCGGTGCACGGTGGCAAGCGCGTATTGCCCGGGTTGCAGCCCCAGTTCGTTCAGGATCGTGGAGCTGACCTCGGCCTTCTCCAGAGCGAACAGCGTGGCGTCGTACATCACATCGCCGACGTGGTGCACGCCCTTGACCACGCCCTCAGCCGCAAGGTTCGCGATTGCGGTTGCGGTAGGACAGAGGTGAAGCGTCGAGAGATGATCCGTCACAATCCGGTTCAGCTCTTCGGGCATGCGCCGGTTGAAGGAACGCAGCCCGGCTTCGACATGGGCGACCGGAATGTGAATCTTGGCCGCCGCCAGCGAGCCGGCCAGCGTCGAATTGGTGTCGCCGTAGACGACGACCCAGTCCGGCTTTTCGGCAAGCAGGATCGGCTCGATTTCCATCAGCATCCGCCCGGTCATGTCGCCGTGACCGCCGCCATTGATGTCCAGATGATGTTTCGGCTTCGGGATCGCCAATTCCTCGAAGAACAGATCGGACATGTTCGCATCGAAATGCTGACCGGTGTGAATCATCACCTCCGTCAGTCCATCCGTTTCGCGAATGGCTCGGCTGACCGCTGCGGCCTTGATGAACTGCGGCCGCGCACCGACCACAGTGAGGATCTTGATCGACATCAGGAATACTTCGCGACGTCGGCCACATGTGCAACGTGATTGCGCATGCAGCCAAGGATGCGGTCACGGTTTTCCCGGGTCCACGCGATGGTCCGCTTGAGGCCATCCTCATGCGCGACGCTCGCGACGAAGCCGAGCTTTTCGCGCGCCTTCCCCGGATCGCCGAAGCGCTGACCCGACCGGTCCCAATCACGCGCCGGCGTGAGCGCAATCGGGGTCTGGTTGCCGGCGATCGCATTCACCCGCTTCGCCAGATCAAGGATGCTGGTCTCGACACCCGACGCCAGATTGTAGATTTCGCCGGGCTCACCGCCGAGGGCGCACGCCATCAGTCCCCGCGCCATGTCTTCCACGAAGATGAAGTCGCGCGACGCGATCCCGCCATTCTCGACCGGAAGAGCTTCGCCATGCAGCGCCTTCCAGATGAAGGTCGGGGTGACATTGCGCCAAACCGTGTGAACGGTGCCGCGCCAGCGGCCGGCCCCCAGTATTTCGCCTGGCCCGTAGACGTTCTGGAACCGCGCCTTCACGAAGGGCAGCTTGTACCGGGTGAAGTAGTAGTTGCCGTACATCTCCCCAATCAGCTTGGAGATCGAATAGGGACTGTCGTGAAACAGCGAGACCGGAGCGTCCTCTGTCGTCGCCGAGGCGCCGTCAAAGGTCTTCTCGGCCACTGCACAGCCAGCCGCGGCGTACACCACCTTTTGCAGCGAGCGGATGTCCTTGAGCCTTTCGAACAGCTTCAGGCTGGTCAGCGTGTTGTTGTCATGATCCGCCAGTGGGTCGGCGATCGATGACTGGTTGCCGTGGAAGCACGCAAGATGGAAGGCAACGTCGAGATCTTCCGGCAACGCGGCCAGCACGGCGTCTTCGGTGATCGGACGCGGCACGAACTGGATCCGGGGATCAGGCGGCACGTTCGAGGCATCGGCCGACAGCAAATTGTCGACGACAATGACCTTGGCCGGCGACTGCTCGAGCAGCAGCCGCACGAGATTTGAGCCGACGAACCCGGCTCCGCCGACGACGAGAATGGTCGATCCGTTAAATGACTTCATGATCAGCTCTTTGGTGCCGCCAGGTGACTATAGACATCGCTCACGCCATAGGCGTCGTACCACGCAAGCAGGCGCCGGATGGCCTCATCGAACGGCACCTTGGCTTGCCACCCGAGAACCGCACGGGTCCTGCTCGGATCGGGAACGACGGACGGCACGTCGTCATCACCGACCGGCACCACCTTCACATCAGGATCGGCCGGCAGTCCGAGGTGGGACCGCACGAGGTCGTAGATTTCCTTGATCGAGTGACCGATCCCGCTCGACACGTTGAAGACGCCGGTCGGCGCCTGCTCGGCCATCGCGAGATCCACCGCGGCCAGGAAGTCGGACATGTCGAGGAAATCGCGCTGCGCGTCGCTGCAGAAGCAACCCTGCCCGGCCTTCAAGCGCTTGTAGAAGGTCGGGATCGGACCGATCGCCAGACGCGGCCCGGTCACGTTGGCTAGCCGCAGCGACACGTAAGGTAGACCGCTCATCGCCAGGTACTGCTCGCCGGCAACCTTCGAGATGCCATAGCTGGTGAACGGCCGCAGCGGATGCTCGACCGGGATTGGCGTGCTTTCCGGCCGGCCGTAACACAGCACGGTCTGGAAGTTCAGGATGCGGCCCGCGCCGGCGGCCCGCGCCGCGTCGATCACGTTCGCGGTGCCATCGACGTTGGTTGCGATGTCTTCGCGCCAGTTCGCCGGATCCTTGTAGGAAGCCGCCGAATGCACGACATGCGTCGGTCGAAACTTCTCGAATGCCGAAGCAACGAGATCCCGATCGGCGATCGAACCTTCAATCAAGGTCAGGCCGGGAAGCGCCGGAACAACCTCGCGCTTGCCAGTGGCGAAATTGTCGATGACGAGAATCTCGTGGCCTTGCGGCAACCAATGCTCGATCAGGTTCGAGCCGAGGCAGCCCGCGCCGCCGGTGATGATGATGCGCATCTCGTGGTTCCGATCAGGTGCGGATTTCCGCACGCGCTTCCTTCAGGTGCGTGTAGCCGCCGACGACGCCTTCCCTCTCCCAGCGTTCAACGGACAGACGGGCAATCTCGTCGAGCGAGGTGAACTCGACGGCGCCGAAGTCCTGGAACGTCCGTGACGGGTCGAGGAGGATCGAAGGCGCATCGTCCGGGCCGAGCGGCTTCACTTCCGGCTCCGGGTAATCATTGATCTTCATCGCCCGCACCACGGAATCGTAGAGCTCCTTGATGGCGACATCCTTGCCCGAAGAGAAGTGATAGGTGCCGCGGCCAACACCATCGGAGGCCTTGACGACGACGCGCGCAAGATCACCCGCGTAGCAGAAGTCGCGGCGCGCCGGGGTGACGAAGCACTTCTGTCCCTTGGCCAGCCGCCCGTAGAAGATCGGCAGCGGCCCGGACACGTTTCGCGGCCCGATCACGTTGGCAAGGCGGAACGTCACCCATTCGACCCCGGAGAACTGCACGTAGTGCTCGCCGGCCGTCTTCGAGATGGCGTAGCTGGAATTGACCGGGTTGATGGGATGGTCAAGCGGGATCGGCGACTGCAGCGGCTTGGTGCCGTAGCAGAGAGCCGTCTGGAAGTAGATCAGACGGGATACGCCGAAGGTCTTGCAGGCCTTCGCGATGTTGGCGGTGCCGACCGCGTTCACCAATGCATCGCTGCTCCAGTCCTCCGGATCCTTGTAGGACGCCGCGGTATGGATCACGACCTCAGGCCGGAAGTCGGAGAACAGCTGATCGACCACCGCAGCATTCGCAATCGTGTCCTCGACCAGGGTCAGATTGGCGTGCTCGGTGAGGTTGTCGGCTCTGCCGGTCGCATAATTGTCGATCGCAACCACCGTATCACCGCGCGACAGCAGCATATCGATAACCGTTGATCCGACTTGCCCGGCTCCGCCGGTTACAAATATCTTCATAGCCACCATCCAGATTGAGAAGTTTAAGCACTGACCATCGCGCGGAACTCGGCCGCCCGGTCATGAAACCGTTGGTGCCAGAGTTCCAGACTGAGAAGACCCCACGTCTTTCGGGAGAAGCGGGATTGCTCGCCAAAGCTGGAGAGCACGACATCGCTGTTGAAGAACGGGCGATGCTTCGAACGCTGTTCACCAAAGATATCAAGGACAAAGTCCTTGAGCTCGCCGTCGAACCATTCCTTCAGCGGCACCGGGAAACCCATCTTGTCGCGCCGCTGCAGCAGTGCCTTCGGCAGGGTGTCGCGATAAGCCGTCTTCATGAGCTGCTTCATCTGCCCGCCCATGAACTTCACGTCGGCCGGCACGGTAGCGAGAAACTCCACAAGGGGATGATCCAGCAACGGCACGCGGCTCTCCAGGCCGTGCGCCATGCTCATGCGGTCCTCGACGTGAAGCAGCGCCGGCAACAGGCACTTGAAGTCGAAGTGGGTCATCTTGTCGAAATAGGCTTCCTTCCGCACATTGTCCTGGTTGTTGAAGATCGCGCGGAAGGACTCGAACACCCCCTCCTTGTTCAGCGCGCCCCAATCGACCTCACCGACCATGTCGGTCGAACGATCGACCAGGCGGAAGTACCGGCGATCAAGATCCGCGAACAGGCCATCGCGCCAGAACTCCTTGATCATCGGCTTGTATTCGCGCAGCAGACCGAGATTGGGCACGATCGACTCGATCGTGACCACGTAGTGACCACTCTGGTAGGTGCCGTCGATCGCCGCCTTGATGCATTGCTCGAAATAGGCGACCAGATACCGCGCATAGCCGCCGAGCAGCTCGTCGCCGCCCTGCCCGCCGAGCACGACCTTGACGTTCTTCGCCGCGAGCGCGGACACCATGTATTGCGGAAACGACCCCGGTCCGGCGACCGGGAAGTCCAGATGGTAGATCACGTCGCCGATGCTGTTGCGGAAGTCGGCGGCCGTGATGTCGACCATGTGGAGCGACATATCAGCCAGATCGGTCACCGTCTTGGCGTAGCCGCTCTCGTCATAGCCTGGAAATTCGAGAAAGCGGCCGTGGAATGCGTCCCGGCTGCGGTGGTCCAGTTTGGAAGCCATCAGCGCAACGAGGCTGGAGTCGAGACCGCCCGACACGTAGCCGCCGACCGGAACGTCGGAGCGCAGATGCACCTGCATCGAGTCCGACAGCAGTTCGGTGAAGCGCCGCTCGAAATAGGCGGGACTGCGATCGAAATCGACATCGTACTGCACGTCCCAGTACCGGGACGTCATGACGTCGCCGCCCGCGAGCCGAAGCAGATGGCCGGGCAGCAGGGCTGATATCCCCTTGAACAGGGTCTTCTTGCCGATCGTGTACTGAAACGTGAGATACTCGCTCAGCGCATCGGCGTCGGTTTCGATGTCGCTCAAGAACGGCAGCAGGGCCTTGGCTTCGGATGCGAAGTAGAAGACCCCCTGTTGCACCGTATAGTAGAACGGCTTGATCCCGAACCGATCGCGAGCAGCAAACAGCTTCTTGTTTCTCTCGTCCCAGATCGCAAAGGCGAACATCCCGCGCAGATGATCGACGCAGCGCTCGCCCCATTTGGCGTAGGCGGCGAGGATCACCTCCGTGTCCGAATGGGACTGGAACGTCCAGCCGTCCGAAAGCTGTTCGCGAAGTTCGACGAAGTTGTAGATTTCCCCGTTGTAGGAAATCACGGTGCCGTTCGCCCCCTTCATGGGCTGGGCGCCGGCAGGCGTCAAATCAATGATCGCAAGCCGACGGTGGACCAGCCCGACGCTTCCGGCGTCGTCGCTCCATTGCCCTGAACCATCGGGCCCGCGATGCGCAATCAAGCTGCTCATCGCGTTGAGCGACGCGACGCGCCTTGCGACGGGATGACCGGACAGAGATGCAAATCCTGCAATGCCACACATGAATTCAGAGAACCTCGATATTCAAGATCGCTGCAAAGACACTAAAGCTATCCGCGAATTCTACGCGCGAGTGACAGCATCTGGCGGACAAGCGTAACGACAACTGCGTGAAGGAAATTGGGTAGCAACCTGATTTCCTTCACATCCTCGATGTGATGCTGATGCGCGCGAAGAACGGCGCGGGTAAACGATTCCCGTAAGGCAAGCTCGTCTGTTACCGTACCGGTTGAGGTACCGCAATCAGGGAGTCGTCGGCCCTTCCTGACCGCCGCATCACGAACTTCCGCTAGCAGACCTGCCACGAAATTCCTATAGCGGAACTTCGGATCCTCGACCAAGGCACGGTAACAGGCCTCGATCCGCGCCATATTGGCGTCCTCGTCCTGCATCTGCTCATAGACGTCTTCGACATTCGAGCAATCCGGCGCGAGCGCGATGTAGTGCTCACCCGCCTTCAGGGCACCGGCGTAATTGCCGGGCGTCAGTATCTGACAGGACCGCGCAATCGCCGCCTCGAACAGACGCGGACCAGCGGCGGTATAGACGTTCTTCATATCCTGACCTGGAAAGCAGGTCTGCTCCAATTCCTCAAAGCTGGCCGCTGGGCTGCGCTGCAGCTGCCGCTCGACGCACTCCCTGATCTCCCCCCTGGCGTCCAGCAGCGAACTTCCGCTCTCGCAGCCCAGGGTGAACTTGCTGTTGCCCAGAAACTGGAGCCAGGCGTCGCCAACGAGGGCGTCGCGCGCCTGCGTCGAGATATCCAGCTTCAGCCGGCGATCCGCCATGCTGGAGCGGAAGCGATCGCCCAATTCGGTCTTCACCTGGCCAATTCTTCCGAAATAGGCGGGCAGCGCCCTGGCCCTGTAACCGACGTCGATCTCCCTGTCCTTGAACGGGACGGCAAAGCGCTGCATCAGGCCGATGTCGGCGTCGTCAACATATCCCGTCAGCGCCTCGAGCACCCGGGCATGCTTCCCCGCGCGAGGATAGAACTCCGCATGATGGTCGTAGCAGACGGAATAGATGAGATCGACCTTCCAGTCCGAAAGCCAGTTGTCGAGTATTTCGGCGTGGTCGTACTCGTCCTGGGGCAGCGCCACCTTGACGGCATCCGACTTCGCGATGAAATCGTAGCCATCGAGGAGCCGATCCAGCCACAGCGATTTCGGCCTCGCCCATCTCCAGCACAGAAACGTGGTGTCGAGAATGATCGCGTCGAAGGCCTGTTCGCGAAGACGGGCGGTGACGGGCTGGCGTGCGCTATGCAGTGTGTATTCGTGCTCAGGAGCATATTTGACGAGTGCGAACGCGTGATTGATCGACGTACGCCGCGCCGAGCCAAGATCGTCAAGTTCGTGCAGGATAAGGATGCGCACGATCGAAGATTAACCCTGCATCCGGCAGCGTGAGACTGCAACTGTCACGCATCAATCCCGATCAGCCGACGAATTCTCGTGTGCCTCAAAACGATCCGTTTCGCCCAACGACGGAGTGGACCCGGCGTCAAACGCGCCACATGGATGACCCCATTCGCTGCAACCACCTTCGCGATGACGACCAGACGGTGGCGCACCGTCTGCTTCGCCTTCCGCATCACTTTCTGCATCAGCTCCCGTCGCCGCGTACGGCGCTTTTCGCGCGCGACCAATGCGACAAGCTCGCCTTCGGCATAGCACCGTTTCGTTGCCGCCATTTCAGGGTGATATCGACGGTCGATAGCGCGATCGACCTGCCGGACCATTGCCTCGAAGCTGTTGTCGGGATTGAGCGCAACCTCACGATAGGCCCGATCGACAATCTCCTGCGCCCGCACGGGATCGCGCAGCACCTCCATGACCTCGGCCATGTTGGAATGATCCTTTTTCAGCGGCACATAGTGCCGCCAGGGCTCAAGCCTTCCGGAATAGGTGCCCTCGTACAGGATCATCAATGTTTGCAGCGCGGCCGCCTCGAAGCATCTCGGCGAGATGACGGCGAGAACGACTCGATTGTCCTCATCCTTGAAATACAGATCACGCAGCGTTTCAAAGCTCGCCGACGGATCGCGGGCCAGATGTTGATCCACGTTGCGCTGAATCTCGCCGGTGAAGTCGCAAACGCTGGCGCCACTTTCGGTGCCAAGGACGGCCTTGCAGTTGGCAAGGAACTTGATCCAGTTCTCGCCGTAGATGCGGTCTTCCTCGCGTGTGGACATGTCGCAGGTCAGTCCGTACTGGGCGGCATCCGCCTCAAACCGACCGGAAATCAGCCACTTCTCCTGGGCAAAGCTTCCCAACCAGTCGGGAACCTTTCTCGCACGGTAACCGACATCGATGGATCGATCCTCGAGACGCGGCACCGTCCGGTCGAGCAATTCGCCCGGAACGTAGCCGGTGAGCACGGTTTCCCGGACGACATTCGGCAGCCGATCCTGCGGATAGTAGTCGTCCATGATCTCCTGCGGGACGACGCTGAACAGGATATGGACGCCGAGTTGCCGGAACGCGGCCATCGTGTCGTTGATCCAGCGATACTCGTCCTGGATGAAGGCGGCCTTCAGCCCCTTGAACCTGCAAATGGCGGCCCGCAGATTCGGGCCGATATAGGTGTCCATGCAGGCGACGAGAGAATAGTGGATGATGACACCGTCAAATCGGTCGAGCTCGAGCAGATTGGAGACGTCGCCCCGTGAGTTGAAGATCTGGATCGAGTGCCTGGAGAACTCCTTCAGACCCATGACGTGGTCAATGATCGTGGAGGCGCTGCCTGGCATGAAATCGCAAAGCAGCAGAAACTCAAGACGCCGAAGATTGGGCGCGTCGACCGCGGTGAGCGGAGAAACCGGATGGGTGACTGGGATCATCTGGGTTAACTGAAGTTGGTTTGGAAAAAAACGCCAGCCTAGTGCTTCTCTTTGAGAAGGCATCGACCATCAATTTCAACGTAAGCTTCGCCGGACCGCGGACACTTCAGATCGTTATCGAGCCGCTCGCCAGCCCTGCTCATCCAGCCGATCCTTCTTGCGGGATTTCCTGCCATCAATGCAAACGCAGGGACATCCTTCGTGATCACCGAACCGGCCCCGATGAAGCAGTATTCGCCCAACGAATGCCCGCAGACGATGGTCGCATTGGCACCGATGCTCACCCCGCGTCCGATCGGCGTCTTGCGAAACTCATCCTTCCTGGAAACGTCGGCGCGCGGATTGTTGACGTTCGTGAAGACGCAGCTCGGACCGCAAAACACGTCGTCCGCAAGCTCGACGCCGTCATAGATCGAGACGTTGTTCTGGATCTTGCAGCCGTTTCCGATCCTCACGTTTGGGCCGATCATCACGTTCTGGCCGATCGAGCAATTCTCGCCGATCACCGTGCGCGACAGAATATGGCAGAAGTGCCAGACCTTGGTGCCGCGTCCAAGCACGGCACCGTCGTCGACGTAGCTCGATTGATGGATCAACACGCCGGGGAAGCGCGGATCCTCGCGCATCTCGCTCATTTGTGCATCGCCTTCTGGGCAAAGGCATGAACGCCATTACTTCGAACGAGCGGCGCCGCGCGGAACGTGGAAACGATATCGATCGAGGGGCGGACCTCGTCCAGACGGAAGCCGCGGCCGGCGACGATCTCCTCGTAGCTCCTGGTATGGAGATCGGTGAATCCTTCGGAGAACTCGACCTCTTCACCGTCGACGGTGATGGAGCGAAAGGTCGTCTTCTTGCCCTTCACGCTCTCCGGCAGGTCGTTGCGGTCCAGCGACAGGAACCAGCTCACGTCAGCGCGCTCGCACTCCAGCGAGCCTGCAGCCCTCTCCGGCTCGCGCAGGTGCGCCTCGTTGCGGCTGGCGGGGCCGAACACGAAGCTCAGCATGTCGAAGAAATGCACCCCGATATTGGTGGCCACGCCGCCGGACCTTTCCTCGGCGCCCTTCCAGGAGGTGTGATACCAGCGCCCGCGCGATGTGATGTAGGTAAGCTCCACCTTGTGGCGCTTCTTCGAATTGGCGAAGCGATCGCGAAGCGCGATAATCGCCGGATGCAGGCGCAATTGCAGAATAGTGGAGATGCGCCGGCCGGTATCGCGCTCAATGGCCGCCAGTCCGTCGATGTCGCCGGGATTGAGCACCAGCGGCTTTTCGCAGATGGCATCCACCCCGGAGCGAAGCGCAAATCGGCAGTGCGCGTCGTGAAGGTAGTTCGGCGAGCAGATCGTCATGTAGTCGAGCTTCTTGCCGTCGCGCTGCAACGTACCGACGTGGCGATCAAACAGCTCAAATTCCGTAAAGAACTCGGCATCCGGAAAATGGCTGTCCATGATTCCCACGGAGTCGTTGGGATCGTAGGCCACCGCGAGCTTCCCGCCGGTATCGGCCATCGCCCGCATGTGCCGTGGCGCGATGTAGCCGGCAGCACCGATCAGCGCGTAGATCGTCATGAAATTCCTCTCTTCGAACTTTCTGCTCTGTTTAGGCAAGCTGTTTGCTTCAGGCAAGCTACCGCACTCGGGGTGAATCGAGCGTCACACCCAAGCCAAAATATATCCATCACGTCCGCCAGGCAGCGGACGCACTCAAGCCGCGGCGATCAGATCCGCCCCGACAAGAACGCGAACCTTACGGCCCAGCAGGTTCAAAAGAACAGCCACGCGATGGTGATCGCTGGCATCTTCGACGAGCGCAAGACTATCGACGAATGCACCCTGGACAATTCGCACGGTGTCACCGGGCGAGAAAGCCGGCCTGCGTACGAGTTGGATAAATCCGGCTTCGTCCTCGCGCGATTTCAGCGTGTCGATGACGCCACTTTCCACCGCGGCCGGCCGGTCGCCCACGCACACGAGATGCGAAACACCGAGCGTCGATTGAATGGCGCGCCAGCGCTGGGCCGCAACATCGATTGCGACAAAGAGATAGCGCGGGAATAGCGGCCGCGGCACCAGCTCCACCTTCCGCGCATGGCTGCGGCGCCTCTGATAGCGGGGAAGGTAGGTGGAGAATCCCTGCCGCACGAGGCCCGCCGCCGCCTTGGCTTCGGCATTGACCTGTGTCTGCACGACGTACCAGCGCGAATCGGGCTGCATCGCCATCACGCCCCCTCCGGCTGCTTTGGACGCAAGCCCAGCAGGTCCGGAGCGAGCACTTTCTCCACCCCGAACTTGCTGACCGCCTGGTCGAATACATGTCGCGCGCCGGTCAAGTGGGTCACGACGACCGCATCAAACGGCTCATCCACCAACGCATAAGAGGAAACCACCTTGACTCCGATGAACCGGGACGCGGTTGCATCGGGGTCAACGATCGCAAGGACCGAGATCGGCCCGTCGACCGCGCACAGGATCGCGATTTCGCAAAGGTCCGATTGTCCGGCAAGCACAACGCGCCTGAAGCCCCGCGCCTGCGCGCGTTCAAACAGCTTGCCATATTCATCCTTCGCCTTGCGGAAGAGCGAAAAGGAGTCGGACAGGAATTGAACGGTCAGCCGCGATTTCTCGGAGAAGCCCTGCGGCGTGAGATAGTAGGCATATCGCCGCGCGGGCGCCGACCCGACCTTGACGAAGCCCTTCTTGATCGCCCGCTTCAGGTAAGCGTTGACCAGGCCAAGCGCGACGCCCAGTTCGGCTGCAATGTGCCGCTGCGATTGCGCGCCATCCGCCTCAAGAGAGGTGAGCAGCCCGAGCACGAGCCGGTCGCTGTCATTCTCATCCGTCGGTAGAGTGCCTGCCATCACGCCTATCCCCACTGGAGAGGCTGATAGCGCGTTCACACGATGAACGTCAAGCGAATTCGTTCACGCCATGAACATCGCAACTATCTGATTATAAAAGAATTTATCTCGCGAGCCTGTGTCGCAATGGCCACACGTCAGGCCGGATCACGAGGCTCGGCCAGATACTGCGCCGCGAGCGTCGAATAGCTGTATCGCTGCGCGGCAGCGACACGATCGCCGCGCGGACGCGCCGGATCGTCGAGGGCGGCACGCAGCGATGCCGCAAGCGCATCAGCATCTTCAGGTGCGCATCGCGCGGTCACCAGATCCTCGAGCCCGGCCAGCGCCCGCTCTTCGCAGGCAATGACGCTGCGCGGCGCGAACAGGCAGTAGTCGAACAGCTTGTTGGGACTGATGCCATGGTGATAGAGCGCGTTCTTGTGGAAGGCGACGACCGCGCAATCGGAAGCGTGCAGCATGCCGTGAACGACCGACCGGTCGACTTCATCGTGAAACTCCACATTGCCAAGCGCGGCCGCCCGCTGCTCGAGCGCGGCTCGCGAGGTCCCTGAACCGATCATCACGAAACGAATCTCGGAGTTCGATTTGCCGAGGATGGCAGCCACATCGAGAATGGCCTCCACGGCATTCGGAGGACCCATGCCGCCGGCGTAAAGCACCACGCGCCTGCCCTGCTGCTTCAGCAGATTGATACGATCGGTCAGGGGGTGGCGAAGATTGTCGATCGTCAGCGCGCTCTGGATCTCGCCGTCGGAGACCCCGTTCGGGATCCACAGGAACCTGCCGGCCGGCAAGCCACGTGCCCGCATATGGGGTTCCGCTCCGGCCAGCAGACAGATCACGCGATCTGCCGCGCGATACGCCGAGCGCTCCTTCCAGCCGAGCACCTTCATCAGCGGATGCCATGCCGGGGTCATTCCGAGCGCGATGATGCTCTCCGGCCAGAGGTCGCGGACCTCCAGCCAGAACCTGGCATCGAAACACCGCGCGACCTGATGCGCCGCTGAGATGAAGAACAGATGCGGGCTCGACGCGATCATCAGATCCGGTTTGCCGAACTGTGCGGCAATTGCAGACGCGGCCGAGCCGAAGGCCCGTCCAAAGCTCAAATTGTTGCGGAGCCGCCCGAGGCTGCCGCTGCCATAGCGCGGCGTATCGAGAAACCAGAAGTCGATGTCGTTGATCCGCTGCGGCCCCGGAACGCGCGGCTGCCTGTGCAGATGATGGAAAGCGGCGCTGACCACCACCACCCGGTGCCCCATCTTCCCCCAGGCGTCTGCCAGCCAGAACGGACGATAGTGGCGCCCCAGGCTGGGTCCGCCGGCAAAGGGATGCACCAGCCAGATGTTCATGACGCCGCCCCGGGCGAAGCGAATCGCCGGTAGAGGTCGTTGAGTTCCGCCGCGTCGTGCTGCCAATTGAAATTCCCGGCAACCGCCGCCCGTCCCGCCAGCCCCAATCCGATCGCCATTTGAGGGTCGTCCGCGAGCCTGGACAGGCTGTCGAGCAGCGCCGCGCGATCCCTGAGCGACACGACGATGCCGCAGCCCGCCGCCTCGACGATCTCCTTGGATTTCGGCAAATCACTCGAAATGACAGGTAGCCCAGCGGCCATATATTCAAAAAGCTTGGTTGGAAGTGAGAGCAAATAATTCGGTTCGGGCAATAGCAGGTTGAGTCCGATGAGACTTTCGTTCAGCAGCGTCGCGATCTCACCACGTCCCAGCCTGCCCCTGTATGACACGTCGGCGGATGATTGCTCAAGCCAGGCTTGTTCTTCGCGGCCGATGGTTCCCGCGAGCACGAGCGGCAGACGCACCGCGGCACATGCTTCCACCATTTCGACCAGCCCGCGATCGAAACTCATGCGGCCGACATAAACGGCCTGGCGCTGCCGTTTTGTGGTCGGCGTCGGCTCGATGAATTCGTCGAGCCGCACCGTGTTCCTGACCAGCGTGACATCAGCGCCATAGCTGTGAAAGCGATCCGCTATCGCCGGTGTCGCAGCCACGATCGCATCAAAGCGCCGCGCGGCGCTCCGCTCCACCAGTTCCATCGCGCGCGCCACGAGAGGCCGCATCCAGGGCCAAATCCATCGCTTGGAATGGATGTCCGACGGCACGTCCTCGTGAACGTCATAGACCACCTTGCAGCGCCGGCTCTTGAGCAGGAGCGCGAACGGGATCAGTTCCGGATCGTGGAATTGCACGACATCGGCGCCGGATACGCGGGCAAGTGCAATTGCCGCCCTCCCCGCGACCCACGGACGCTTCCAGCGCGCGACCGAGGGCTGCTCGATCAGTTTGAACGCGATGCGTCCGATGTCGCCTGGGCGCGGCGGCCGCGCCACGACGGTCACCTCGTGACCTGCCTCGGACAGGCTTCGCGCTTCCTTCTCAACAATTCGAATGTCGTTGGCCGAATGGACACTCGACAGCATACAGATCTTCATGGGGCTCCAACCCGGAAGCGTTCGCCCCAGAGCGCCACGCAATAGAGCCGCCAGCGCATTCCGAGGTCGAGCCGGTGGAATTTCCTCTTCACTGCAGCCATGTCGACGTAGCGGGCCAGCAGCGTGCTGCTGATCACCTTGTCATACATCACCGGCGAGTGTCGGTTGAGCCAGAGCTGATCGGGAGCCGCAAAGCCGATCTTGTCCTTGCGCCAGCAGATGTTGGCCGGAAGAACATCCTGCATGGCTGCGCGGAGCGGCCATTTTGTCCAGCCGTGATTGATCTTGGTCCTGGTCGGCAAGCCCAGTGAAAATTCGACAAAGCGGTAGTCGAGGAATGGCAACCGTGTTTCGATGCCGAACCGCATCGAATTCTTGTCCTCGAAGCGCAGCAGCATCGGCAGGTTGGTTTCCGTGATCTCCAGAACCTGCATCTCCCGTGCATCGTTGGTGTTTCGCGCAAAACGGCGAAGCGACTCCGGCAGGGCTGGACTCTTCAGGAACGCGTATCGCCAACGGTAGACGCCGGCTCGCAATCCCGCCAGGCTGGCGCCGAACAAGTACATCAACAGGCGGCTGGCTGAAACGCCCGCCTTCCTGGCCGCGCCGAAGGCGGAGAAAAATCCGCGCACGCCCGAGCGATGAAAGTGGTCGCGGAGCCAGGCCGCATAATAGCGATGATATCCGAGCAGCGTTTCATCGCCGCCCTGACCATCGAGAAGCACAATCACGCCGTTCGCGCGCGCCGTCTTCATCACCTCATACTGCATCATGATCGAGGGACCTCCGAATGGCTCCTCCTGAACCTCGAGCAGGGTTTCCGCCGTCGACGCGAAATCCTCGTAGCCCGGCTTGGTGCGCAGCCAGTTCAGCTCGGCACTTGCCACGATTTCGGCCGCGTAGGCTTCCTCGTTGTTGGCGGCCTGCTCGCTGACTGCGGTGATGGCAAAGAAGCGATCGTTGGAGGTCGTCGCATAGCGCCGTGCCGCCAGCGTCGCGACGCTCGAACTGTCCAAGCCTCCCGACAGGCAGGTTCCGACGCGAACGTCCGACCGCAAGCGCAGACGCGTTGCGTCGTCGAGCAGCTCTCGCAGCAATCTGGCTGCATCCTGCCCGTCAGCCACGTCCGGGCGAGGCGCCAGCGAATAATAGCGCTCGGTCCTGATCCGGCCGGTTGCGACATCGACGCGCATCTTGTGTCCGGGGGCGAGCTTCTCGATGCCCTTGAAGAAGGTGCGGTTGGTATGGTCGCTGAGGCCGCAGACGAGAAAATCCCTGACAAGATCGTCGTCGGCCACGGAGCGCCCGATCAACGGCAGCAACTGGCGAATCTCAGAACCGAACGCGAACTGCGTCGCCGTGTCGGCATAGTAGAATGGCTTCACACCGAAGCGATCACGCGCGCAGAACAGCGTATTGTCGCGCTCGTCATGGATTGCAAACGACCACATGCCGTTTAAGCGATCGAGGCAGTTTTCGCCCCAGTGGACATAGCCGGCCAGCAGGACCTCGGTGTCCGAAGCGGTGTGGAAGACATGTCCGAGCGCCTCGAGTTCCGCGCGGAGCTCGAGGTAGTTGTAGATTTCACCGTTGTAAGTGATCCAGATCGGAAGCAGCCTGTCGCGCATCGGCTGCGCGCCGTCTTCGGTCAGATCGATGATGGCGAGGCGCCGGTGTCCCAACCCGACATTGCCATTGACCCTCACCCCGCGCCCATCCGGTCCGCGGTGCGCGACCAGATCGGTCAGTCGATCGACTTGATCAGCATCAACGAGCCCGTTCTTGGCGATGAGGCCGAATATGCCGCACACGTGGGACTAACCTGTTCGTCTGGGTTTCGTGGACAATTCGACGGGACGCGCAGTCTGGCCGCCGCGGCATGACATCCGACCCAGCGCCTGAGCCCTCCTCTACCCCGTTCACGCGATGAACGTCAACCTCACCGGGTGAAGCAGCGCCCGCGCGATCTGCTGCGCGACCTCAGCTTCTATCTTGCGACTGGCTCACTGATCTCCTGACCGGCAGCCCGTCGCATGGTGGCCGCAAAACTCGCCGCAAAGGCACGGACGCTGTCGTCCTGATGCGGGACGACGTTCCGAACGACGAGCCCGCGTGCCTGCCGTGAAACCTGCATCAGGTGGTCCGCGAGCGCGACCGGATCATTGACGCCGAAATAGCGCGCAGCCCCGCCGGTCTGCTCCTTGTGCACGTCGAGATCGGACAGGATCATCGGAACGCCGAACGACTTCGCCTCCTCGACCGTCGTGCTCCATCCCTCGAAACGCGATGGATTGATCAGTGCGATTGAAGCCCGCAGCAGCGCGTAGACATGTGACAAGGGGACAGTCCCAACATGGCGGAATTGCGCATCGAGGCCGCGCTCGCGAACCTGCGCGTTGACCAGTTCGTAATAGCCCGGCTCGCGGCGGTCCTCGGTGCTGCCGGAAGCACAGACCACCACGTTGGCGCCCCGCTCCTTCAGGATCGTCAGCGCGTCGACCACGAGCTGGTGGTTCTTGTGACGGTAGAACTGATTGGGCAGGTAGAAATAGTTTTCCGGCAGGCCGTAGTTCGCGATCACCTCGGACGGATCCGTGTTCAGGAGAGCGGCCGGCGGCTGGGTTGCGAAGCGAACCACGCAGACATCGTTCCCGGCGCGCGGATAGTAGGTCCTGAAATCGCGATGCGCACTCTCGCTGCTCAGCATGATGGTCCGGCCCGACGCCATCTGGACGCGAAAGCCGATTTCGCGGCGCCAGCGTGCCATCCTCGGAAAGAGCTGAGGCAGAGATCGGTGTTGCAGGTCCGGAATCCACGCCACTACTGGGATAGCGAGCCGCCAGCCGAAGAAGTGTGCCGCTTCAACAACAACATCGACGCGCGCGGAGCGAAACGCCGCGGCGGCTCCGGGGTCCAGCCCAAGCCCCAGCGCCGCGGCTAAACCTGGCTGTCCATCGAATGCTGCCGACCGGACCACCTCAACACCCGGTGTTGCGGCAAGCTCCGCGAGTTCATTCTCATCGGCTGTGTTCCCGGCAAAGATGACCGGAACGAATTCGCCAGGCAGAGACCAGGCAAGCGCCGCGAACAGATTGCGCTGATAATTGTATCCGCCAGCCCAAAGCCGACGCGAAATGTGACTGAACGCGATCCGCAACGGGAGCGACGTCACGAAGCCTGCCCCTTGAACCACGTCACGTAGTCGGCAAGGCCCTGAGCAAGAGGAATGCGCCAATCGAACCCGATTTGGCGCAACATCGCATCGTCCGCCAGCAGGCTCACGGGATCGCCAGGCCGGCTTACTCCTGAGTGTCGCACTGCGGTGTTGCTTCCCCACTCCCGGATAAGGCCGGCTGCAATGTCGGCAACGCTCGTCCCACGGCCCGATCCGCCATTGATGACCCGGAACGTCTCCTTCGGCGACAGTTCCGCGACAATTGCAAGAAGCCTCGCGACGTCGCGAACGTCGGTCCAGTCGCGGATTTCGTTGCCTGTCCCGCCGAGTGTGAGCAACGGCTCCCTGGCCTCGAGCCGCGAGCAGATGTCCCAGAGCAATTGTTTGCGCAGGTTGGGACCGTAGACCGAGAACAGCCGCACGACAGTACAGCGGATGCCGAACGACTGCGCGTAGCTCCGGCACAATTGCTCCATCATGAACTTGTGTTGCCCATAGGGCGACATCGGAGCTGCGACGGCGCTTTCGGCGATCGGGCCTGTATGGTCGGCACCATAGACGGCGGCACTCGACACCGCGATCACTGCGCAATCTGGCGCGGATCCACGCAACCATTCGAGCAGCCGCGCCGTGCTGGCGACAGTCCGTGTGAAATCCTCAAATGGCCGCTCAATCGAGACGCCGACGGACGATCCGCCGGCGAGGTGAAAGACCTGCGCCGGCAACCCGTGGACAGCCGCAAGCGTGTTGAGATTGGCCGCGTCGATCTCACCGTTGATCCAGCTCTGCAAACCGAGGCGCCGGGCTTCCGCCGCATCGACGGCTCCGTGCCCGACCCCATGCACCGCATGGCCCGCCGCGGCCAACTCCCGCACGAGATGGCGGCCGATGAACCCGTTCGCGCCTGTGACCCACACGATCATGCGATTGACCCAGCCAAACTAAGTTTCAAGGACTGACCTTACAAGACGTGCCGGGTTTCCGGCGACGACTGTGTCTTCGGCGACGTCCCCAGTGACTACCGAACCAGCCGCCACTATCGCGCGGGCGCCGATCCGAACGCCTCGCGTCAGGAAAACGCCAGCTCCGATCCAGGCATCGTCGTTGATCATGACAGGACGCTCATCGAGATCTAGCTGACGCGGATGACCTTTGGTAAACATCTCCTGAATCTGCCGGTGGCGCGCCACGTGGTCCACAGGATGAGTGAGATTGTCGAAGACATTCACATCGTGCGCAATCAGCACCCGGTCTCCGATTCGCACGGATCCAGCGGACCATATCCGCGAATTCTCCCCGACATAACACCACGATCCGATTTCGATGCGCCCGCCATGGGCGAACGTCAAAAGCTCGCCTCGGATAATGCTGTTCGCACCAATGACGATGCAGTCACTGTCACCGCGAATATTGCGGATGCGTGCAGTCGGCATCAGCCTGGCGTGCGACCCAAGGCGACAGGTCGCGCGCCCCAGCATCCGCTGCAGCCAGTAATCGAGGTTCATCTGATCAACTCGATGCAGGCAATAGCGCGCGCGCAGCCAGCCCTGTCGTCGAGCCGGCCGCGTCCGCTATGCGGGTCAAATGCAGTCGCATTCGCAACCTCGGCCTCCGTTGCCCGACGCCAGCCCGTCTTCTCATAGCCGAAGAACTCGAGCTCGAAGGACGAAGGCGCAAAAGCGTCGATCAGGACCTGGATCATCCCCCGGTCGAAGACCTGAAACCAGTCGAAGTTCTCATATCGCCCATATGGCACCGTAATCAGGCAACGTCCGCCGGGAGCAATGATCCGTCGAAACTCGCGCATCGCGTCGGCAAAGCCATGCTTGTTGGTTTCTGATTTAGCCGGATCATTGGTGTAGAGCATTGTGTTGTCCAGTCCGACATGCTCCAGGGTAGAAATGCTGACAATGGTGTCGAAGGCGCCATCCTCGAACCTCGTCTTGCGAAAATCCCCAAAGACGTAGGAATAGCCCTCATACCAGTAACACCGCTTTTCCGGTGCCAACGTCATGATCGTCAGGTCCGCGTTGCGCAGTGGATCGCGGCCCAGAATGTAGTCGTGATTCAGCGTCGAGCCCGCATCAAGCATTCGTCCCAGTCGGACACCATCGCGGCGCAACCGGTCGAACAGCCATGGATATTCGACTACCCTCTCATCGATGGCGATGCCAAATGCGTCAGGCAGCGGGCGCCCCGATCGAACGGCGGCCGTGTCGACCGCGGTCTGAATGCAGTCCTTCTTGCGCGTAAAGTAACCAACCGACCAGGGTCGACGCCCTCTAGCAAAGTAGACAGGCAATGCAGCCGCGTCAGCCAACTCCTTGATTCTGAAAACCAGACCGTCAACGTGCATGCCTGCTCCTAGACGCGCTCCAAGAGGTCTTCAAATAGGGCCCACTGGCGCCCTTTGCTATACAAATCTCCGACCACTCGCCGCCCCCGCTCGGCTTTCGCCTTCATTTCATCCCAGGCCCGCAAGCAATTCGCGATCTGGGTGAGGCAATCATTGCCCGACTCGTAGACCGCAATCGTCTGCCCAGGATCCATCCCCTCCGGATAATTGCCGGCGTCCGACACGAGCAGCGACCCGCAACCCATCGCCTCGAAGCAGCGCATGTTGCCGCGATCGTTGCCGGCCATGTCGATTGCGCCGTTGAGCACGATCTTCGCCGATCCGAACAGCTCGTAGAGGTCCCTGCCGAACAGCGGCAACCTCGCGATCCGCGCGATGGCTTCGGGACGCCGGTGCTTGCCCAGCGGCAGCAATCGCCCGACCGCGCTTTCGGCGAGCCGTGTCAGTCGTGACGCATCGAGGCAGAACACGATGTTGCGATCAGCCGCCAGCGCGGCGACCTGCTCGAGGGTCCGGCCCCGCGCGCTGTGATGCCGCGAATATCCACCGACAAACGCCACGTCGACCGGTCGTTCGCCGTGGCCGTATTGCTCCATCACCGGATCGACCGCGGGGAAGAACAGCTCCGCCCGGCACCCCTTGCTGCGCCAGGCCTCGAGGATCGAAGGGAAGTTTCCAAGCACCGCGCCATAGGCGGTCAAATCGGCATTTCCGGAGGGTGCCGCGCGCCAGCACAATGTCTTCTTCACGCAGCCGGGAAGCTTTGCGACGAACGCGCTCGGATAGCGCACTGGATCGAGATTGTAGAACACCTCGGTTCCGTGATGCTCGATCTGCG
Source organism: Bradyrhizobium sp. th-b2 (assembly GCF_000426785.1). NCBI lineage: Bacteria > Pseudomonadati > Pseudomonadota > Alphaproteobacteria > Hyphomicrobiales > Nitrobacteraceae > Bradyrhizobium > Bradyrhizobium sp. th-b2. Next base: position 43,859 of record NZ_AUGA01000008.1, read on the forward strand.
CAAGCAGGATTGCCTCGAGCGTCGGCGTCCCCTTGATGCCCTGCTCATGCGCCCATCGGCGCTGCAGCACTTCGTCGTCGCCGTTGGTGAAGAAGGCTTCGGGTGCGCGGTCGAGCACCGGCTTGAGGAAATGTGCCGCGCCAAAGCGATCATGCAGGAACACGTCGCGCCGCGCGGCGAAGGTCGTCGCCTTTGCCGCAAGCTGGTTCAGCCGCGGCAGATAAGACGGATAGAGACCGCTGTTCTGGAACAGACGCATTGCTTACGCGGACCTCGCCAACATCCATTTCATGTTCAGATACGGCCAGATCCGGCCGACGGATTCCCAACCCCAGCTTTGCGATGCCGTCAAGCGGCCGACCGCCTTTCGAAGCGGCACCTCGTCGACGAACTCGGCAAATGCTGGGACCTTCCGATCGAGCAGCTCCGCGGTCCAGCCCGCCAACGGCCCGTTCAGCCATTCCGGCATCGGCGAGTTGAATCCGACCTTGCGGCGCGCGGTGCGGATGCTCTCGGGCATCAGGTTGGCCATCGCCTGCCGCGCCACCACCTTGGTGATGCCGTCGGCCGACTTGCTCGTTTCCGGCAGCGCCATCGTGTAGGTGACCAGCCGCCAGTCCATGAATGGCATCCTGACCTCGATCCCATGCGCCATCGAGAGCCGGTCGAAATTGCGCAGGATGGTGGGCAGCGTGGTCGAATGGAACATGCGGTAGAGACGCCGGTTCAGCGCGCCCCACGCGCTCGGCATTTCGTCATCCTCGGCGACCAGCGGCAACGGTGCGGGCATCGCCGCCGCGCCGCCACGCAGGAAGTAATACCCCTGCCGCCTGATCATCTGCGCCCGCAAGAAGTCGATGCCCCGCTGCGCCAGCTTCGATCGTGACGTGAGCGCGGCCGCCGCATTCCGGATCCGGAATGCGGTCGACTGCCCCTCCTGCAGGTAAGCGCCCATCAATTCATCCGCGCCGTGACCGTCAAGAGACACGGTGACGTTCTGGCGCCGGAGTTCGCGATAGATCAGCCACGGCGCGCTCGGCAGCCCGATATAGACGTCGTCATTGTCGTCGAGGATCCGGTCAAGGTCGGTCAGCGCATCAGAGCGGCCGATCTCGAGAAAGCTCGGCACCACCTCGGCCCATGCGGCCGCTTCCTCCGCCATCGGCCGCTCGTCATTGCTGTCGCCGGGAAAGGTCGCGACGAAGGCGTGCCGCCAGGCGGTGCTGTCGCGCGGTCCCATGCCGGCCTTCTCATGCGCCGCCATGGTGCAGATCACCGCGGACGAGTCGAAGCCGCCGGACAGGCAGGTGCCGATCGGTACGTCGCTGCGCATGCGCAAGGCCACGGAATCCTGAAACAGCTCACGAAAGCGCGCCACGCGTTCGGCCTCGCCGGCCGGGACATCAGGCAGGTGGTCCACGGTTCGCCACCAGCGGCGCACCTGCGCGCGCCCCTGGCGCAGCCACATGCAGTGGCCGCCCTGCAGGCGGCGCAGTTGCGCGAACAGGGTCCGCTCGCTGCCTTCGATCCCGAATGGGTCAAGCAACAGCCGCCGCGCCACGTCGATGTCGAGCGATGTCTCAACCAGCCCGCTCCGCGCCAGTGCCCGCTGCTCGGACGCGAACACGAATCGCTCGGACGACAGCGCATAGAGCATCGGCTTGATGCCGAAACGATCGCGCGCAAGGAACAGATCATCCGTGGCGGTGTCGTAGATCGCCAGCGCCCACATGCCGTTGAAGCGCAGCAGCATGTCCTCGCCCCACGCCTGCCAGGCGGCAAGGATCACTTCGGTATCGGACTGGCTGCGGAACACCGCGCCCTTCGCCTCGAGCTCGCGGCACAATTCGAGGAAGTTATAGATCTCGCCATTGTAGACGATCACATGGCGGCCATCGCCTGAGACCATCGGCTGATAGCCACCCTCACCGGGATCGATGATGGCGAGCCGGCGATGGCCGAAGGCGACGTTTCGCTTGGCGTTGAACCAGATGCCCTCGCCGAACGGACCGCGATGCGCGATCAGACTGGTGAGCCGCGAGATCTCGGCCGGCTCCACGGCGGAGCCGCGCAGATTGACGATGCCTGCGATACCACACATGTCTAGGCGGCCTTGAATGGCAAGAAGCGGGTGATGATGATGCGGAGGTCCCGCGAGCAGACGGCACGATAGGGACCAAGCTGCGACACGGCGACGGCGGCGACGAAGATTGCCGCCGCCGACATGCCGTAGAACGAGATCACATACCACCATGACGGCGCGTGGTCGAATGAGGTGTGGCCAAGCTGGGAGCGCAGCGCCAGCGCAACGGCGATCCCGGTGCCGAGCGGGACGAGGACGAAATGCAGCATCCGCGACCACATGGCTGAAAGCCTGAAGGTCCGCCGCAACAGCAGCACCGTGGTGACCATCTGCGCTACCATCCCGACGCACGTGCTCCAACCGGCCGCCTGCCAGCCGAAATACGGCAATGCGACGGCGCTGGTCGCCAGCGTGAAGACACCGGTGACGAGCGAGATCAGCGCGTTGGAACTGGAGCGCCCCTGCGACAGCAGATAGAACGCAAACACGTTGGCGCAGGACCCCAATATCCCGCTGATCGCGAGCACCACCAGCACCAGTTGCGCCTCGGCCGCCACCTCGGCACCGGTCCATCGATGCAGCAATGCGCCTGCGACCGGGATCAGACCACCGAGCGCGCTCGCGGCAAGCACATTGAGAATCCAGGACGAGCGAAGCAGCAGGTCGACCTTGCGATCGTCATCCTCCTTTTGCAGCGTGCTGAAGAACGGGAACAGGATCTCGCCGACCTTCAGCACACCGATATAGACCGCCTCCTCCAGCCGTTGCGCGACACTGTAGAAGCCGACGAATTGCGGCTGCAGCAGCGCGCCGAGCAGATAGCGGTCCGCCTGGCCAGCGAACAGCGCACCGCTTTGCGCGGCGACCTGCCAGCCGCCAAGCCTGACCAGTGCACGCAGCGCGTTGCGATCGAGCGCCGGCCGCGCCAGCCAGTCACCCATCGCGTGCCGCGACCAGGCGACGGCCATCAGGAAATTCGTTGCGACGCCCAATGCCTGACAGCCGAGGAACGTCGAGGCGCGCGGCGCATGCGGGATCAGCAGCAGCATCGACATCGTCGTCACCACCGTGCCCGTGATGCTGATCGACGCGATCCGCCGATAATCCTGGCGCGCCATGAACAGCGAGAGGAAGACCGCGAACAGGCACTGGCACAGCCAACCGGCGCCGGCCAATGCAAAGGCAAGCCCCAAATCGTCGCCAGCCGGGCCCCCCAGGTGAAATCCCAACCGTGCGAGCGGCGCGCCCACAAGGCTGAGCACTACCGCGATCAGGCCGCCCACGACGAGGGCGAGCGCAAGGGTGGTCGCAAAAAATCGCCGCGCCTGTTCACGGTCGGACGGTTCCAATCGTTGCGCGAGCTCACGCGTCGTGGAGAGGCCGAGCGCGTTGCTGAACATCAGCGCGGGCGCGACGCACGCCGTCACCAGGCCGGCAACGCCGAACGCGGCGAGGCCGAGGCGGAAAATCACGAATGGCAGGATCGCAAGATTGAGCAGCACTGCGACCGCGAAGGCAGTCGCGTTCCATGCCGAGTTGCCGAGCAGATGGGATGGACCTTGCTTCACCGCCATGCCCGTTTTCGGTCCATCGCTTCGATACGCTTCAAGTGCCTATTCCATAAGGGCAAAACCCGCTCGGCTCGGCGACGGGCTAGCAGCCGCCGGGGTGATTGTCGAGGGTTGGCAGATGGTAGTGCCGGCGAGCAGGCCCGGCTCAGGCCCAAATCACCGCCAAGGGACGAACCGATCTCCACGGAACCATGGCTGTTTGTTTCCAGCCCGGTCTGTCGTCCGGGTAACAGTTGGAAAGGTCAGCCAAATTGTCTAAGGCAGATAGGCTGTAGCCCCCAGAGCGGCCCGCCAAACAAGAGGTGTCTCAATGCCCTTTCCCCGCGCATCCCAAGCCCTGTCCCGTTTCACCGTGCTGGATTTGACCCGGGTCCGGTCGGGGCCGACCTGCGTGCGCCAGCTCGCCGACTGGGGTGCCAACGTCATCAAGATCGATGCGCTGCTGGAGGACAGTGGCGGCGAGCAGCCGGGCGGCCCCCGCGGCGGGTCCGACTTCCAGAACCTGCATCGCAACAAGCGCGCCATGACGCTGAACCTGAAAGACCCCAAAGGGCTCGAGGTGTTCAAGCGGCTGGCCGAACAGGCCGATGTCGTGGTCGAAAACTTCCGGCCGGACGTCAAGGCCAAGCTCGGTATCGACTATGAGAGCATCCGCAAGATCAATCCGCGGATCGTCTATGGCAGCATCTCCGGCTTCGGCCAGGACGGCCCCTATCACAAGCGCCCGGGGTTCGATCAGATCGCGCAGGGCATGGGCGGCCTGATGTCGGTGACCGGCGCGCCCGGCGAGGGGCCGATGCGGGTCGGCATTCCCGTTGCTGACCTGACCGCGGGCCTGTTCTGTGCGCTCGGCATCCTGACCGCGCTGCTGGAGCGCGATGTTTCCGGCGAAGGCCAATGGGTGCAGACCTCGCTGCTGCAGGCGCAGATCTTCATGCTGGATTTCCAGGCGGCGCGCTGGCTGATGGAAAAGGAAGTGGCCAAGCAGGCCGGCAACAACCATCCGACCTCGATCCCGACCGGCGTGTTCAAGACCTCCGACGGCTACATCAACATCGCCACCACCGGGGGCCGGATCTGGGAGCGCTGCGCGCAGGCGATCGGCGCGCCCGATCTGGTCACCGACCCCGACTATGCGACCGCACCGGCGCGCTCGAAGAACCGCGACGCGCTCAACGCGCGGATCGACGCGCTGACCCAGAAGAAGTCGACCGAAGCCTGGGTGCAGGAGCTGAACGCCGCCGGCGTGCCGTGCGGGCCGATCTACGCGATCGACCAGATGTTCGAGGATGCCCAGGTCAAGCATCTCGGCATGGCCCAGCACGTGCCCAATGACGAGAACCGGCAGATCCAGCTGGTCAGCCAGCCGGTGACGCTGTCGCGGACCCCCAGCAAAATGGCGGCCCGTCCGCCGGAATTCGGCGAGCAGACCGAGGAGCTGCTGGCCGAATTCGGCTTCGACAAGGACGAGATCGCCGAGCTCCGGCAGCGCAAGGTCGTCTAGAGCTGCGTTCCGATAGAATCGGAACGGAGCTCTAGATTCTTGTCTGACGCGTTTTCTTCACGCGAACCGGTGTCCACTTCGCTCGAAAACGCTCTGAAACCTTACGCCTTTGCCGGCCGCACCAGACGCGCGACGCCGGCAAAGGCCCGATCGATCACCGGCCAGAACAGCAGCACGATCGCCAAGGTCGTGATGGTGCCGACGAGGCCGTTCGACCAGAACACCTTCATGTCACCGCCAGAACCGATCATCGAGAGACGGAACGCATCCTCGGCGCGGCTGCCGAGCACCAGCGCGAGGGTGAATGGCGCAAGCGGAATGCCGATCTTCTTGAAGACGTAGCCGACGACACCGAAGCCCAGCATCAGCCAGATATCGAACATCGCATTCTGGATCGCATAGGCGCCGATCGCGCAGGACACCACGATCATCGGCGCGACCGCTGCGAACGGTACCCGGAGGATCGAGGCGAAGATCGGCACGGTGGTCAGCACCAGCACGAGGCCAACGACGTTGCCGAGATACATCGAGGCGATCAGGCCCCAGACGAAGTCCTTGTGCTCGACGAACAGCAACGGGCCCGGGTTGAGGCCCCACACCATCAGGCCGCCAAGCAGGATCGCAGCAGTCCCCGAACCGGGAATGCCGAGCGCGAGCATCGGCAACAGCGCCGAGGTGCCCGAGGCGTGGGCGGCGGTCTCCGGCGCGAACACGCCCTCGATGCGGCCCTTGCCGAAACTTTCCGGATCCTTGGCGAAGCGCTTGGCGAGGTTGTAGCCCATGAAGGACGCCGCGATCGCGCCGCCCGGCGTGATCCCGAGCCAGCAGCCGATCACCGACGAGCGCAGCAGCGTCACCCAGTATTTCGGCAGGTCCTTCCACACCGACAGCACGACCCGCAGGCTGATGCCGGCGGCATGCCCGCGCAGCGCCAGGCGCTCCTCCATCGTGAGCAGGATCTCGCTGATGCCGAACAGGCCGATCACCGCGACGAGGAAGTTGATGCCGCGCAGCAGCTCCGCCGAGCCGAACGTCATGCGCAACTGCCCGGACACCGTATCCATGCCGACGCCGGCAAGCAGCAGCCCGAGCGACATCGAGATCACTGTCTTGTGCTTGGCCTCGCGGCCGAGGCCGACGAACGAGCAGAACGTCAGCAGGTAGACGGCGAAGAACTCCGGCGGGCCGAACTTCAACGCGAACGACGAGATCATCGGCGCCAGGAAGGTGATCAGGAGCACCGCGACCAGCGAGCCGATGAAAGACGAGGTGAACGCCGCGGTGAGCGCTTCGGCCGCCCTGCCCTGCTGCGCCATCGGATAGCCGTCGAAGGTGGTCGCGACCGACCAGGCCTCGCCGGGGATATTGAACAGGATCGACGTGATGGCGCCACCGAACAGCGCGCCCCAGTAGATGCAGGACAGCATCACGATGGCGGAGGTCGGATCCATCGTGAAGGTCAGCGGCAGCAGGATCGCGACGCCGTTGGGGCCACCAAGCCCGGGCAAGACACCGACGAAGATGCCGAGCACGAGGCCGACCATCATCAGCAGCAGCGTCTTCCACGTCAGCAGAACGGCAAAGCCGTGCAGCAACAGACCGAAGGCTTCCATGTCCCGAAATCCTGTCGGTTGGCTAGCGGCCGAGAGCCGACTCAAGCGGCCCTTTCGGCATGATGACGTCGAACGCGACGTCGAACGTCACGAACATCACGGCGGTGAAGACGAAGGCGGTCAACAGCGACTTCCACAGCGCGATCTTGCCGACCAGGCGCATGAACGCCGCGATCAAGAGAAAGCTCGCGACATAGAGGCCGAGATACTGGGTGGCGAGGCAGAACAGCAATGTCGGCACGAACACCGCCATCACCCGGCGCAGCTGGGCGCGGGTGACGAAGGTCTCGGCGGCTTCCCGGCGCGAGACGAAGGCGGCGCCCAGGCCGTAGAGGCTGGCGCCGCCGAGGATGACCGCGAGATAGAACGGAAAATAGCCCGGCTGCGGCCCGGTCGAGTCCCACGAGGCGCCGGTGCGCCAATTGTCCCAGCCGAGCACCAAAGCGAGCACAAGCAACAGCAGCGAGACGACGACGTCGACCACGCCGGTGCTGACGACCGCAGGCGAGTTCTCTTCAGGCGCGGTCGGATCGTCGACGACGATCTCAAGTTCGGTATTGGACATGGACGAGACGGTCTCGGTTGCGAGGGCAACGATTGGGATAGCGCGCTGACGCAATCACCGTCAATGCAGCCTTCAGCTAACGCCGGAACGTTCGGGAAACGCGCTCGCAAGTGCAGCACGGCTAGCGTTGAGGACGCCACGCTCGGTGATCAATCCCGTCACCAGCCTGGCCGGCGTCACATCGAAGCCGAAATTGGCGACGGAAGAGCCTTCCGGCACCACGCGCACGGTCTCGATCCGTCCATCCGCCGTGCGCCCGGTGAGGTGCGTCACCTCGCTGGCCGCGCGCTGCTCGATCGGAATCTGCTTGATGCCGTCATCGATACGAAAGTCGATGGTCGGGGACGGCAGTGCAACGTAGAACGGCACGCCGTTGTCGTGCGCAGCGAGCGCTTTCAGATAAGTCCCGATCTTGTTGCAGACGTCGCCATTGGCGGCGACGCGGTCGGTTCCGACGATCGCGAGGTCGACCATGCGATGCTGCATCAGATGGCCGCCGGTGTTGTCGGGGATCACGGTGTGCGGGACGCCGTGATGCCCGAGTTCCCAGGCGGTCAGCGAGGCGCCCTGATTGCGCGGCCGCGTCTCGTCGACCCAGACATGGACCGGAATGCCGCGATCATGCGCCTGGTAGATCGGCGATGTCGCCGTTCCCCAATCCACGGTTGCAAGCCAGCCGGCATTGCAATGCGTCAGCACATTCACCGGCTCGCCCGGCCGTTTCGTCGCGGCGATTTGCTCGATCAGGCCGAGACCGTGGCGGCCGATATCGCGGTTGATCTCGACATCCTCGTCGGCGATCTCGCGGGCGCGGGCATAGGCCGCATCCGCCCGGGCTGAAGCTGCGAGCGGCGCGAGCGCGCGTTGCATCTCGTCGATCGCCCACTTCAGATTGATCGCGGTCGGCCGGGTCGCCATCAACATCTGGCCGGCGCGCGCCAGCGCCGCGTCGGACGCATCGGCGCGCATCGCGAGCGCCATGCCGTAGGCTGCGGTGGCGCCGATCAGTGGCGCGCCGCGCACCAGCATCGAGCTGATCGCCTCGCCGGCCTCGTCCGCCGTCGTGAGTTTAGTGACGATGAATTCATGCGGCAGCTGGCGCTGATCGATCGCGCCGACAGACCAGCCGTCGGGCTCGAGCCAGATGCTGCGAAAATGCCGTCCATCGACCTTCATGTGTGCAACACCCGTCCGGCGACGGCATCGAGCTTGGCAAGCAACTGCGGATCGCGCGCTGTGGGCGCCGTGATCAGCGCGGTGTCCAGGCCACGATCTGAGCCGATAGGACACGGCTCATGCTCGCGCGGAAAATCCCGCGCCAGACGCGCGACCAGTGCCTTTGCCTTCTCGGCGTTCGAATTCAGCACGCGGATGATATCCTGCACCGTCACGGCATCATGGGCCGGATGCCAGCAATCGAAATCGGTGACCATCGCCACGCTGGCGTAGCAGATCTCGGCCTCTCGGGCGAGCTTGGCTTCCGGCATGTTGGTCATGCCGATCACCGAATAACCCTGCGCCTTGTAGGTCAGGCTTTCGGCGAGCGAGGAGAATTGCGGCCCTTCCATGCAGAGATAGGTGCCGCCGCGCGCAAACGCGATGCGCTCGGCCTCGGCCGCGGCAGCGAGATGCTTGACCAGCAACGGCGACACCGGATGCGCCATCGAGACATGCGCGACGCAGCCCTTGCCGAAGAACGAGCTCTCGCGCTTGTGGGTGCGATCGACGAACTGGTCGACCAGCACAAAAGTGCCCGGCGGCAGCTCTTCCTTGAACGAGCCGCAAGCGGACAATGCGACGAGGTCGGTAACCCCTACCCGCTTCAGCACGTCGATATTGGCGCGATAGTTGATGTCGGACGGCGACAGCGCGTGTCCCTGGCCGTGCCGCGGCAGGAACACGATCGGCAGTCCCGCCATCTCGCCGCGGCGCAGTGGCGCCGACGGCTCGCCCCACGGGCTCGTGATCGCTTCCTCGCGGACATTTTCCAGGCCCGGCAGGTCGTAGATGCCGGATCCGCCGATGATGCCGAGAACGGCTTTGGTCACGGCTTTGGTCATGATCGCTCCTCACGGTCCCGCAACGGCGACGGAGGGTTGACCCAGCCCGATCGGGCTCGCCGGACGTTCGGCCACACTGCGGCGCAATAATCACTGCGCCGCCACCGCTTGCAAGCCAATTCCGGCCTGAAGGTAAAGCAAACCACGACCGCTATTTTGCGACGAAGCCCGCCGCATTCATCAGCGAGGCATTGACCTTGTCGTCATCCTCGAGGAACTCGATCATGTCCTTGCCGGTGAGGAAGATCGGCTTCAGCGCCTGCTTCTCCATGTAGTCCTTGTATTCCGCCGTCTGCGTCACCTTCTGGAACAGGTCGGCATAGAACGCTTGCTGCTCCTGTGTGACCTTGCCCGGCAGGAACATCGCGCGCAGCATCAGATACTGCACGTCCAGCCCTTCCTCCTTGCAGGTCGGGATGTCGTTCCAGGACTGCGTCTCGGTGACCTTGGTCTTGTAGGAGATGCGCTCCTTGTCGAACACGCAGAGCGCGCGAACCTGTCCGGCACGCCAGACTTCGAGATTCTCGCTGGGATTGTTGACGTTGGATTCGGTGTGGCCGCCGACCAGCTGGGTCGCGGCTTCGCCGCCGGACTTGTAAGGCAGATAAGAGAACTTGGCGCCGGTCTTCTGCTCCATGAACACGGTCAGCACATGATCTTCGCGCTTGGAGCCCGTCCCGCCCATCTTGAACGGTGCGCTTGCCGCCTTGGCGGCCTCGATAAACTCCTTCACGGTCTTGGGACCCGTTGCATTGTCCCACAACACGAACTGGTCGAGCGCAATCACCGACACCGGCGTGAGGTCGCGCCAGTTGAAGGGAATTTTCGCCGACAGCGGCAGCATGTAGATCAGCGAATAGGCGATCAGCACTTTGTTGGGATCGCCTTCGCTCGACTTCATGTACATCAGCGCTTCCGCACCCGACGCGCCGCCCTTCAGCGACACCACCATCGGCTGCTTCATCAGATTGTTCTTCTGGATCGCCGCCTGCATCATCCGCGCCATCTGGTCAGAGGCGCCACCGGCACCCGCCGCAACCACGATCTCGACCGGCTTGCTCGGCTCCCAGCCGGCAAAGGCCGGCGTGCTCAGCAGCAGGGCCGCGATTGCAGCCGTGGTTTTCACAATCTGTCCCACGTGTTTCTTCCCTATCTATTTGTTCGGCTTGGCGAAAACCTGCGAATTGGCGGGCGCCGTCATTGTGCTGAGAATGCGGGTGAGTTCAAGCTGCGAACTGCCGCAGCACCTATGACTTTGGAATGAGGTGGGGGTGTCGGTTCGCACTGACATTAGCAGTCCCGTCATCCTGAGGAGCGCGTAGGGCGTCTCGAAGGATGCACGGCCACCAACCGGGCCGTCGATCCTTCGAGACGCCGCTTCGCGGCTCCTCAGGATGACGGGGGTAAAGCTGAGGATGCGAGTCCGCCTTCTCGCGACATGAATCGTCCGAGCTTTGCTCTTCGTTCCGCCCTCAATCAATCAGAGGGCGCAGGGAAAGCCGGATGCCGATCGCACCCATGGGTCCCGTGCAACAGGAAGCACGCGAGGTAGGACCACAGGTGTCACCGGGAACCCCGGCTTTCCCTGCGCGATGGCTTACGGCTTACTTCGTGCTCTCCCCGGCGAGACCGGGCTTTGTTGTCACCGCCCTCGCAAAAACGCTTGCGCATTTTGCGAGGGGACACCTACCGCTGGGGCGTCAGGACCACACGACTTGAAGTCCAGCCGCTTTTCGGCCTGTTGAAAACGGCAAAAGTGCCGGAAAATACAGGCTTTTTTCGATTTCTGCTGAAAGAACAAAAGGCCCACACAAACCCGCTGGGCCCCAATAGGCCCTAGTTTCACACCCTATGCGCTGGCGCGGCCTGCCCGGTGTTCCTGTAGCCCTGCGCTCTGGCGCGCTGTAGGGCCTTCCTTCGGCCTCTGATCGCAACTGTTGCGGCATTCTTGCCCCCTCAATTAACGAAAGCGTGATTGGGCGCGCGCCCGTGACTGCATGGACGTCCAAAATTGAATAGGACCGCACAATCGCTCTTTGTCAGCATCGACTAAATGTGCCTCATCGGCCACCCCGGCCGTGCCCTTCTATGGGCGTTTCCTCCCTAGACTTGGGCCGCTTGTGGCAACGCAAGCGGCCTTTCTTTTTGTGTCCGGTTTCTCGGTCCTACTTTGCCGGTCAGTGATGCTGTGGCTGCTGCCGTCCTGACGCGCGTCGTGACGGTGACGCGGTGACGGGTGCGAGCCGCTGCCCGTGCTGGCTCCGGGTTCGATGCGTGCCGTGCCGCGCATCTCAACGAAAGAAGCCGTCCCGGGGGTCATACGGTGACGGCTTCTCGCTAACGCAACACACTGTCCACCAGAAGGTGGGGACTGATGATGCATGGACGCGGTTTGATGTTGGCCGACACGGCGACGCGGTCGAGGTCGAGGTGATGCGCGCGCGACAGCGCGACCGTCGAAGGATGGCGGATGTGAGTGCAACCGTCTAATGACATAGATCAAGACAGGTACGGGCAGAGCGAGTAAACTTTTAAATCTTGGGGCAGTCCAGCAAGGGAGGCAGTCATGCTCTCTCGACGGAAGCTTCTTTCTTCTTTGGGCTTGGCGACTGCAATAGCCGCGTTCCCGACCGTGCTGATGGTCCCTGACGCGGAGGCGCAGACCGCTGGTATGGAAAGGCGTCAAGATCGACGTGAGGGGCGACGCGAACGCCGCGAGGATCGCCGTGACGCGCGCCAAGTGCGCCGCGAGGGTCGCCGTGAAGCGCGCCAAGTGCGGCGCGGAGTTACGACGGCGCCGGGAGTTACGACGGGGACAGCTAAGTAGCTTGGCTAGAGCGTAGTGGGTCGATAGGTCGTCATCTCCGCTCATCGTCCCGGTGCAGCGCCAGCAGCAGATTGCGTGCATGAAGGGAAGAAATGATCGAGACGTGGCACGCTGTATCCTTCTACTCAGCGGGCCTAGAGCTTAGTCGTTAACCTTCCGGCGCCCTCCGCACGGTCGTCAGGGTCCTCTGGGGTGCGCGGAAAATGCGGGGACCGCGCGACGCTGCGGTACGATCGTATTTGCACTTTTATTTTTCCGGGTTGCGTAGCCGTCGTCTGCATCACCAGCGATGAAGGCGACGCGCTTGCGCCCGGCACACTGTTACGATCCGCAACCCCACGCGTTGGGATGCTGCCCGCTTCAGCGCCGTGAGCGGACATTATCAGCTAGACCAGTCATGTCCGGGAAGGGCCAATAGGCGACATGGCCTCGCGTCAACGAAAGAGGCCGCCAACTGAGGCGGCCTTACTTGATGGCCCAGTAGGCCAGCATGCCCAGCCCGGCTAAGGTTGCAATGAGCACGCCAGTCTCGAAAAGACGGCCGTCTCGATCTCGGCTCATGGAAGCTCCATCGCCTGATGCTAGATTGGCCTCAGCAACCTTTGGGGGCCTGTGGGAAGGGAGGCTGGTTGCTGAGGCCATCTAGCGGCCCGTTTGGTGCGGACGGGCCGACCAGCCCTCAGTTTGCGAAAAACGCAAACGCCCATGATTGCTATCGGAGCCTACGTCGGGGAAATTCGGCAATTCCAGTGCAGTTTGTGCCAAGCCGTAGAACTACGGGGATGGACCGTCAGCGGCCTCTACCGGCATTGTCCGCCCTCAGAGATGTCTTCAGCAGCAAGGCGATGTCGCGATCCGAAATCGCAAATCGGGCCGGATCGACCGGAGCGGCGAGCGGCGGGTGCCTGACCCGCCGCAGGAGCCAAGCACGAAACTCCATCCGGTCGAGCCTCAACGCCGCCTTCAGACCCGCCTTGAAAAACCGCTCGCGCTGCGCCGGATCGAGCCGCGCCCAGCCCTGCATCGTGGCCTCAAACAGATCGATGCGCCGCATCTCGCGAGCCCTTTGAAAAGCGGATCGGGCAAACAAACATCGAAAAACGAAAAACGTAAATATGCTGAAGGGGCGCCGTCGCGCGGTCCCCGCGTATCATGACATGCCCAGAGGGACCCAAAAATCGAAGCAGGGCGGTGGGCGGGTCTTCGAGGTCCCCGCCACGCGCTGCGCGCCTGATCATTGACGACCTGCGGCGCTGGTGAAAACAAATTCGGCGGCAGGGGCCATCGACAATGGGCCGATAGATTGATCCATCTCAAGTCCGTATCCGAAACGCGGGCCCAGCTTCACATTCGGAAGGCAGCGATACGTCCAGATAATCGGGAGGTGAAGCATGTACCGGCATATTCTCATTCCGACAGATGGGTCGAAGCTAGCGGAGCGTGGGGTGGCGCATGGGTTGGCGTTGGCGAAATCCGTTGGAGCCAAGGTATCTGCAATCTACGTTGTGGACCCGCTGCTTGCAGTGACAGGCGACTTTGCGAGCGTGTTGGATCACGCGGCAAGCGCGGCCAAGAAAGCTGGTGTTTCCTGCGAGACAATTCAGGTGGAGAACATGCCACCCCATGAAGCCATCATCGCAGCCGCCGAGGACAACGGCTGCGATCTCATTGTTATGTCATCGCATGGGCTCAGCGGAGTTTCCATGCTTCTAATCGGCAGCGTGACAAACAAGGTGCTGACCTACGCGAAAACCCCCGTACTGGTTTGTCGGTGAATGTGCAGACCGCTCGAAGATGGGTCGCTCGCGGGTCGGCCAGCGGCAAGTTCGGGCATGGTCCGCTATGCCGCCGAAAAGCGGAAGTGAGCTATCCTACGGCGACGCCCGCGCGGTGCGCGCCGCGAGGCGATCTTGCGATCCGGCGCAGCATCGAGCGGGTCGTGTTCGAGGTACGCACCCAACGTCTGCCAGCAGATTGCCGACAAGTGCGGTGAGCCGCCTATTTAGGGAATAGGGCTGACAAAGCATGCGACGTGAAGTGCTAGTAGCACGGTCCATAGGGGTAGTACCCGCAGCGCGGCCTAGCGACCACCGCTCCCCCTACTACTGCTCCTCCCACTACCGCTCGCCGTGTCGTTCGACGTGCAACGCCCGCGACACTCACGGGGGTCAACGGTCGCCCCACACGGGCTTGCGCGCTATCAACGGACAGTAAGAGGCCGTCATTTTTTGACCATCCAACCGAACCGGAAACTCCACACACGACAACGGCGGCAACTAACAAAGCTCGTTTCAGGCCGATGTGTCTCATAACGGCTTCCTTTCCCTAGTAGGAAACCAACTGTGTCTGAACCAACCCTGCGAATGCTTGATCCATGTCAACGTTCCTTGGGAAGCCAGAGCGCGCGGTCCGATGGGCTTCTGGCCTCCTCGGACCTCCCGGCATGTCTGCTTTTGTGCCGCTGCTCGGGGGCAAGCGGACATTGCGCTCCGGCCCTCCCGTTGGGCCCGGCACGCTATCCACCGCAAGCTGTAGCGGCTTGCCCGCTCATCGTGGCCGGGCGATCCTCGCTCGCATGGGCACCAAATCGCGTGAGAGCATCTACGGCGCATCGATTCCGGCGGCGGCAGAGCGAGCGACCGAAGCGCGCAAGACCGCCGACCGTCTGGCGTGTGAGGCGTGGAACAAGCGCATGCTCGGCTTTCAGGGACCGGCGCAGCCGTCGCCCGCGCTCGGAGATGCCCTCAATGCCGGATACGGCTATCTCGAAGTCAAATGCCTTGGTTGCAATACCAATCAGACCGTCGCGCTCGACATCGTGCGACGACCGAAGTGCACGCCGGTCCATGAACTGGAGCGCTACATGCGGTGCAAGGACTGCTCGCAGGTGCGCGGCTATCCGTACAAGCGGAGCCATCTGGTGGCGCTGCGGCGGACCAAGTTCAGCGCGAGCGATCCGGCGTCAACGTGGTGGCCGGGCGAACGATGAAGGTCCGGATCGCGCTGACTGAGTGGCAATACAATCTCGACACGGATCGGGTTGACCATTTGAATGCTGCCCCCGATGGCAAAGAACTTCGCGCCCTCGCCGTCGCAGAGATGCAGGCGAACATTCAGCACGCCAGCTTTTGCTGGCAAGCGGGCAAATCCATGGTGGGTTGCTTCCGGGTCAAGGTCACCATTCCGTGCACGGCACCGACATACGATTGGCTGTTTAACGGGCCGACAGGCTATCGTGCACACTACTACAGCTCGGAAAATGAAGGCGAAGCTTTCAATCAGTTGCTTGTCGGCGGGCTCGTGTCCTTGTTGTTGCCTTTCCCGCGTTGGCAAGAATTCGATCAGTCAATCGATAGGCTCGGAGAACGATCACTGCGCGGGCCATGGTCGAAACTTGGTTTTGACGATGCGGCGTTTTCGGACACCCCACCGCGGCAATTGCTTGCCCGCCGATGGATCAGCCGAAGCGGGGGATGCGACCTGAGAGGTCTTCGCGCCCCAAGGCCAGTCGCACCTCACTTACAGTTCTACGGCACGTGGATATTGCGCGCCACGCGCGAATGCCAACTAGACGCGTCCAAAGCGGATCGTCCCTGTGACATTTGGTCGAGAGGTTACGCTTGATCGCACAGGTGTTAGACGAGAGTCACAGGTGAAGTCTGGCGCAAAGTGCTTAGTCTGCGAGGACGAAGGCTGGGTCTGCGAGAACCATCCGGACCAGCCCTTTGCCGGTCCTCACGCTTGCCGCTGCGGCGGCGCTGGCATGCCGTGCCCGAAGTGCAATCCGTCGAGCCGGGACGAACCGCCGCGCCTGCCGAAGGGCTTCAAGCATGATGACGGAGCGCGATGATGTGCAACCTGTATTCGATCACGACGAACCAAGCCGCCATAGCGGCGCTGTTCCGCGTCATCAACCGCTATACCGGCAACCTCACGGCTTGACCGTGTGCAGCCGCGACCTCGTTTCGGAGCGGCAACAACGAACGGCAGATGTCGTGGGCACAGCCCTCGAAAAAATAGTAGATCGCTCCCTCTCCGTCGATTGTGTGCCACTTGTTCATCAAGTATTCGAACTCCGATGATCTATCCGCATCCAAGTGGCTTCCGCCGATCTTATTTGCCAAGAAGGTGATCACTGCCCGTGGCTTGATGGGACGCTCTCCAAGGATGATCCAGGTTCTTTAGCGACCGTGCCTATTGTCGCCCGTCCCCCCTGTTTTGGTCCCCGTTACCCCCTGCTTTGGTCCCCCGTGCGCTGCCGCTTTGTCAGTCTCCACGGGGGACGCTATGTCGGTCCTCCCATGTCGGTCCCTCGTTCAGGCGGCATGAACAGAGAAAAGTTTTGCTTCTGATCGTGGTGTCCGCCAGCGCCTTCATTGCGACCGACGAAGCCGTGAGCCACCAGCGCGGCGACACACCGCCGCGCCGAGCGAGGAGAAATGCAAAGTTCTGCCGCCAGCGTCCTGTAGCCGGGGTCGCACCGACCATCTGTGCAGTTGAAGTGGATGCCGAGCAGGACTGCGACCCGGAGTTCGAACAGCGTCAGCACGTCGTGCTGGTTGAGGATCGCGCGAAGCCATCGGTCGCGGCCCCTGTGCCCAGAAATCGCCTGCGGCTTGTTGATGCTGGTGATCGGCATGGACGTGTCCCGGATTTCGGGGTACATCGTCGCTGCTGTTCCAAGGCAGAGACGATGCATCCCATCGAATAGAGAGCGCCCGCCGACCCCGGCGGGCGTTGTCGTTTATGCGACTGGGCGCGCCTCGAAGCGCTCGGCCATCCGGTCGGCCAGCCAAGCGCTGACCTCGGCCTCGATCCAGCCGACTTTTTTCTCGCCGAGCTTGATCCGCTTCGGGAACAGGTTCTTGGCCTCAAGCCGCCAGATCGTGTCGTTCTGCAGGCGGGTGAGCGCGAGGACTTCGCGCTTCAGCAAAATCTTCGGTTGTGGAAGCCTACGCCTTCCGGCGCGGCCTAACTCGCGGGGATAAATCGGGCCGCCCAAAAACTTCGGGCGGCGAGCAGCGGCAGCAGCACATCGCGGGCGTGAGCATCCTCGCCGACCTGCGCGGCCAGCTCCGCAATGATCGCGGCGCAGCGGTCATGATCGTTGCCGGTGAGCGCGAGCACATAGGCGCGGCCCATCGCCTTGCGCCACGCGACCGCCTGCGGGTCTCGCTCCGCTGCCTTGGCCTTCCGGCGTAAGGTCGACGCCTTGCCTGCGAAGGTCGCGGTTGATCCGCTGCCTGCCCTGCGCTGATAGGTGACGAGCGTGCCAGCGCCAATCAGGCCGCGTCCGCGCTTGCGGCGAGGGCCGACATCTTCACAGGCGACCGCCTGACCGAGCATCTGAGCCGCCACCGTGTCGAAGGCGTCGGCTTCGCTTGCGCCAAGCGCTATGAACGCATCTGCGCGGTTGATCGCGAACCGTTCGGGATCGTGGACGAAGGTTTTTCGCGGTGCTCCGCGCGGTCTCTTCGTGATGGCCTTGCGTGAGAGCTTCAGCTCCGTGCTCATCGGCGGCCACATCCTATTTCTCGACGTTGTACGGGTCGCGACCGCTGAGCCGGGCCTCATGCTCGCGGACCAGACTTTCCAGTGCTTCCATGCGGTCGAACAATTCGCCGGTCGAGGTTTGTAGCTGTTCGACGGCATCGCCGTGGCTCAGGCCCTTTTCGAGCAACTCAATCAGCATTGAGTTGATCGACAAGCCGCGTGCTGTCGCCAGCCGCGCGATCTGGTCGCGCAGCTCGGGCGTGTATCTCAAAACGAATTGCGGCGCTGTCTTGCTTGGCGGCTTGGCCGGTGGATCGACCACTCTCGCTGACGCAATTGTCCGCTCTATCTCTGCGAGGTTTTGCTTGAGGCGGCGAGATGCCGCATTCTTCGATCCTGCTCGCTTCTTTGCCATCACATTCCTCGATGCCGCCGCGCGCTTGACCGATGCTAGTAACCTTACTAGTATCCGATCCGTCGCCACGTAGGCAAGGTGATATTATAATGAACAAGAAGAAGCATCACTGGGCCAAGATGCTGGTCCGGCTTCCTCCACCGTTGAAGGCGTGGGTCGTGGAGGAAGCGGAACGAAACTGCGCCAGCCATAACAGCGAGGTCATTCGCTGTGTCCGCGAGCGCATGGAGCGCGAGAAGGCCGCCGCGTCGCTGGCCAAGGCCAAGCTGCGTGGCGTTGCCGCCTCCGCTGCTGCGGAGTGACGCCAAATGGACCGGCCCGAAGACGGCGCACCCGAGAAATCCGGACTTCGGCGCATGCTCAACGAAAAGCAGGTTCTGGAGATTGTGCCGGTCAGTGCGGTGACGCTCTGGCGAATGGAGCGGGATGGCCGCTTTCCGCGCGGCACCTTTATTTCCCCGAACAAAAAAATCTGGTGGGCCGATGAAGTGGCCGCGTGGCAAACCGAAGTCGATGGACGCGGTCGCGGGCGGCGGCACCATCCCACCCGACCGAAATCCTGAAGCACCCATCGGGCGGTGCGCATCGCTGGTGCGTTATTCCGGGGCCGACGCTACCCAGACGCCGGGCAGAACGCCGATGCACAAGCGGCCAAATGGCGGGTTTCACCGGATTTCAAAAAGAAAAAGCCCGGCCAGCGATGTGCTGACCGGGCCTGTTCAATCCAACACGATGTTGGATTTCCGCGTTGATCAGGCGGCGAGCCGCCGCTGATCGCACTCGATGGCCTTCACTGGTTCGCCGATGATCCGCCGCAGCTCGATCGCCCACGCGTCGAGCACCGCGCGTTTCTTCGCCACACGGGCGCGCGTAGCGAGGTTGTAGACCTTGCGGGTGATCGCTGGCAGTGGCTTGCCGTTCTCGTCCTTGTTCGCCTGATGGTCGAGGCAGAGCGAGATACCGGCCTCCGACAGACCCAGCTCTCCGCACATCGTCGCCGCCGTGCGCCGCAAGTCGTGCGGCGTGAACGGCGCGATATCGAGCAGCTCGCAGATGCCCGGTGTGTGCGTGACCTTGACGCCCTTCGCCAGCTTCTTGGTGCCGCGCAAGGCGTTGTGCATCGACGAGCGCGACAGCGGCGCATCGCCGAAGCGGCCCGTGAACGCATATTCGTAATTGCCCATCGCCTCCTTGATAATCTCCAGCGCCAGATCGGAAAGCGGCTGGTTGATCACGCACCGCTTCTTGACCCGCCGCGCCGGAATATCGACGCTCGGGGTGTCATTGTCCGGGTTCAGCTCGTCGCGGTGGATCGGCAACAACTCGCCCGAACGCAGCATCGAGACCAGCGCGAACCTGATCGCGTGCCGCGTCTTGCGGTCCCACGGCATGTCCTCGCGGTCGAGGCCGTGCCACAGCGTTCTGATCTCGTCCTCCGTCAGCACGCGGTCGCGCGGATGCTCCTCGTCCAGCGGCGGCAGGTCGATGCAGGGGCTGGCGCTGACATAGTCGCGGCCCGCTTGCGCGGCCCATCGGAACAGGCCCGAGGCGGCGCGGCGCATGTGGCGGGCATTGCTGGTCGACGGCTTGCCCAGCTCGCCGTTGACGATGGCGTCGGACAGCGTTGCGATGTCGTGCTTGGTCACTTCGCTCGCGATCTTCTTGCCGAGCCGGGGGCTGAGGAAGCGCCGCAAATGGCTGGCGACGTTCTCCCAGCTTTCGATCCGGGGCCGCATTTCGCCATCTGCCTTGCGCACCGGGGTCTTGATCCACTCGATTCGCTCCTCGATGATTTCATCGACGGTCTTGCCCCGCTTCGCCTGATGCACCTTGCGGTCGCGGAAGGTCTCGGCGAGCGCCGCAGCGCCTGTGCCCCGCAGGCTGTAGACCCTGCTGCGGGCATCCTCGATGGCGAAGGTCTCGGGATTGTAGACGGCCGAGCCAGCCGGTGCGCTGCTTGCCGGTCGCCGGATCGGTGAACTTGAACGAGAAGGTCGCCACGCCAGCCGTGGTGATGCTGACGTAAAGGCCGGGGCATTTGCGGTCGTAGATTTTGACCCGGCTGGTGACGCGCTTCTCGCACATGCGGTCGGTCAGGATGACGCTGCTGTTGCGCGCACGCTTGCTGGCAGGTTCGGTGGTTGTGGTAGTATCCATGGTGGTTTCAGGCTCCTGAAGGGTTTGGGACCATGGTCTCGGTCTTGGGCCTCTCAGTCCTTGGAGGGTCGCGAGAGGCTTAGGGCCGGGACCTAGATTTGGCGAAATGCGCTGAAAGCCCTCGAATGAGGGTAGAAGAAAAACCCTTTATTTAAAGGGTTTTGTTGCTTTCAGCGTCTTTCACCGACCTTCAAAATATAGCCCACACGACTTCACCGTCCGCTTCGCGTGCTCTCGTCAGCGCCACGCTCGGCGTCCACCGCATCCCACACCGCGTTCGTGACGACCGCGAAGCGCCCCTCGATCGGGTGAGACGGCGGAGTCATAACACTGAGTTGCCCTTACGATAAACCGAAATATTCTCGCGGAAGGGCTGGACAGGGTGTGTCGCATTGATTTGTCGGGTGAAATTAGATTTTACGCGCATATTCACCCTCTCCAGGTCGCGCCGATGGAAATTTGAAACCGAAGGGTGGGGTCGCCCGTACAATTGCAATCGGACGACCCCTGCCGACCACTTCCAATTGCCCCCTGCCATTCAACAGGTGCGATAGCCGACCCCACAAATACGCAGCAACCATGATCCGGTTTTGCTGCGCAATCCGGTCATTCCTTTTCGTCTGACCAGTTTGGGCTATATGGCGCGCGTTGGCGCGACCTGGAGCAAAGCGTGAAACCGCCGTTACTTGCCCTTGAAGTTCGGCGCGCGCTTGTTGAGGAAGGCGTCCATGCCTTCGCGGAAATCCTCGCTCATGTAGGCGCGCAGGATCAGGTCTTCGCCTTCCTCGCGCGACAGCGTGCGGCGGATGCGGCGCACCGCTTCCTTGGTCACCTCTAACGTGATCGGCGCATGGCCAGCGACAAGCTTGGCGGTCTCGTTGGCGCGGCGCTGCAGCGTCTCGACATCGGGGACGACTTCGGTCAGCAGCCCGAGCGCCAGCGCTTCCGGCGCCTCGACCAGGCGCGCCTTGAAGATCAGATCCTTGGTCCGCGCCGGGCCGATCAGCGAAACCAGCCGCGAGATGTTGGACATCGAGAGGCAGTTGCCGAGCGTGCGCGCGATCGGGAAGCCGATCCGTGTCGCCTCGGTGCCGATGCGGATGTCGCAGCATGCGGCAATGCCGGCGCCGCCGCCGGTGCACGCGCCGGCAATCGCTGCGATGACAGGCACGCGGCACTGTTCGAGCGTTCCCAGCACGCGGTCGATCCGCGCCTCATAGTCCAGCGCATCCTGGGCGGTCTTGAAGGCGCGGAACTGCGAGATGTCGGTGCCCGAGGCGAACGCCTTGTCGCCGGCACCGGTCATGATCAGCGCCTTGATGGAGTGATCCTGATTGATGCTCTCGCAGATCGAAGCCATCTGCTCATACATCGCAAAGGTCAGCGCATTGCGCGCCTGCGGCCTGTTGAACGTGATGCGCGCGATCCCGTCCTCGACGGAGTAGATCAGGTCTTCGGTCGAAGCGACGGGCGCGTTCATGTCTCGCTCTTTCTGTTCTCTGAGATTCGATTTCAGGCGACGGCCTTTTCAAGCAACAGCCTCTTCAAGCAACAGCCTTGGACGCCTGCGACGGGTCGCGTCCCTTCAGGACTTCCATCGCCGCCAGCACGCCGCCGCTGCGATGCGGCACCTTGGCGAGATCAAGGCCCATCTCGACGCCCGACAGCGTGCCCATCAGCATCAGGTCGTTGAAGTGACCGATATGCCCGATCCGGAATACCTTGCCCTTGACCTTGTTGAGGCCGGTGCCGAGCGACATGTCGAAATTATCAAGCACGACCTTCCGGAAATGATCGGCGTCATGGCCATCAGGCACCCGCACCGCGGTCAGCGCCGGCGAGTGCGCGCCCTGCTCCTGGCACTGCGTCTCCAGGCCCCAGACCTTGATCGCGGCGCGCGTCGCCTCGCTGTGGCGCTTGTGGCGGGCGAAGACGTTGTCGAGCCCCTCCTCCTCCAGCATCTTCACGGCCTCCCTCAGGCCGAACAGCAGGTTGGTCGCGGGCGTGTACGGCCAGGTGCCGGCCTTGTTGATGTTGATGACCTCCTGCCAGTCCCAATAGGAGCGCATCGCGGGATTGGCCTTGGCCACTGCCAGCGCCTTCTCCGACACGGCGTTGAAGCCGAGGCCGGGCGGCAGCATCAGTCCCTTCTGGGAGCCGGCGATCGACACGTCGATCCCCCAGGCATCGTGCTCATATTCAAGCGAACCGAGGCCCGAGATGGTGTCGACCATCAGCAGCGCCGGATGCTTCAAAGTGTCGAGGATCTTGCGGACGTCGCGCGGATAGGTCACGCAGGCGGTCGAGGTCTCGTTATGGACCACGCAGACCGCCTTGATCTTGTGCGCCTTGTCGGCGGCAAGCCGCGCCTCGATCTGCTCGAGGTCGGCGCCATGGCGCCAGTCGCCCGCAATGAAATCGACGTCGAGCTTGAACTTGTCGGCGATGCCGTGCCACAGCACGGCGAATTGCCCGGTCTCGCACATCAGAACCTTGTCGCCGGGTTGCAGCGTGTTGACGATCGCAGCCTCCCAGGCGCCGGTCCCCGACGAGGGGTAGATGATCACGGGCTGCTTGGTGCGGAACACACGCTGCATCGCCGAAAGCACGGCAAAACCGATCTCGGCGAATTCGGCACCGCGATGGTCCATGGTCGGCATATCCATGGCCCGCAGCACCCGGTCCGGCACGTTGGTCGGTCCCGGAATCTGCAGAAAATGCCTTCCAGTATGCACGGTCATGAGCGTCTTCCCGGTCTTGTCTTGGTCGTGGTGAGCCGCTCGCATATCACTATTCGCCGGGTTTGTCCTAGGCCCGGCGAGGGGCCGTCATGCATATCTGACGGCGCTCCACCACCGCCGACGGCCCCTCATTCGGCGGCCACCATCCTTCCCGGTGCCACCGGTTCGCTCGCCTCCGCGAACGGCCGCTCCGGGTGCATCAGCAATGCCGAGAAACCACCGACCAGCAAGAGCCCCATCGACATCAGGAACGGCAGGTACCAATTGCCGGTCGCGTCGATGACGAAGCCGGCGACCAGCGGCGAGACGATGGCCGCAAACGCCGAGCCGGAGTTCATGATCCCCGCCGCGGTGCCGGAATATTTCGATGCGATGTCCATCGGGATCGACCACATCGGGCCGATCACGAGCTCGGCACAGAAGAACCCGGCCGACAGGCTGAGCGCGACCACCGTGATGTCGTGAACGAACAGGATCGGCATCAGCGACAGCAGCGCGCCGGCGAATCCCACGATCGTCACGCTGAGCCGCGCCAGACGCACATTGCCGGTGCGCTCGAGGATGCGGTCGGAGATGACGCCGCCGATGCTGTCGCCGACGACGCCGGCGAAGAAGACGCCGGATGCGAACAGCGCCGAGTTCTTCAGATCGAGGCTGTAGTTGTTCTTGAAGAACAGCGGCAGCCAGTTGAGGTAGAGCCACAGGGACCAGCCGTAGCAGAAATAGGTCAAGGTCACCGGCCACATGCGCTGCAGCAGCGGCCCCCACGGCACCTTAGGCCGCTCGCCTTGCGGACGCGGCGGCAGGGTCGCAAGCTCGGCTGCGGTGATCGAGCCGTGGTCGCTCGGCTCATTGCGGAAGTACCAGACCCACGCGACGCCCCAGATCAGACTGACAATACCGAGCGCGATGAATGCGCCGCGCCAGGTCAGCCACAGGATCAAGAGCGCGACCACCGGCGGGGTGACGGCATTGCCGAGCCGCGCGAACGAATGCGTCAGCCCTTGCGCGAAGCCGCGCCGCTTGGCCGGCGTCCAGTACTGCATCGCGCGCGTCGCGGTGGGGAAGGTCGCGCCTTCGCCGAACCCGAGCGCGAAGCGGGCAACGAACAGCGCCGTGAGACCATGGACAAAGCCGGTCATGATGGTCGCCGCAGCCCAGATCATGCCGCACCAGAACAAGGTCTGGCGCGGCCCGAAGCGATCGCCCACCCAGCCGCCGATCACCTGGAACAGCAGATACGGATAGGCAAAGGCCGAGAACACCAGGCCGAGCTCGGTGTTGGACAGGCCGAGCTCCTTCTGGATATCGCTGGCCGCGGTGCCGATGTTCACCCGGTCGACATAGGTGATGAAGTACATCACGCAGAGCATGGCCAACACGACATGGGTGGCCTTGAACCGAAGCCTCATCTCCTCCCCTTCCCTGATCCGCGATTTTTCTGAGTTCGTTGGCTTGCGGGATGCCGTGGACTGCTGATTAGGTGCCGACCACTTTCAGATGCGCCGGTGCGTTGCGCTGATCGCGCTGCTCGAGAAGCCGCATCGCGGCCTCGACGCCGCCCGGGCGATGCGGGACACCGGCGACCGACAGTCCCATCTCCACGCCGGTGAGCGCGCCAAGCAGCGTCAGCTCGTTGCACTCACCGAGATGGCCGATGCGGAACACCTTGCCGGCGACCTTCGACAGGCCGGCACCGAGCGACATGTTGAAATTGTCGAGCACGACCTTGCGGAACTGATCGGCATCGTGGCCGGGCGGCATCATCACCGCGGTCAGCACCGGCGAGAATTCCGACGGTTCCTGGCAGAGATTCTCGAGCCCCCAATGATTGACGGCCGCACGTGTCGCGGCGGCGAGCCGCCGATGCCGGGCGAACACGCTGTCGAGCCCCTCCTCCAGCAGCATCGCGATCGCTTCGCGCAGCCCGTAGAGCAGGTTCGTCGCCGGCGTGTAGGGGAAGAAGCCCTTGGCGTTGGGCTTCAGCATCTCCTCCCAATCGAAATAGGAGCGCGGCATCTTGTTGCTGCGCGACGCGGCGCGCGCCTTATCCGAGATCGCGTTGAAGCCGAGGCCGGGCGGCAGCATAAAGCCCTTCTGCGAGCAGCTGACGCTGACGTCGACCTTCCACTCGTCGTGCCGGAAGTCGACCGAGCCCAGCGAGGAAATGGTATCGACCATCAGCAGCGCCGGATGCGAGGTGCGGTCGATCGCGGCGCGGATCTCCGCGATGCGGCTGGTGGCGCCGGTCGAGGTCTCGTTGTGGACGACCATCACCGCCTTGATGCTGTGCGCCGTGTCGCCGGCGAGTCTCGCCTCGATCTCGGCGGGGTCGGCGCCGCGGCGCCAGTCACCGGGCATGAAGTCGACCTCGATGCCGAAGCGGCCGGCCATCTGGCGCCACAGCGTGGCGAAGTGGCCGGTCTCGACCATCAGGACCTTGTCGCCCGGCGACAGCGTGTTGACGATCGCGGCCTCCCAGGCGCCGGTCCCGGACGACGGGAAGATGACCACCGGTCCTGCAGTCTGAAACACCTTCTGGCTGCCCTCGAGCACGGTGCGGCCAAGCTCGCCGAATTCGGCGCTGCGGTGGTCGATGACCGGCATGTCCATCGCGCGAAGAACGCGGTCGGGGACCGGGCTCGGTCCCGGGATCTGGAGAAAATGGCGCCCTTGATGCATGAGAACCTCCCAATCGCCGTGCTTCGGTCTGCTGATTGGCTATTTTGCATTCATTTTTTGTATTTTCAACGCATATTTGGTATTCGATTGGAGACGTCGACGCGACCCTGTGGGTAAATTATTGTCCCGGATATGAAATCTGCGATTCCCGAAATCGGGGTTCCGATCACCCCACCGGCCGCCAGCAATGGCGGCGACCGCCAGGAAGCCTCGCTGCACGGGGAGATCCTGCTGCGGCTTCGCGACTATGTGGTGGAGGGCAACATCCCCGAAGGCGGGCGCGTTCCGGAGCGGCAGCTCTGCAACATGCTGGGGATATCAAGGACGCCGCTGCGCGAAGCGCTCAAGGTGCTGGCCGCCGAAGGCCTGATCGAGCTCCTGCCCAATCGCGGCGCGCGGGTGCGCCGGCTCAGCCCGCGCGACCTCGAGGAACTGTTCGACGTCATGGCCGGGCTCGAGAGCCTGGCCGGTCGGCTGGCCTGCGAAGCCATCACCGATGAGGAAATCGCCGCGATCGAGCGGCTGCATTACGAGATGTACGGCCACTATCTGCATCGCGACATGCACGGCTACTTCCAGATCAACCAGCGCATTCACGAGAGCATCGTTGCCGCGGCGCGCAACGAGACCCTGAAGACCGCCTACGCCAATTTCGCGGGCCGGATCCGCCGGGTGCGCTACTCCGCCAATTTCGCCCGCAAGCGGCAACGCTGGGCCGAGGCGATGCGGGAGCACGAAGCGATCCTCGATGCACTGCGCCGCCGCGCCGGCAGTGAGCTCAGCGACATCCTGTTCGCACACCTGCGCAACAAGCGGACCGCCGCCATCGAGCACCTCGCCGCGGGACAGGACAGCGCCGACGAGGCGACGCCTCAGGGCGATTAGCCCTTGAGGCCGCAAGTCTTGCTCATTATGAATTCATAATGTAATTCTGAATGCAATAGAATGAATAATCCATGGGCAATATCGGTTGCGTCGTGGATCACACCGGATCTGGGATGAAGAACGCCTCATCGCTCGAACAGCGCCTGCGGTCCGAACTGACCGGCGACATCTTTTTCGATGCCTTCAACCGCGGCCGCTACGCGACCGACGCCTCGTTCTACCAGATCATGCCGGCTGGCGTGGTGGTGCCCCGCACCGTCGACGAAGCGCTGCGGGCGCTCGCGATCGCGCGCGACGACGGGCGGATCGTCACCCCGCGCGGCGGCGGCACCTCGCAATGCGGCCAGACCGTCAATGACGGCATCGTGGTCGATCTCTCCAAGCACCTGAACCGGATCCTCTCGCTCGACGTCGACAACCGGACTTGTGTGGTCGAGCCCGGCATCGTGCTCGACGACCTCAACCGCCAGCTGAAGCAGCACGGGCTGTGGTTTCCGGTCGATGTCTCGACCGCGTCGCGCGCCACGATCGGCGGAATGGCCGGCAACAATTCCTGCGGCGGCCGCTCGTTGCGCTATGGCACGATGCGCGACAACACGCTGTCGATGGATGCCGCGCTTGCGGACGGCACGCTGCTGCATTTCGGCGAGGTGCCGCGCGATCTGACGCGGATCAATTCTCCCGACAGCGGATCGAGCCTGTTCCGCGACATGCTCGATCTCGGCGAGCGCGAGGCGGCCGAGATCGCGGACAAATTCCCGAAAGTGCAGCGTCGCGTCGGCGGCTATAATCTCGACGCGCTGGTGCCGCGCAACGCGCCGAACAACATGGCGCATCTTTTGGTCGGGTCGGAGGGGACGCTTGCCTTCACGACCCAGGTCGAGCTGAAGCTGTGGCCGGTGATCCGCAACAAGGCGCTCGGCGTCTGCCATTTCGGCAGCTTCTACGAGGCGATGGACGCGGCCCAGCATTTGGTCAAGCTGCGGCCGATCGCCGTCGAGCTGGTCGATCGCACCATGATCGCGCTCGGCCGCGAGATCGCGATGTTCCAGCCGATCATCGCAGCGGCCGTGCGCGGCGATCCGGATGCCATCCTGGTGGTCGAGTTCGCCGAAGAAGACCAGGCCGACAATCTCGCCCGCCTGAAACAGCTCGGCGAGCTGATGGCCGACCTCGGCTTCGGCTGGGACAGGCCGCAGCGCAAATGGGGCGGCGTGGTCGAGATCATCGAGCCCGCGCTGCAAGCCGGCATCGCCGACTTCCGCGCCGCCGGCCTCAACGTCATGATGTCGATGAAGCAGGAGGGCAAGCCGGTCTCCTTCGTCGAGGATTGCGCGGTGCCGCTGCCGCATCTCGCCGACTACACCGAGCGGCTCAACGCCGTCTTCGCCAGGCACGGCACTCGCGGCACGATGTATGCGCACGCCTCCGAAGGCTGCCTGCATGTGCGCCCGGTGCTCAACCTCAAGCTCGAGAAGGACGTCAAGGCAATGCGCGCCATTGCCGAGGAAGCCTTCGAGATGGTACGCGAATACAAGGGCTCGCATTCCGGCGAGCACGGCGACGGCCTGGTGCGCTCGGAATTCCACGAGACGATGTTTGGCGCGCGCATCGTTGCCGATTTCCGCGAGGTCAAGCAGCGCTTCGATCCGGACAACACGCTCAATCCGGGCAAGATCGTCGATCCGCCCAGGATGGACGACCGCTCGCTGTTCCGCTTCTCGCAGGAGTATCGCGTCGGCGAATTGCAGACGGCGCTCGACTGGTCGGCCTATCCCGGCGCCGGCGGCGGTTTCCAGGGCGCCGTCGAGATGTGCAACAACAACGGCGCCTGCCGCAAGCTCGAGGGCGGCGTGATGTGTCCGTCCTATCGCACGACCCGCAACGAGAAGGATGTCACCCGCGGCCGCGCCAACACGCTGCGGCTGGCGATCTCGGGCCAATTGGGTCCGGACGCGCTCGCCTCCGACGAGATGATGGACACGCTCAAGCTTTGCGTCTCCTGCAAGGCGTGCCGTCACGAATGCCCGACCGGCGTCGACATGGCCAAGATGAAGATCGAGGTGCTGGCCGCGCGCGCCGCGACGCACGGTCTGTCGCTGCGCGACCGGCTGGTCGGCTATCTGCCCCGCTATGTCGATCTCGCCTCGCGCTTTGCTCCGCTCGCGAACTGGCGCAACCGCAGCCCGCTGTTGCGCGCGCTGTTCGAGAAACTCGCCGGGATCAGCGCCAAGCGCGCGCTGCCGGCGTTTCGCCGCGACACCTTCCGGCCTGACGCCGAGGTGCTGGGTCCGCCTGACGGCCGCGAGGTGGTGCTGTTCGCCGATACGTTCAACCGCGGTTACGAGCGGGAAAATCTCGACGCGGCGATCGAGGTGCTGCTCGCCGGCGGCTATCGCGTCCACCTTCCCCGGCCATCGGACGGCGGGAGGCCGCCGTGCTGCGGGCGGACGTTCCTGTCGGCCGGACTGGTCGAACAGGCCCGCGCCGAACTCGACCGGCTGGTTGCGACCTACGTGCCGTTCGCCGCCCGCGGCGTGCCGATCATTGGTCTGGAGCCGAGCTGCCTGCTGACCCTGCGCGACGAGCTGCTGTCGCTGCGTTCGGATGACGCCACAAAGGCGGTGAGCGCGCACGCGTTGCTATTCGAAGAATTCCTGGTGCGCGAGGCCGAGGCCGGGCGGCTCGCCCTGCCGCTCGGCGCGGTCGCCGGCAAGGCCGTCGTGCACGGTCATTGCCATCAGAAATCCTTCGGTGCGCTCAAGCCGGTGGAGAAGGTGCTGCGCCTGGTGCCGGGCCTCGAGGTCAAGATCATCGAGTCGAGCTGCTGCGGCATGGCCGGTGCGTTCGGCTATGGCGCGGAGACCTATCAGGCCTCGATCGAGATGGCCGAGCTGTCGCTGCTGCCGGCGATCAGGAGCGCCGATCCGGACACGCTGATCGTGGCCGACGGCACCTCATGCCGGCACCAGATTATGGACGGCAGCGGCCGCACGCCGCTCCATGTCGCCTGCGTATTGGCGATGAGCCTGAAGTGTGCGAAATCCAGTTCAGATCAATCGATAAAGGAAGAGGCCCATGGCTGATCTCACGCTCGACATTGCCCGCAAGATTCTGGATGCCGCGCTGGCCAAGGGGGTCGAGAAGAAATTCAAGCCGCTCGTCGTCACCATCCTCGACGCCCGCGGCGCCGTGAAGGTGACAGCCGCGCAGGACGGCACCAGCCTGATGCGGGCCGAGATCGCCCATGGCAAGGCCTATGGCGCGCTGGCGTTGGGAATGGGATCGCGCGCCCTGTTTCAGCGTGCGCAGGAGCAGGCCTTTTTCGTCGACGCGGTGAACACGCTGGCGCAGGGCCGGATGGTGCCGGTCCCCGGCGGCGTGCTGATCATGGACGGCTCGCCCCTGCTCGGCGCCGTCGGCGTCAGCGGCGACACGTCAGACAATGACGAGATCTGCGCCGTGGCCGGCATCGAAGCCGCCGGCCTGAAGGCCAACGCGGGCTAATTTTTGCGCACCGCCGCGCGACCCAGTCGCGCGGTGCGTGGTCGTCGCGCCGCTCTACCTAGCGCCCGGTCCATGTCGGCTTGCGCTTCTCGCCGAAGGCCTTGAGGCCTTCCTTGGCGTCTTCGGTCATCGCGAGCAGCGCGATCTGGCTTTCGGTGTAGGCGATGCTTTCGTCGAACGACATCGAGGCGATCGCGCGCATGGCGTATTTGCCGCGCCGGATCGCGGTCGGCGACTTGTCGACGATGCGGCCGATCAGCCAATCGACCTTGGCGTCGAGCTCGGCTGCGGGCACGACATAGTTGAGAAGGCCAGCCGCCTGCGCGGTCCTGGCGTCGAACGGCTCGCCGGTCAGCGCCCATTCGTTGACGAGGCGCGGCGGGGCGATCGACTGCAGCAGGCTCAGCACCTGCATCGGAAACACGCCGACCTTCACCTCGGGCAGGCCGAAGATTACGCCTTCGGCGGCGACCGCCATGTCGGTCATGCACAACAGCCCCATGCCGCCGGCCATGCAGACGCCGCCGACCCGCGCGATCGCGGGCTTGGTCGCGCTCTGCGACAGCCGCAACAGGTCGGCGTAGTCGACATTGGGACGCGAAAAATCCATCGAGAACGCCGCGCCGCTGTTCTGCAAATCGGCGCCGGCGCAGAACGCCTTGTCGCCGGCGCCCGTCAGCACGATGACGCGCACGTCCTTGTCGTCATGCGCATCGCGGTAGCCCTTGGCGATGCCGGCGATCACACCGGCATTGAGCGCATTTCGCTTGTCCGGGCGGTTGATGGTGATCCAGAACGCCTGCCCGCGCTTCTCGAGAAGAACGCTGTTGTCGGTCATGTTTCCCGCCTGTTTTCTTGCCCGGTTTCTTGCCTGTGCGCTGTTGTCAGCCGACATTTGCGGCAGGATCGGCGCCGACTGCAAGCAGGATTTAGCCGGCGGCCGACGCCTTCCTGATCCAGACCTTGTTGTCGTGGAACGCGGCGCCACCAAGCGGTGCGACGGCCTCGGCCCCGGTCAGCATGTTGATGCCGCGGCCACCGATGTGGGACTTGTTCGGGTGGATCGATTCGGCGATCAGCACGCCGCGGCGAACGCCATCGAACAGCTTCGCGGTCAGCGTGGTCTCGCCGCGCATGTTGCCGAGCGTGACGGCCTCCCCGTCGGCGATCGACAGCGCAGCCGCATCGTCGGGGTGAATCATCACGGTCGGCGCGCCCTCGCGGGCCTGCGACGACGGCGTTTCGTTGAAGCTGGTGTTGAGGAAGCTGCGCGACGGTGATGTCGCGAGACGGAACGGGTGCTGCGCGTCCGCCTCCTCGATGATCCTCCAGTGGTCGGGCAGCGAGGGCATCTTGTCCCATGCCCCCATCAGTCCACCGGTACCGACCGGGACTTTGCCCCAATCGACCTTGAAGTGGAACTTCTTGTCGGCATGGGCGAATCCATCGAGATAATGCGAGGTGCGGAAATCCGGCTGCAGATCGCGCCACAAATCGGCTTCCAGCGCCTCGATATCGCCGTGCCCGCTCTTCTTCAAAGTTGCGTCTATCAGCTGGCGCGGCGTCATGTCGAAACCGGGATGCACGGCATTGAGCCGACGGCCGAGCCCCTGCATCACCTCGTGGTTGGAGCGGCATTCGCCGGGCGGGTCGATCAGCTTGGGACCGACCGAAATGTGCTGATGGCCGCCACCGTAATAGAGATCATCGTGCTCCATGAACATCGTCGCCGGCAGCACGATATCGGCCATCTGGGCGGTCTCGGTCATGAACTGCTCGTGCACCGCGACGAATAGATCCTCGCGGGCAAAGCCCTGGCGCACCAGCGCCTGCTCGGGCGCGACCGTCATCGGATTGGTGTTCTGGATCAGCATCGCCTTGACCGGCCCGCCGCCGCGCAGCGCCTCAGCATCGCCGGTGAGGATGCGGCCGATCTTCGACTGATCGAGCACGCGCGTAGAGGGATCGATCGCGTCGTGGCCTTCGATGATCGACTCGTCGAAGCGCCAGATGCCGGCATTGTTGAAGAAGGCGCCGCCGCCCTCATACTGCCAGGCGCCGGTGACCGCGGGAATGCACGTCGCGGCGTGCATCTGCGCGGCGCCGTTGCGGCTGCGGGTAAAGCCGTAGCCAAGACGGAAGAAGGAGCGCTTGGTGGTCCCGACCAGCCGCGCGAATGCCTCGATCTCCTCGACCGGCACGCCCGAGATTTCCGACGCCCATTCCGGCGTCTTGGTCTTCAGATGCGCTTCCAGTTCGTCGGGGCAATCGGTATAGCGCGCGAGATAATC
This sequence comes from Bradyrhizobium sp. th-b2, assembly GCF_000426785.1. Lineage (NCBI taxonomy): Bacteria > Pseudomonadati > Pseudomonadota > Alphaproteobacteria > Hyphomicrobiales > Nitrobacteraceae > Bradyrhizobium > Bradyrhizobium sp. th-b2. The sequence continues at coordinate 76,253 of NZ_AUGA01000008.1, forward strand.
GCGATCGGCAAACCCTTCGCGGAACAGCACGTGCATCACGGCGCAGGCGAAGGCGCCATCGGTTCCCGGCCGCAGCAGGATCTTGATGTCGGCCTGCTTCATGGTCTCGTTGTTGTAAACGTCGACCGCCGCAATCTTCGCGCCACGCTCCTTCCGCGCCCGCGATGCATGCGTCATCACGTTGACCTGGGTGTTGACCGGATTAGTGCCCCAGATCACGACGAGGTCGGAGACGCCCATCTCGCGGGGATCGACGCCGGCGATCTTGCCGGTCCCGGCCGCAAAGCCGATGCGCGCGATGGTTGCGCAGATCGTGCCGTAGAAGCGCGAATACTTCTTCACATGCGACAGCCGGTTGAGGCCGTCGCGCATCACCAGCCCCATGGTGCCGGCGTAATAGTAGGGCCAGACCGACTGGGCCCCGAACTCCCGCTCGGCGGCATCGAAACGCGCGGCGATCTCGTCCAGCGCCTCATCCCAGGAGATCCGCGTGAACTGCCCGGAGCCCTTCGGCCCGGTCCGGCGCAGCGGATACGTCAACCGTTCGGCATGATGAATCCGCTCGGCATAGCGCGCGACCTTGGCGCAGACCACGCCGGCGGTGTAGGTCTGCTGCTTGGAGCCGCGTACCCTGCCGATCGAACGTCCGTCGATCACCTCGACGTCGAGCGCACATGCCGAGGGGCAGTCGTGCGGACAGGTGGAATGGCGGATGTCGACCTTGGCATGCTGGTTCATGGCCAAATTGGTAACATCAAATGTCCCCTCCGCCGAGGGGCATTATTGACCCAGTCTCGGCGAAAACCGCGCATATGGCATGCGACAGCCGCCCAAATGCTCGGCTATCGAGCCCACGCCGTCCGTCAAACGCGGAAGATGCGGATGTAGCGCGATTTGATCGATTCCCCTTCGCGCTCCACCGCCGCGGGATCGTCCTTCATCGTCTTGATGTCCTTCAGCGGCTTGCGGCCCGCCTTCTCCTGGGCCTGCGCGTGGACCGAGCGCAAGCCGCCGATCTCGATGTTGAGTTGCTGCCCCTCGCGCCCGAGCGCGAACGATTGAAACAGCCTTGCGGCGTTCGGATGCGGGCAATCCTTGAAGATCCCGTTCGGGCCGACAATGAGCGGCGACCCTTCGGTGGCGTAGACCGGCTCGACCGGGCGGCTGGCCTCCTTCATCTGAAAGATGTTGTACTCGTTGCCGTCAGCCATCACGGCGCGCTCGCCGAGATCGAGCTTCTTCGGCGGATCGGTGGAGGACTGCACCTGCATGATGTTCTGCTTTGCGAGTTGCTCGAAAAAGCTCCAGCCGAGGTCGCGCTGCATCTGATAGGTCGCAGTCATGATGGTGCCGCTATAGCCGGGATGCGCCTTGACGATCTTGCCCTTCCATTTCGGGTCGAGCAGATCGGCAAAGCTCTTCGGCGCCTCCTCGGCCTTCACCAGATTGGTGTTGTAGGCAATGATCGACAGCCAGACCCGGAAGCTTGCGAACTGGCCGTCGGGATCGCGATGCTCGTCCGGATAGTATCTTGCGACCTCCTCCGGAACATAGGGCGTCAGAATGCCGTCGCGCTTCCACACGATGAAATGTGCCGCGTCGGAGGAGTTGACGACGTCGACCGCATGAATGTTGCTGGAATATTCCTGGCCGACCCGCTGGAACACACGCTCCGCGCCGGTGCGCTCGACACGCACGGTGATCCCTGGATATTTCGCTTCGAACGCCCTTGCCAGCTTCTCGGCGACCGGCAGATCGGTCGAGGTGTAGTAGACGACCTGGCCCTCTTTCCTCGCCGCCTCGATCAGCGTCGGCGTGACCGGTTCGGCGGGTGGCGCAGCGGCCATCACGCGCGTTGAAAAAGCGGCCCCTGCCAGCACAGCGCCCGAGCCCTTCAGCATGGCGCGGCGCGATAGCCCAGGATGTTTCCTCATATGATTCCCCGCACACGATGGCGAAGTTGATACACCGTCCAGCCGCTCATATTCCGATACGCAAGGACGGAGTCTGTCGTCGACAGATGCTTCAGGTTGCAGCTAGACTTCTAACCAAGAAACAAGACTAAAGTTGGGGGAGAGGATCAATGGCGGGCTTACGGTACGCCTTGGTGCTTGTCGCGGCGCTGCTGACCGTGTCGATGGCAGGCTCACGTGCTGACGCCGAAGACTACCCTGCCCGGCCGGTCAGGATCATCGTTCCCTTCGGTCCCGGCGGCCCGGCCGACGTCGTCGCGCGACAGATCGGCAGCATCTTGCAAGAAAACCTCGGCCAGCCCTTCGTGGTGGAGAACCGCACCGGCGCCGGCGGCGTGATCGGCACGCTCGAGGTCGCCAAGGCGCCAGCCGACGGCTACACCCTGCTGATGATGTCGAACACCCAGACCGCGAATGAATCGCTGGTGCCGCAGCGCAAATATGAGCTGATGCGCGACCTCGTGCCGATCGCGTCCCTGAACACTTCCGACCTCGTGATCGTGGTCCACCCTTCCGTGCAAGCGAAGACGCTGCAGGAGTTCATTGCACTCGCAAAAGCCCAGCCCGGAAAACTGAACTACGCCTCGTCGGGTCAAGGCACGCCCTATCACATGGCCGGCGAGTTGTTCAAAGCCATGGCCGGGATCGACGTCGTGCATGTGCCCTACCGCAACAGCGGCGAAGCCCGTAGCGGCGTCATCGGCGGCCAGGTCCAGATGATGATCGACGCCGTGCCGGCGATGGCGGCGAATGCTGCCGAAAACCAGGTACGCGCGCTCGCGACAACCGGCAAGGTTCGTTCGGCGGTGCTGCGCAACGTTCCAACGGTGATCGAGGCCGGTGTCCCCGGCTATGAGGCAACGATCTGGCTCGGCTTGATGGCGCCAGCGGGTACGCCGAAGCCGATCATCGACAAGCTCAACACGGCCGTGAACGCCGCGATCAGACGGCCGGAGGTCGAGAAGCTCTGGGCCGCGCAGGGCGCGGTACCGATGCCGATGACGCCGGACGAGTTCGACAGATTCCTGCGCGCCGATGTCGTGAAGTGGGCAGACGTCGTCAAAAGGCTGGACAAGAACCAATAGGCACGCGGCGGAAAGACTGCGGCGAAGGAACAGTGCGAATGAAGACGTTGAACATCTTGAGCGGCGGCGCAGCGCAGGGCCTGGTGCGCAGCCTCGCGCCGGCATTCGAAGCCGAAACCGGTCTCAGTATTGCCGGCGATTTTGGCGCGGTCGGCGCCATGGCCGACAAATTGCGCGCCGGCGCTCCAACCGACATCGTGATCCTCACCGCCACGCTGATCGCGAAGCTTGCCGACGAAGGGCTGGTCCTGCGCAGTTCGATTGCCGACATCGGCCGGGTTGAAACGGCGCTTGCGGTCCGGGCGGGCGATCAGCCGGTGAGCGCAAAGGATGCGGCGAGCCTGCGCGCGGCGCTGCTCGCTGCGGACGCGATCTTCGTGCCCGATACCAAGGCCTCGACGGCCGGAATTCACGTTGCCAAGGTCCTCGCAGAGCTCGGCATTGCAGACGATATTGCCGATCGGCTGAGGATCTTTCCCAACGGCGCGACCGCGATGCGGCATCTGGCTGCCACCAATGACCGGCGGCCGCTCGGTTGCACGCAATCGACCGAAATCATCAGCACCCAGGGTGTCGTGCTGTCGGGCACCTTGCCGCCGGGATGCGACCTTGCGACCATGTATACGGCCGCCGTTCCGACGCAGGCAGCCTCTGCATCGCAGGGGCTACGCCTGATCGCGTTGCTGACGTCGTCGGATGCATCGGAGCTGCGCAGCAAAGCGGGCTTCGTCTCCTAGAGCCTTTCCCGTTCCGATTGAATCGGAACGGGGCCTAGATTCTAGTTTTGACGCGTTTTCTGCACGCGACCGGTATCCACTTCGCTCGAAAACGCTTTAGCGCGCCAACTGCGTGAGGCCGGTCGGCGGCCCGTCGACTGCGGTCCAGCCACCGTCGACGAACAGCGTGCTGCCACTGACGTAACTCGCCGCATCCGATGCAAGGTAAGCGACGGCGGTCGCGACCTCATCGGCACTGCTCCAGCGATTGAACACGGTGTGGCCGGCGTAGAGATTGTAGATGTCGGGCCGCTGCTTGAACGGGCCGGTCAGCGCGGTCTCCGCGATGCTCGGCGCGATCGCGTTGACCCGGACGCCGGATCGGCCGACCTCGGACGCGAAGCCCTTGACCAGCAGCCCGATCGCCGCCTTGGTCGATCCATAGACCGCAAGCCCCGGCTCGATGGTCACCGCGCGCACCGAAGAACAGGCAATCAGGCTGCCGCCTTGCTGCTTGACCATGATGCGGCCGAACGCCTGGAAGAACCAGACCGTGCCCTTGATGTTGAGGTTGATGACACGGTCGAGGTCCTCCTCAGTGTAGTCGAGGATGGTCTTGCGGATATTCAGGCCCGGCGTCGTCACCGCGATATCGATGCGCTGAAATTCCGCGAGCGCCTTCGCCGCCAGCGCCTCGACATCAGCACGATCAGCGGCATCGCAACTGCTGGCCGTCGCCGATCCGCCCTGTTGCCGGATCGCCGCGGCGGTTGCCTCCGCACCTTCCACCGTCCGATCGGCACACAGCACGCGTGCACCAAGCGACGCCAGCGCCTCAGCCGAGGATTTGCCGATGCCCGAGGCCGCACCCAACACCACGGCGGTCTTGCCGGTGAGATCAAACAGCTTGCGATAGTCCTTCATATGACCCCTCCCTTCGGCAACGCATGCCGGAAATGTAACACTTCCCCGATTTGCTTCAGGTCCGGCACTGAGGGCAAGCGACACCTTGCACAAGCGCGGCAAACGCGTCAGCATTGTGGGTAGAAGCGCGCCTGCGCCAGCTCCGTCAAGAAAGTGCACCCGTCGTGAGGATCGTCGACCTGAGCCGAGAGCTCTATCACCGCACGCCGAGCTACCCCGGCCATCCGCCAATCATCCACGGGATGTGGAAGAACCACGCGGAAGCCCTTGCGGATTCGCGAAATGTTTATGGGCTGGCATCGATGTTCATCTCGATGCCGGACCATGGCGGAACCCATATCGATGCGCCCCGGCATTTCGGCCCGAGCGGCATCCCGATCAACGAATATCCGCTGGAAAAATGCATCGTGCCGGGCATCTGTCTCGACCTGCGCCATATTGCGCCGCGTGCCGAGATCACCCCATCCGACCTCGACGCCGCCGTGAAGGCGGCCGGACGGCCGATCCCGAAAGGCGGCACCGTCCTGCTCTGCACCGGCCATCATGCGCGAACCTTTCCGCGCAAGGAATACTCGACCGACAATTCCGGCGTGAATGTCACCGCCACCGAGTGGCTCGCGCAGCAAGGCATCGTGCATTTCGGCATCGATTCGATGCGCCCGGGTCCCGATAGCGACGAGAACCTGCTGGTTCACAAAGCCTGCCTCGACCTCGACATCACCCACATCGAAAGCCTGTGCAATCTCGAGGCCCTGCTTGGCCAGGGGCAGTTCACCTTTATCGGCCTGCCGATGAAATGGCGCGACGGGACGGCATCGCCGATCCGCGCGGTGGCGGTGTTCGGCCTGCAGGAGCCGTGAGGCGGGTGAGGCATATCCGATGACGGGCAGCAGGCCAGCCTCGCCCTCGCGTCGTGCCGTCTTGAAGGCCGGTGGCGTGCTCGCGGTTGCGGCTCTCGCCGGCGAAGCCAGGGCGGCCGGCTATCCGGAACGCCCGATCAAGGTCATCGTGCCGTTCGCGCCGGGCGGGCCGACCGACATCATGGCCCGCATCCTCGGTACTCACCTCGGCGAAGCGCTCGGCGGCACCATCGTGGTCGAGAACCGGCCGGGCGGCGGAGGCAATATCGGGATCGGTATAGCGGCACATGCCGACGCAGACGGCTACACGCTGCTGATCACGTCGAGTGCCTATGTCGTCAATCCCGGCCTCTACGCCAAGATCCCGTACGATCCGGCGAAAGACTTTGCACCAATTGCCGAGCTTGGTACCTCGCCCAACGTGATCCTGGTCAATCCGAAGCTCGGGATCAATTCAGTCGCCGACCTGGTCGCGCGTGCCAGGGCCAATCCGGACGAACTGAACTATGCGAGCCCAGGCCTCGGGACGACGCCGCATCTCGCCGGAGAGCTGTTCAAGATCATTGGCAATATCCAGATCACTCATGTGCCGTTCTCGGGCGCCGGTCCAGCCATCCAGGCGATCCTGAGCGGAACGACCCAGGTCGCGTTTGCAGCGCTGCCACCTGCCCACTCGCACATCGAGTCGGGCGCGCTAAAAGCGCTGGCCATCACTGGAACCCATCGATGGTTCGATTTACAGGACGTGCCGACCATGATCGAGCTCGGCTACAAGGATTTCGTCTCCGACACCTTCCAGGGGTTTCTTGCGCCCACAAATACGCCCTCCTCCATCGTCGCGCTGCTGTCGGCGAAATCGATCGCGATCCTGAAGACGCCGAAGATCGCTGAACAGCTGCGCAATGACGGTTTCGAAGTGCTGGCAAACGGCCCCGACGGCATGCGCAAGCGAATTGCGGACGAAGTGCCGAAATGGCGCGACATCATCGCGAAGGCCGGGATCAAGCCGGTCTGAGCAGATCAACATTGCGCGACACGCACAGCGTGTGGTCTTGCGACCGCCAAGGCGCATCACTAGGCTGCCCCCATAACAAAACAACACTTGGGAGGCGATCGTCATGGCTACAAGGCGGGATTTCCTGAAGGTGGGAGCAACGGCGGCGGCCGGCATCGTGTTCTGCGGCTGCGGGCTCGTGCACAACGCGAACGCGCAGCAATCGCGCCAGAAATTGCCGGTCTCCGTCAGCGACAAACGCGTCAAGACGATCGACATTCATTCGCATTGCCACTTCCGCGAGGCGGGAGCCCTGCTCGGCGCTGACGCCGGGAAACTGCAACTGCCGCCGGTCAACGGCGCCATTGAGGCCTTCGTCGAGATCGACAAGCGCCTGGCTGCGATGGACGCGCAAGCGGTCGATATGGAGGTGCTGTCGATCAATCCATACTGGTACGACCGCGATCGCGAGCTTGCCGGGCAGATCGTGAAAATCCAGAATGAAAAGCTCGCCGAACTCTGCGCTTCGAAGCCCGAGCGGTTTGCGGCCTTCGCCTCGCTGACGCTGCAGGCGCCTGATCTCGCCGTGCAGGAGCTGGAGACGGCGGTCAGGAAGCAGGGCCTGAAGGGTGCGGCGATCGGCGGCGGCGTCAACGGCGTCGAATTCTCCGATTCCAGGTTTCATCCGGTGTGGGCCAAGGCTGAGGAACTCGGCGTCCCCCTGTTCATCCATCCGCAGGGCGTGCCCGAGCTCAACAAGCGGCTCTCCGGAAATGGCTGGCTCGGCAACACGATCGGCAATCCGCTCGAGACCACGATCGCGCTCTCTCACCTGATCTTCGAGGGCACGCTCGATCGCTTCCCGGGATTGAAGGTCATCGCCGCGCATGGCGGCGGCTACCTCCCCTCCTATGCCGACCGCTCGGACCATCCCTGCCTGGTCGGCCCCAAGGGATGCAACCCGGACGTCAAGCTCCAGAAAGCGCCGACGGAATATCTCAAGCAGATCTATTTCGACTCCTTGATCTTCACGCCGGAAGCTATCCGGCACCTGGCCACCCAAGTGGGCGCCGGCCAGATCGTGCTGGGAAGCGACTATCCCTATCCCTGGCAACTGGCACCGGTCGACCACATCTTCGCGTGCGCGTCGCTGAGCGACGACGACAAGGCCAATATTCTCGGCCAGACCGCAGCAAAGCTGCTCGGTGTTGCCGCGTGAGGATGGAAGCGGAGCGTTGGACGATCTGAATTGCCGACATCGCGCCTTGGCACGCGAACCTTGGCGCGCGACTTTGGCACGCGACGACGGCAGCAACGATCAGTAAGCTTTCACTGTCCGTATTTCGTTGCCCGGCCGGGCCGTTGGCGCCTGCTGTGCGATGTTGGGTACCGGATCGGCGTAGATGGCATCAGTTCCAGCGAACTCGGCTTGCGCCGCGTCCGATATCCATTTGACCGCCGCCGGGCGACTGACCAGCATCCCGATCAAGGCAACGATGACGAGCACCGGCAGAGCGATCAGCTTGATGCTGAAGCTCTGGTAGTTGCTCGCTGGGTCCTGCCGTCGCTTGTCGAAAGAGCCCTGCATGGATTCCTCCATAGTGTGCTCCCCGAAGCGTCACTTACCGCAATGCATGGAAGGCCGATGTGATTGGTTTCACAGGGCCTGCCCAATTCACCGTTTCGTGACATGCTGACTGGTCGGCCGCCGCGGCGACTACTCGCCGTCATCAGCTCCGGCCTCGACCAGCGCCTGAAGCGTCTCGGGCTTCAGCACGACGATCGCGCCATGCTCAAGCCTTACCCAGCCGCGTATCGCCCACGCCCGGAGCTGCTTGTTGATGCTCTCGCGCGTCATGCCGACCATCTCGCTGATCTCCTGCTGGGTGATCGAGATGGTGCGCCCCTGCGGCTCGCGCTTGTGCTTGTCACTCAGGCGCAGCAGCGCGCTGGCCAGGCGACCGGGCAAGTCCTGCAGGATCACTTGCTCGACCTGGTCACTGGTCCGGCGCAATCGTTCGCAAAGCAGTTCGATGAACTTCATCGCGAGCGTCGGCTGGCTGCGCACGAAGGGAATGAACTCGCGCCGGTCGATGACGAACAGCTCACAATTGCTGTTGGCGGTCGCATCGGCCGTCCGCGACAAGCCGTCGAGCAGCGCGATCTCCCCGAATATCTCTCCTGCCTCGATCAGGTTCAGGATAGCGTTACGACCATCCGGCGATGAGATGCTGATCTTCACCGTGCCCGAAATCACCGCGATCAAACTCGTGCCGGGATCGCCCTTGGAAAAGATCGTCGTCCCGCGCTTCAGCGTGGTGTGCTTGGCGTAGCGGCAGAGCTGATCGAACGCCTCTGGCTCCAGATCGGAGAAATAGGGATGCTTGCGCAGCACCGAAAGCTTGTTGTTCGGAAACGACGGCGCACCGGCAATTCGTTCTATGGGCGACGCACCGGTCATTGTCATCCAGACTGATTGTGTTGCGTTTAATCGGCCGCCAGAGCGGACGCCGACAAAGCCATCGATCAATGAAAGCGGAGGGGACTATAACCCCGCCGGGGACCTACAGCAACAAAGGTCCGTGCAGGGGATTCAAAGTACAATTTGGAATAAATAAACACCTAGTTGCAACGCTCAATTGTACCCGACAGCGCCACCCGATCCGGAAACCCGGTCCAGCAACGCAAATCCCGCGTGGCGAAACGCCTAAGTGCCGGCCGGCACCCCGGCCGGCTCACAGCAGCTTGCCGTCAGGCCCAAAGAACGGATGCGGCCCGTCGAACTGACCGATTGGGACCTGATGCGTGACCAACTGCCCAAAGCCCTGCCCCGGAAACCACGCGTGCAGATGGAACGCGGGCGGTTCCACCTTGAATGACGGCTCTCGGAGCTGTCCGAGATCCAGGTCGACCGCGTGGTTCGGCGCAGGACATATTGTCACGGGAATGCCGGCAAGGGTGGTCAGCATGGCCCGGTGGACGTGCCCGCACGCGATCAACTGCGCACGCGGGTGGCGCCTGACGATTGCGGCCAGTTCCTCGGCATTGAAGAGGTCCTGGCGGTCCATGTGCCAGATCCCGCCCTTGAATGGCGGGTGATGCAGGAAAAGCAGCGCCGGCCGGTCGACCGCGATCGCCAGCGTCGCATCCAGCCATTGCAGCGTCGACGCTTCGAGCAGGCCATGCGGCTTCCCGGCCACGCTTGAATCAAGCAGCAGGAGATCGAGGCCGTTCACCTCGATCTTCTGGTCGAGCGGTCCCGTTGCGTGAACATAGGGCGCGGCGGGAAATGCTGCGCGCATCCACTCCCGCGAGTCGTGATTGCCGGGAATGCCGGCTAACGGCAGGCGGAGCGGCGCGAGCAATCGCTTGAGATAGTCGTATTCTTCGATGGACGGCGTATCCACAAGGTCGCCGGAGATGACGACGAAATCCGGCGCCGGCTCGAATGCGCCGAGCGCCGCCACGCAGCGTTCAAGCGCTTTGGCGGTATCGACCCGGCCATAGGCCAGCGCGCCGGGCGGCTTGATGTGGAGGTCGGATATTTGGGCGACGAGGACCGGTTTCGACGGCATCGATGGAGCTCAGGGTTCGGAGGGCAGGACACGAAGAGCATCGGGCGCGATCGAAAGTCCGATCCGGTCGCCGACTTTGGCTTGAATCGTGTTCGGCGCATCGACATTGAGCGGCTTGCCCGATGCACCACTCACGACGATCCGCTGCCGGTCGCCGATGAAGCTGACGGAATCGACAATGCCCGAGAGCACCCCCGCTCCCGCGCCGGTCTCCGTCACGCGGATGGTTTCGGGACGGATCATGACAATTGAGTTCGCAGTCGTCGCTCCACCGTCGATCGGCAATCGCCCGCCGGGCAGCAGCAATACACCGTTCTCGATCGGAGCTTCCACAATGTTCGCCGCGCCGATGAACTCCGCCACAAACCGATCCTTCGGCGCGAAGTAGACCTCGCGCGGCGTTCCGATCTGGGCAATCGCGCCCTTCCGCATCACCACGATACGATCACCGAGTTCCATCGCTTCGGACTGGTCATGCGTGACATAGATCGTCGTGATTCCGAGCGCGCGCAGCAGCCGGTTGAGCTCGCTGCGCAGCCGGTCCCGCAAGGCGGCGTCAAGCGCGGTCAAGGGCTCATCGAGCAGCAAGATGCCGGGCCGGATCGCAACCGCACGCGCCAATGCGACGCGCTGACGCTGGCCGCCCGAAAGCTGGTCGATGCGGCGGTTCTCCAATCCCGTGATGTTCGTCAACGTAACCAGCTCGGCGACGCGTGCGGCCCGCTCGCTCCTGGCGACACCGCGGATCTTCAGGCCGTAGGCGATATTGTCCGCCACCGTCATGTTGGGGAACAGGGCGTAGGACTGGAACACCATTCCGACATTGCGCCGCTCGATCGGGACCGAGGTCATATCCTTGCCGTCGAACAGGACCTTGCCGCCGGCATCGGGCAACTCGAGGCCCGCAATGATGCGCAGCATCGTGGTCTTGCCGCAGCCGGATGGCCCGAGCAGCACCAGCGTCTCGCCGCGCGCAATGTCGAGGGTCGCGGGATCGAGGGCGCGGGTGCCGTCGGCAAACGTCTTGCCGCAGCTTTCAATCCGCACCGCTGCGCCATGGCCGGCCATACTCATCGCTTGTGATCCCTGTCGGCCAGCAGCTGCATCGCAACCAGGAGCGGAATGATCATCACGAAGAAGATCAGGGTGTAGGCCGACGCCACTTCGAGCCGCATCGAGGCGTAGCTGTCGGCGAGCCCGATCGGCAGCGTCTTCGTCAACGGCGTATGCAGCATCCAGGTCAGGTTGAATTCGCCGAGCGACAGCGTGACCACCATCAATGCGCCGGCCAGAATTCCCGGCAGGGCATTCGGCACGATGACATCGCAAAATCGCCGCCACGGCGATGCGCCGAGCGAGGCGGCGCCTTCATCGAGCGTCTTGATGTCCACGGTGGCAAACACCGCCATGACCGACCGCACCATGAACGGCATGGTGAAGGTGACGTGGCCGACCAGGATGAACAGCCAGGAACGGCGAAAGCCGCCAAAGCTCCCATAGGAGAGCAGCAGTGCAAGCGCGATCGCAAGTCCGGGGATCGCCAGCGGCAACGTGATGATCTCCTCGACGATGCGGGCAAGCCGGCCGCCGCGCGCGTGCAGCGCGTAGGCCGCGGGAACACCGACGAGCAGCGTGACCACGAGTGTCGCGAAGGCAATCACGAAGGACAGCAGAATGGTGCCGGCATAGAGCTCCCAGACCTGCGCGACCCATTGCAGGGTCACGCCGGATTGGATGCCTCGGAAGTAATTGACGGTAACGCCGGCAGAGATGGAAAGCCCCGCGGGCACCACCAGGAATGCGGCAACGAGCAGCGTGAAGATGAACTGGCCGGTGAAGATCAGGCGGTCGCGCATGCGTTCACCCGGCCGCCGCGATCGCACTGCCGCTGAACGTGCGGGCAAGCGCGAGGATGAGCCAGGTGATCAGGCCAAGCCCCACCGACAACGCCGCGGATGTCGCGAAATTGGCGGCCAGCGTGAACTCGGTGTAGATCAGCATCGGCAGCACGTCGATATTCGTCGCCAGCGTGAAAGCGGTCCCGAAGGCTCCCATCGCGGTGGCAAAGGCGATCGCACCGGAAGCGACAAAAGCCGGCGCGAGCGCAGGCAGCACGACGTCACGCTGCACCGCCCATGGGCTGGCGCCGAGCGAACGCGCGGCTTCCTCCAGGCCGACATCGAGCTTCTGTACGGCCGCCATGATGGTGAGGATCACGCGCGGGATCGAGAAATAGAGATAACCCAGGAAAAGCCCGTAGATCGAATAGGCGAAAACGATCTTCTCGCCGAAGATCCTGTTCGAGAGATCGCCGATCAGCCCCTGTCGTCCGGCCAGCAGAATGATCATGAAGCCGACGACCACGCCGGGAAACGCCAGCGGAAAGGTCAGCATTGCGATCAGCACGGCCCGCCCGGGAAAGCGGTGCCGCTGTAGAAACATTCCGGCAATCGTCGCCACGATCAGCGTCACGACTGTGGTTGCCGCCGCGAGAAGCAGGGTGTTGATCAACGTCGCGCGATAGCGGCCTTCCGCTAGGATCGCGAGATATCCGGCGAGCCCGTGCGGCCCTTCTGCACCTGCGATCACTAGCCGTGCCATCGGCAACAGGAAGAATGCCGTCGTCACCACCGCAAGCGGCAGCAGACAGAGCCAAACAAAGGACTTTTGCGACATCGGAAGATTGGTGCCCTGGCGAAGGGCACCATATTGCCTCAGCGAACCTCGGCGAGATAGCGGTCGACGAAGGCTTTTTGCACGTTTTCCATCTCGCCCCAGTCGACGCTCTTGGCGCGCGCGTAGTCGCTGTCGGGGAGGAATTTGCCCTTCACGGAAGCGGGCAGCTCGATCGGGCGGGCCGGACGCAGATAGGCATTGGTCCAGATCGCCTGGCCCTTGTCGGACAGGAGATAGTCCATGACCTTCTTGGCCTTCTCCTTGTCGGGCGCGTTCTTCACGAGACCGACGACATAGGGAAACACCACCGAGCCCTCGCAGGGAATCACAAACTCGAAGTTGCCCTTTTCCGAATATTTCGCGCGGTAGGCGTTGAAGTCATAGTCGAACAGAATAGGCATCTCACCCGAGACGACGCGGGCATAGGACGTCTGCTTCGGCACGATCGGATCGTTCTTGCGCAGCTCCTTGAAGAAGCCGATCGCGGGATCGAAATTGCTGGGCGAGCCGCCCAGCGCCAGATTGACGGCGACTGCGCCGACATAGCCGACGGCCGCCGACGACGGATCGAGGTAGCCGACCATCCCCTTGTAGTCGGGCTTCAACAAGTCCTTCCAGCAGGCCGGCACCGGCTTGCCGCCAAGTGCGTCCTTGTTGACGAACAGGCCGAGCGTGCCGGAGTGGATCGTGGTCCAATAGCCGTCCGGATCCTTGAGGCCGGCGGGGACCTGATCCCAATGCGCCGGCTTGTAGGGCTCGAGCGCGTCCTGAGCCTTGGCCTTCATGCCGAAGGTGACGCCGAAATAGCCGATATCGCCGACCGGATTGGACTTCTCAGCCAGGATCTGAGCCAGCGCCTGGCCGGAATTCTTGTTGTCGTGCGGGATGTCGTAGTTGAGGTCGGCCTTGATCGCCTTCAGCATCGAGGCCCAATCTGCCCATTCCGGCGGGCAATTGTAGCAGATCACGTCGGCCGCCCTGGCCGATTGCCACGGCGCGATCAGCGTCAACGCCAGCAACGCGAGGACAAGGCGGACGGTTTTCATGGGAGGCTCCGGTGTGGCGGGATGCGATGAGGATTTCAACATCAACCGGGCGATCAAGTATAGTCCGCGTATGAAGGTTTTGCGACGCGCCCGCTGCTGTGCAGCAAACGGCGGAGCCGAGACGCCAACCATCGGCTGCTCGCGGCCGCCGGCGGTTTTGCGCTAGGTTGCCAGGCAAAAGAGGAGGCGACCATGTACCAGCCGCCCGGCGTCAAGACATCGCCCGACCTTCCCGTCCCCGACCGCATGAAAGCTTGGGTCCTTGGCGACCCCGATCAGCTCCACCTGAGCGAGAAGCCGACGCCTGCCCCGTCGCGTGCCGAGGTGCTGGTCCGCATCGATGCGGTTGCGATCTGCGCCACGGATCTCGAGATCATCCATGCCGGGTCGCCGGCGAGCATTCAGGGCGGCCTGCCCTTCAACAAGAACTTTACGCCGGGCCACGAATACATGGGCACGGTCGCCGCGCTCGGCCCTGATGTCGACGAATTCAGGATCGGCGAGCGGGTCAGCGTGGAAATTCACGCCGGTTGCGGCCAATGCAAACGCTGCCGCCAGGGCATGTACACGTCGTGTCTCAACTATGGAAAACCCGAGAAGGGTCACCGCGCCAACGGCTTTACGACCGATGGCGGATTCGCCGAATACGCGGTGAACCACATCAACACGCTGGCGCGCGTACCTGATGCGATGAGCGACGCGGAAGCGACGCTGGTCGTGACTGCCGGTACGTCGATGTATGGCTTGACGGAATTGGGGGGATTGGTTGCCGGCGAGAGCGTCGTGGTGATCGGCCCCGGGCCGATCGGACTGCTCGCGGTGGCGGTGGCCAAGGCGCTTGGTGCAAGCCCGGTCATCCTGACGGGAACACGCAACAAGCGGTTGGCGATCGGCGGGGAATTGGGGGCCGATCGGGTCATCAACATCAACGACGAAGACGCCGTTGAGGTTGTGAGGCAACTAACAGGGGGGATCGGTGCGGACTATGTCGTCGAATGTGCCGGCACCGAAGCGACACTCAACCAGGCGATTCACATGACCAACCGTGGTGGCAGGATTTGTCTGGCCGCCTTCCCGCACGAGGCCGCAACACTGGACATTGCACATCTCGTGCGAAACAACATCTACGCCTACGGCATCCGCGGCGAGGGCCGCAGCGCCACCCACCGCGCCATGGAACTGATGGCAGCGAAGCGGTTCGACGCGACCAGGATCCACACGCACACGTTTCCGCTGGCTGACCTGCCGACGGCGCTCAGATATGCGCGGGATCGCGTCGACGACGCGATCAAGGTCGTCGTGACCAATCGCAGAGCCGAAAAGATCGCAAGCGCCGCGGAGTAAGATGGCGACCGCGCCGGTTGCAACTGCGCCGGCCTGGGAGCCTGCTCACACCGAACAATATCGCTCCTTGATCTCATTGTCGGCCAGCAGTGCCTGCGCAGATGCCTGATGCACCACGGATCCCTGGTCCAGCACATAGGCACGATCCGCGATACCCAGCGCCAGCTCGACGTTCTGCTCGACCAGCAGCACCGTCGTTCCCTGTGCCTTCATGCTGCGGAACAGCTCGAACATCTCGTCGACCAGCACCGGCATGATGCCCTCCGAGGGCTCATCCAGCATGATCAGGTCGGGCTTGGCGATCATCGCCCGCGCGATCGCCAGCATCTGCTGCTCACCACCGGACATCGTGACCGCCTCTTGATCCATGCGCTCGGCCAGTCGTGGGAATATCACGGCGATCTCGTCGATCAGCTCGGCCTCCCGCTTCTTCTGCTTCGATGCGACCAGCCCGAGCCGCAAATTCTCCCGCACGGACAGCCCCTGCACGATCCGCCGCTCTTCGGGAACATAGGCAAGCCCCAGCGCGAACCGAACATGCGCCGGCTGGCGCAGCAGCTCTTCACCCTTGAAGGTGACCGAGCCGCGCGTCCGCCCCATCAAGCCCATGATCGATTTCAGCGTCGTCGTCTTGCCGGCTCCGTTGCGGCCGATCAGACAGACGATTTCGCCCCCAGCCACCTCGAGATTGATGTCCTGCAATGCGTGGCTTGCGCCATACCAGGCATTAAGCTTGCTGATCTGCAGCATCACCTCAATGCTCCCGCTGGCCGAGATAGACACGCTTCACGGCCTCGTTCTGCCGGACCTCCTGCGGAGTTCCCTCGGCAAGAAGTTCACCATGGTGCAACACGAGGATGCGATCGCTGATCCCGAGCACGAGTTTCATCTTGTGCTCGACGAGGATGACCGTACGTTCCTTTGCGAGCTTCACGATGAGATCCATCATGGTCCGGGTTTCTTCCGGGCTCATGCCGGCCGTCGGCTCGTCCAGCAGCAGCAAGCGAGGCTGACTGGCAAGCGCCATGCCGATTTCCAACGCCCGCTGCTCGCCATGAGCCAGCGTTTTGGCGGCGCGTTCGCGGGACTCCCACAACCCGACCAGGGCAAGCAGTTCGTCCGCCCGCTCCACCAGTTCGGTCAGCCGCGCGCGCGGGCGCCAGATGTCGTATCTGGACACCAGGGCCTGCAGACCGACGCGGATGTTCTCACGCGTCGTCAGCTGCGGAAACACGCTGGTGATCTGGAATGACTTTGCGATCCCCATGTGAGCAAAGCGGTGCTGCGGCAGACCGGTGACATCCTTGCCCTCGAACTCAACGCCGCCATTCGACGGCGGAAAGGCACCGCACAGCAGATTGAAATAGGTGCTCTTTCCGGCCCCGTTCGGACCAATGATGGAGGTGATCGCCCCTCTGGCAAATTCGGCCGAGATGTTGTTGAGCGCGACAAACTTGCCGAACGTCTTGCCGACGCCCCTGGTGCGCAGAATGATCTCCCCTGCCTGATCTGCCGCCGCGGTCATCGCTTGCCCCGCGCGATCAGCGTGCCCCAGATGCCGGCAGGGAAGAACAGCACGCATGCAATGAAGATGGCACCAACGATCAGTTGCCAGTGCACGGTCCAGACGGAGACGATGTTCTCCAGCACCAGGAAGACCGCGGCGCCGATCATCGGCCCGAAGAATGTCCGCATACCGCCCAGCAGAGCGATCATCACGACGAGGCCCGAGGTCTCGTAGTGCAAAATCTCGATCGGCACGATCGACAGATGCAGGGCCTGCAAGGCACCCGCGAGGCCGCAGAAGCCACCGGACAAAACGAAGGTCAGCAACCGGGTCAGGGTCACGTCATAGCCCGACGCGCGGGCACGCATCTCATTCTCGCGCACGGCCTCAATGACGGCCCCAAATGGCGACGCGAGAATGCGCGACATCACGAAGAATGCAGCGATCACGAAGGCCGCAATGACGTAGTAGCGGACCATCGGGTTGATGAAATCAATCCGCAGGCCGAACAGATCGATGGTACGGACGTTGATGCCGCGCAGGCCGTTTTCGCCGCCGGTCAGGTCAACCGCCTGATAGAAAAGGTAGTAGACGCATTGCGACAGCGCCATCGTCACCATGGCGAAGTAGATGCCGCGGGTTCTGATCGCGAGTACCCCGATCAACAGCGCCATCAACAGGCCGCCGGCGACCCCCGCCGCGATGGCCGCATACCATGGCCAGCCAAAGTGCACGATGGCGATGCCACAGACATAGGCACCGGTCCCAAGCAGCGCAGCATGACCGAACGAGAGCAGACCCAGATAGCCAAACACGAGGTTGAAGCCGAGGGCGTACAGCCCATAGATCAGGATGTTCACGGCCAGGGCCGTGAACGGCATCACCAGCGGAAAAACCAGGATCACCACGGCCGCGATGCTGGCGCGATGCTTCGTTGCAAATTCGTACCAGCCGGCCGTCGTGGTATCGGGCTGTTTGATGGATTCGGTGGCGTCGGTCATGCCTGGCTCAGCTCATCAATCCGGCGCGGCCGAAGAAGCCCTGGGGACGAACGATCAGCACGATCGCCATCAGGGCAAAGATCGAAACCTTGGCCATCTCTGGTGCAAACAGCGAGGTCATGCTGACCACCACACCGACCAGCAGGCCTGCCAATATGGCGCCGCCGATCGATCCCATTCCGCCGACGACGGTCACCACGAAGGCTTCGGCGAGAATCGTGCCGCCCATCTCCGGGATGACGCCCTGCAGCGGGGCGGCCAACAGCCCGGCCAAGCCCGCAATCGCGGTACCTATCCCGAACACGATCAGCCAGACCCTGGAAACATCAACCCCAAGGACGCGGACGATCTGTGGATCGCGCGCGCCGGCGCGGATAATGAGCCCGAAGCTGGTCTTCTCCAGAAACAACCAGAGCGCCAGCAGGACGACGGCCGTCGCCGCGATGACAAACAGGCGGTAGAGCGGGAAATAGCCGACACCGATGTTGACCGCCCCCTGCAGGATCTCGGGCGTGTCAAAGGGATAACCGGTCTTGCCAAAGGCAATGCGCACGCATTCGACCATCACGTAACTCAGCCCGAAGGTGAGCAGCAGCGGATAGTCGATGCCGCGGCCGTAGAGCGGCCGGATCAGCACGCGCTCAACCACAAGGCCGAACAGTCCGACCAAGAGCGGCACCGCCACCAGGCAGATCCAGAAATTGCCGCCGATCGAGATCAGGTAAAGGCCGACATAGGCGCCGACCATGTAGAAGGCGCCATGGGCGAAGTTGACGACCGTCAACATCCCGAAGATCAGCGAGAGGCCGATCGCAAACAGCACGTAGATCGCGCCGAGCGCCAGCCCGGCAAACAGTTGCAGCGCAATCAGGTCAAAGCTCAGGCCGGCCATCTCATCACCCCAATATGGCGCGCACCGTCCCGCGGCGCGCGCCACCGCACGAGCTCAGCTCTTGTGACCGAGCGCCTCGCAGGTACGCAGGTTCTTTTCGTTGGGTTCTTCGGTCGACAGAACCTCGAACACATCGGATTCGTTCTTCATGTCCTTGGACTTCGACTTGATCACGAGCACCGACTGCACCGATTGGTGATCGCATTTGCGATAGTATTGCGGCCCCTTGTAGTAGTCGTACTTCAGAGCCTCCAATGCAGCGACGACCTTGTCGGTCTCCACGCTGCCGGCGCCCTTGACCGCCTCGAGCACGGTCCGAACCCCGCCATAGCCGAGCGCACCGTAATCGGTGGGCAGCTTGCCGTCATACATCTTGCGGAACGCATCGTTGAACGCCTTGGTCGAGGCGAACTTGTCATCGATGCCCCAGTAGAACGAGCAGCCACCGACGACGCCTTCGAATGCCTGCGGACCCGCCGCAACGCGACTGGCATGCGAGAGCAGCGGCGCGATGATCTGGATCGATTTCTTGATGCCAAAATCGGTTGCCTGCTTCAGTGCGATTTGCTGGTCCCGACCGAAATTGCTGATGCACAAGATATCGGGCTTCAGCGCCTGGAGACGGGGCAACAAGGTCGAGAAATCGGTCGTTCCCAGCGGATGGCGGATGTCACCGAGGTTCTCGATGTTGAACTCCTTGCCGACCTCAAGGAAGCCGCGAACCATCTCGTGACCGTAGGCATAATCCGCCGTGAGAAACGCAACCTTCTTGCCGAATTTGGTGAAGGCGTAGCGGCCGACCGCACCTGACGTCATGTGCGGGTTCAGCGCTTCGTGGAATGTGTATTTGCTGAAGTCGGCCACCTCGTTGATGGCGTCGGACTGGCTGATCGAATTGAAGATGACGCCCCGCTCCTTGGTGACGTTGTTGATCGCAAGCTGAACCGCCGCCGAGAGACTTCCGACGACAAAATTCACCTTCTCCTTCTCGACCAGCTCCAATGTCCGCGTCGCCGCCTCACCGGGATTGAGCTTGTCATCGCGCACGACGAGCTCGGCCTTGCGGCCGTTGAGACCGCCGGCATCATTGAATTGCGCGACGGCCAACTGACCCGCCCGGACCTGGTCCTGGGCCTCGGCGCCATAGGGGCCGGTCAAGGGAACCGGGAAACCGATCTTGATCGGCGCTTCCTGGGCCTGCAGTAGATTGATGCGAAAGGGCGAGACGGCGAGAGCGGCGCCGGCACTTGCCGTCGTCAGCAGACGACGCCGCGATATCGATCCAGCTTTGGTGACCTTGTTCGTCATGACCATTCCTCCCCAAGAACTGTCTGTGTTTTGCTTATCGTATTGTCTTTGCCCGAAACGTCTCCACCTCAGATTCGTCCCAGGGCCGTCAGGATAACCTGAGGCGTCAGCGGAATCTCGGTAATTATTGCGCCGAACGGCCGGAGCGCGTCATTGACCGCGTTGGCCACGCAAGCTGCCGCGCCGGCTGTCCCCGCCTCGCCCGCCCCCTTGGCGCCCAGCTCCGATTCCAGCGTCGGAGAGACCACGTGGCCGATCTCGATATCGGGCATCTCACCGGACATCGGGACCAGGTAGTCCGCCATATTGGCGTTGGTCAGCTGACCGCGTTCATCATAGATGCACTTCTCGAACAGTGCCGAGCCGAGCCCCTGCACGACGCCGCCCCGGATCTGCTCGTCGACCAGTTGCGGGTTGATGATGGTGCCGCAATCTTCGACAACCCAATGCTTGAGCAGCGTAACGAACCCGGTCTCGGTATCGACCTCGAGCCACGAGGCCTGAACGCCGTTGGTGAACGCAAAGGGGTACTGGCGTGGAACGAAATGCCGGGTCGCCATCAACTCGGGCTGGATGCCTGGCGGGAGCGTGTCTGGTCGAAAATAGACGATCCGCGCCAGCTCATTCAGCTCGATGCGCGGCGCACCGTCGTCGGCATTGACGATGCTGTTGTTGACGATATCGAGCCCGGCCGGCGTCGATTGCAGGATGGCCGCAGCAACGTCGAGAATATTCTTGCGCAGAGCCTTGGCGGCCTGCAACGCGGCTTCGCCGCCGATGCCGGCGCCGCGCGAGGCCCACGTACCGCCGCCATAGGGCGTGTTGTCGGTGTCGCCCAGGATCACGCGGACCCGCTCCATCGAAACGCCAAGCACGCTGCCGACGATCTGGGCAGTCAGCGATTCCGACCCTTGCCCCTGCTCCGTGATGCTGGTCTGGCAGATCACCGATCCCTGGGCGTCGAGCCGAACCGCGACGCCGTCCTGCGACGAGATCCGCGCGCCGCCGACGCCGTAGAAGGCGGCGCTGGGATTGGTAACCTCAATGAAACTGGCGATTCCGATGCCACGGTGAACGTTTCTGGTACGCAAGGCCGCTTGTTCGGCACGCAACGCGTCGTAGTCCATCATCTGGAGCAGCTTGGCCAGCGAGGCGTGATGCGAGAGCTGCTCGAACTTCATGCCCGAGGGTGATGCGCAGGGATAGGCGTCGTCGGCGATCAGATTGCGTCGGCGAATTTCGACGGGGTCCATGCCGATCTTTGCCGCGGCCAGATCGACCAGGCCTTCGGTCACCGAACAGGCGATCGGGTGTCCGACCGCCCGGTACTGGCACATCACATTCTTGTTCTGGAAAACGACCCGCGCCCGCGCCCGATAGTTCGGGGTGACATATGGTCCACCGACCAGATTGACCACCTGATTTGCCTCGATGGCGCTGGTCCGCGGATACATCGAATAGGGGCCGATCCCCGTCAGATCGTCGATCTCGAAAGCCGTAATCGTGCCGTCCGGTCTGACGCCGATCCGTCCCCTGCATCGATGATCGCGGGCGTGGATGTCCGTGTTGAAGCTCTCGACGCGGTCAGCCACGAACTTGACCGGCCGGCGCAGCAGCTTGGACAGCGCATAGGTCGCCATTTCGTCGGCGTAGATATGGACCTTGATGCCGAACGAGCCGCCGACATCCTTGCAAACCACCCGGACCTGCGCTTCCCTCAACCCGAGATGGAGGGCCGCGATGTTCTGCACCATGTGGGGCGCCTGCGTGCCCTGATAGATCGTAAGCCGCGCCTCGGCTGCGTTCCAGTCGGCAACGACGGCCCGCGGTTCAAGCGTCACGCCGGTGTGGCGCCCGAACACGAAGTCGGCTTCGACCACCTCGGACTCCGACAATGCGAGGTCGACATCGCCGGCGTTGAGGGTCCGTTCGAAGGCGAGATTGTCACCGAGCGAGGCGTGAATGACGGGAGTGGCCGGATCGAGTGCCGCGCGCATGTCCGTGACCGCGTCGAGCTCCTCGTAGTCGACGGTAATGTGCTCCATGGCATCTTCAGCGGCCGCACGACTGGTTGCCACAACCGCCGCCACCGCCTCACCCTGCCAGCAGACCCGGTCGACCGCGATCGCGTGCTGCGGCGCCGACTTCAATCCCTTCAGATGCGAGAGCACACCGACCCAGGGCGTAATCACAGCCTTAAGCTCACGGCCGGTGACGATGGAAATGACGCCCGACATGCGCCTTGCCGCGGCGGCATCGATCGCCACGATCTTGGCGTGGGCATATGGCGACCGCAGAAAGACCACGTGCGCCATGCGCGGCAATTCCAGATCGCTGACATATTGTCCGCGCCCTTGCAGTAGCCTGTCGAGATTCGGACGCGGCACCGACTTGCCGATGTAGGAATTCGGGCGATCGAGCACCGAAAGCGTGTTTGTTGCCGCGCGGGTCACCGTCATGCGCGCCGCCCCGCGCGCGTTTTGGCCGTCGCTTCCACGGCGTCCACGATGGCCTGATAGCCAGTGCAGCGGCAATAGTTGCCGGAAAGATGCTCGCGGATCGCTTGACGATCAGGCACGGACACTTGCTTCAGCAAGTCCTGCGCCGTCATCAGCATGCCAGGCATGCAATAGCCGCACTGCAATGCATTGCGCTCGCGAAACGCAGCCTGAAGATCGGCGACTTCTCCGCCGTCGGACAGCCCCTCGATTGTCTCGACCGACGCCCCCTGCGCCTGGACCGTCAACATCAGGCAGGAGCGAACGATCTCGCCATCGACCCGGACAGTACAGGCGCCACAGACGCCGTGCTCACAACCGACGTGAGTGCCGGTCAGCTTCAGGTTCTCCCGGAGGAAATCAGCGAGGTTGAGCCGCGGCAAGACAAAGGCATCGATAGGTTCGCCGTTGACCAGAAGCGAGATCGATACCGGAGCGCTCACTTGGTTGCTCTCGTTTCCAGGTCAGGTCGCGCGAGTAATGCGGCCACGCAACGCCGGAGCAAGACAGTGGCGAGATGTCGGCGCATGGCTGGGCTAGCCTGCTGATCCTCATGTGGATCGAGTTCATTGGCCAGCGCGGTCGCAGCCTCTGCGAGCAAGTCGGGAGTAACCGACGCATTGATCAGCATGTCGGCGACGGTCGCGAGCAAAGGCCGGTCGCCAACCGCAAAGAAGCCGAGCCGAAGATCGGAGAACCTGCCACCCGCGACGAGAGCGCGAGCGGCGAGACCAACGATGGCATAGTCGCCATGCCGCCGGGCGTACTCCTGAAAGAAGAACGTCGAGCCTTGGCCTGCGACAGGTACCTCGACTGCGACAAGCAACTCCTCCGGAGACAGTGCCGTCTCGTAGATTCCCTTGAAAAACCCGGTCGCAGCAATCCGGCGCTCGCCGGCCGGGCCGCGAACGATAATCGTGGCGTCAAGTGCTACGACGCAGGCGGGCAGTTCAGACGCAGGATCGGCATGGGCGAGGCTACCGCCAATCGTTCCGCGGTTGCGAATTGCGGGATGAGCAACATGGGCAACGGCATCGCGCAACAACGGCGCATGCAGAGCAACCTCCGGCGAATGGAGCAGGTCGACATGCCGGGTCAACGCACCAATGACCAGCACATCTCCCTTCACCGCGATGCCGCGCAACTCGGCGAGGCCGCCGATATCGACCACAATGTCCGGAGATAGGAGCCGCAGGTTCATCGCCGGCATCAGGCTTTGACCACCCGACAAAACCTTCGCCTTGTCGCCATGCGCAGCGAGCAATTCCAGCGCATTCACGACGCTGGTCGCGCGGGCATAGGCGAAAGCCGCAGCTTTCATGTGGGCGTGGCCTCCCGGGCCCAATTTTGGTTTGCCCGATTAGAGGGCCGCCCTCTTCAAAGGTCAAGCTTGTTTATCGAGTGATTATTTGCGCGGCGGGACTTGTCTTCGTCGCAGGAAGGCCGCAGGTTCCTCGCCAACTAAAGTTCTACTCGCAAGGGAGGCGGATCATGAAGCTCGGATTCTTTACGATGCCGATCCATCCTCTCGACAAGGATTGGCGGCAATCGCTCCGGGAGGATCGGGAGGCCTTCCTGCTCGCGGACGAGCTCGGGTTCGCTGAGGCTTATGTCGGCGAGCATGTCACCGACAAGGCCGAGAACATCACTTCCAGCATCGCGTTCATTGCCTGGCTCGCGGCCGCGACCAAGCAGATCAGGCTTGGAACCGGCACCATCAACATGCCGAACACCCATCCGGCTGCAGTCGCGGCATCTGTCGCCATGCTCGACCACATGCTTGATGGCCGCTTCATATTCGGGATCAGCCCGGGCGGGTTGCTGTCCGATGCGGAAGTCTTCGGTAATCTCGATGCCGACCGCAATGCGATGTTCCTGGAAGCGATCAATCAGGTTCTCGACATCTGGGCCGGCAAGCCGCCCTATGATCTACAGGGCAAATATTGGAATGTCTCGGTCAAACGAACTCTGATTGAGGATATTGGCCAAGGCACCGTCGCCCGCCCCTTGCAGACCCCTCATCCGCCGATCGTGGTGACCGCGGTCGCGCCGTTCTCAAAAGGGGTCACGGAGGCCGCGGCACGCGGCTGGGATCCGATCTCGGCAAACTTCCTGATGCCAGCCTGGGTGAAGAGCCATTGGCCCAAATATGTCGAGGGCTGCGAGCGCGCAAACCGGCCGGTCGACAGCGCCAATTGGCGTGTCGCCAAGAGCGTGTTCGTGGCAAGGGACGCAGCAACCGCGAAAGCCTATGCCACGTCCCCCGACAGTCCCTACGTGTACTACTATCACCAGCTGTTCACGAAGCTGAAGCGCAGCGGCCGGCTCGAATTGTTCAAGACGCGGCGGGACCAACCTGACGCCGAAGTCACATTGGAAGAGATCTGCGACAAGCTCATCATCTACGGCACGCCCGAAAGCGTGGCCGATCAACTGCTGGCGTTCCAGGAAGAGATCGGCACCTTCGGAACCTTGCTGTACGCCGGCAAGGACTGGAAGGATCGCGAGCTTGGCCGGCAATCGATGATCCTGATGGCCGAGAAGGTCTTGCCGCGGATCAATGCCACCGCTGCCGGATCATCGGCGTGATCAAGGAGTTTCGACATGGCCTTCACTGATCGCATTCCGTACCAGGCCCAGGTCGATCGCCCGAAGCTGACATTGCCGGGCGGCAAGAAACTTGCCGTGTGGGTCATCCTCAATGTCGAGGAATGGCGCATCGGGAACGCGATGCCGCGTACCGTGCTGAGCCCGCCGATGGGTCAGCCCCTGCTGCCCGACGTGCCGAACTGGTCGTGGCATGAATACGGCATGCGAGACGGCTTCTGGCGGCAATTCAAGGCCCTCACCGACCGAAATATCCCAGTGACGCTGGCCGTGAATGCCAACGTCTGCAACAGCTATCCGCGGGTGGCGTCGGCAGCGCTTGAGGCGGGCTTCGAATTCATGGGACACGGATTTGTCCAGGGCCCGATGCACAAGGTCGAGAACCAGGCTGACGCAATCAAGCGCGCGGTCGACACCATTGCTGGATTTACCGGCAAGCCGCCGCGATCGTGGGAAAGCCCAGGCCTGACCGAGACCGAAGAGACGCTCGATCTCCTGCGCCTCAACGGCATCGAATACGTGGCCGACTGGGTGATCGACGATCTCCCGCTGGACATCGCCACGCCGCACGGAACGGTGACGACAATTCCCTATTCCGTCGAGACCAACGACATCGTTATCCACGCGCTGCAGCACCTTCCGTCAGAACAGTTCCTGACGCGCTGCACCGACCAGTTCGATCGGCTTTATCTCGAAGGCGCAGAGAATGCACGGATCATGGCGATCTCGGTGCATCCCTACATCACTGGGGTGCCACACCGAATCAAGTACCTTGAGGCCCTGCTCGATTACGTCATTGGTCATGACGGCGTGGCCTTGATGACGGCGAGTGAGATCGGAGATTGGTATCGAGGTCAGATGGCGACAAAGTAGTACGGTTCAGCCCACAACCTTGATCGGCGCCCGTCGACGATCGGTCGCGCTCTCCGCCATCCTCTCGAATCCTGCGAGAAAGATATCCAGCGCATCGCTGATCATTTGTGCCTTGTCCTCTAGGACCGGCGCTTCGTAGATGTACTTCCGTACACCATAGTAGAAGATGCCGCCGTGAAACACCCAGGCCAATTCCAGTTCGGCGGCGCTGGGCCTGCTTTGCGTCGCGAGGCCGGCATCGTGCCGGCATTCCCTGAGAATGCGGGTCAGTATCTTGTCCTTGACCATGCCGACATACCAGCGATTGATATCGAGGCCCTTCAGGCCGGAGTAAAGATAGATCCTCAGCCATTTGCGGTTGAAGATCGCATCCGTATAAACTTCGTAAAACTCCTGCAGGCGCACGCGAAGCGGACGCGACCGATCCGAGAGCAACTTCTCCCAGCCGATTTCCAGGGGTTCGAGATATACCTTGCGGTAGACCTCCTTGATGAGATCATCCTTGCTCGGAAAGTAGCGGTAAAGCAGCGGCTGGGTTACGCCGAGCTTTCGCGCAAGGGTACGTGTACCGCCGCCGAATCCCTCTTCCGCAAAAAGCTCAGTCGCCTTGGTGACGAATTCGCTGCGTCGGTCGTCAGCTGATAGTCGCCTCTGCTTGGTACGAGCTCGCTTGACGGGCGTCTTTCGATTCATGATGTCTTGTCACCATCGTCAGGCAGGAATCGGCCAAAACCTCCCCGCGCGAACAACAACGGATTGCTCCGGTTATAAGCGTAGGCTTCCACCGCCCCTAGAAAAATGACGTGATCTCCGCCGTAGTAGCGGTTGGCGGCACGGCATTGAAAATTTGCAACCACGTCAGCAAGCACAGGAGCTTGACCGAGGCCCGGCGTCCAGCCCACACCTGCGAACTTGTCGCCCGACGATCTGGCAAACTGCATCGCCAGCGTCTGCTGCGACGCATCAAGAACGTTGACCGTGAAATGGCTTGCATTCTGGAAGATCGGCAGCCCCTGCGAAAACATGCCCAGGCTCCACAGCACCAGCGGCGGATTGAGCGACACCGACGCGAAGGAATTGCAGGTAATTCCGTACGGCCGCCCTTCGGCAGACATCGCGGTCACGATCGTCACGCCGGTCGCAAACGTGCCGAGCGCGTTGCGGAAGTCACGAGGGTCGATCGTCGAACTGTCGCTTGCGAACTCACTGGCCGGATCCGGCGGATGTTTGGGTAAGTCAGACATCCAATCGGCCTCAAAGCGTCAGGTTTTCAGACGGAAGCCCGAGGGCCACCCGCCCGTAATTGGTACCGGCCGCGTCGAAATTGAAGGCGAGGTGCGAGTTCACCGCATGCGCATCGCGGAATTGACGCTGCAGCGCGCCCGAGGTGAACAGGCTGCGCGCCCCGCTCGCCGCGAACAGAAGAGACACCGCTTCGGTGCAAAGATTGACCGCAAACGCGCCGTCACGTCGGAGCTTCGTCTTCGCGGCAATGCTCGGGATGTCGCCGCGCCGAACTTCCGCTAACACCTCGACGCAGTTCGTACGCATGATCAGCCGCGCGGCATCTATCTTTGCCGACGCCTCAGCGATCTTGATTTGTGTGCTCTGCAGGTCTCCGATCTTGGCCCGGTTGTATGTCGAGGCGCGGTGTCGCGCGATCTCGACATAATCATCAAGGCAAGCCTGGGCATTCCCCAGGCCGACCCCTGACAATACATAAGGAAACAACGAGAAGACCGGAAGCGCGTAGAGCGCATTCGGATTGACAACACTGCCGGGCGTCGCACCACCCGCAAGATCGCTGACGGCAACGGTCATATGCTCGGGGACGAACGCGTCAGTTACCCGAACGTCGTTTGATCCCGTTCCGCGCAAACCAGCCGCATTCCAGGTATCGTCGATGCTGTAGTCCCGCCTGTTCAGCAGGAACAACCGATATTCGACGCCATCGGCTTCATCGTCAGAGGCAACCACGCTCGCGAGCATGTTCCATCCGCACGCTTCCACCCCGGACGAGAACGGCCAATGACCATTCAGCACATATCCGCCACTTGTCTTCCTTGCACGGCCTGCCGGGAAAACAAAGGAAGACGCGATCAGCGTATCCGGATCCTTGCCCCACACCGCGTTCTGCGCCTCAGGCGCGAACATGCCGAGCATCCAGTGGTGACTGGCAAGATTGGCAAAATTCCAGGAGACCGAGGCGTCGCCCTGCCCCAGGGCATCGGCGCAATCGACCAGTGCAACATAGTCGAGTTCGCTTCCCCCGACGCGCTTGGGCTGCAGGATCCGGAAAAGCCCATGATCGTGCAGATCCCGTTCGGTCTCCGGCGGCAATCGGCGCAGCTCTTCGGTCCGTTGAGCCCGCTCACGCAAGGCCGGCACAAGCGCCCTGGCTCGTGCGACCATGACCGAATAGCGGTCTATATCTGGGCCTGGCGGCACCTTCGCGTCGAGCCCGCGGTCAACCTCAACCATGGTCTCTTCCTTCGTTCGATCTCCAAGACATCTGCGCGTGCGATCGAGCCGTACGACTCAGTTTATCGATCGATCACCAGAGATCAAGCCGCGCAAGCCTACGTCCCGCGAATTCAACGCCCAGGATTAACGACTGCGGCGGGGTCCCTATTGAAGGAACGCTTCCAGCAATGCCCCGTCCGCTCGGGCCAGGCCACTCTAGCATTTTCCCGCCAAGATTCGAGACGTGGTCCAGTTCCCGGCTAACGACCGCTGCTTACCGAAGGCACCACCAACGGTGCGGAAACGCAAAAAAGCCCGGTGGTCATTCGGCCACCGGGCGGCGCTCTAGGTCGTCGAATTGTTGGCAACAGCCCAAACCGCCTCGCGGGATCTAGACGAGCCCCTTTCGCCAATACAGCGTGTGCTGCCATGCCCAGGGCGAGACAGGTTCGAAGAGCCGATATCCCTGCCGGATAAAGTTATTGGCAGAGAAACAATTGTCGGTCGTATCCGAAACGATCGCCATCCAGCCGGCGCGCTGCGCTCGCGCTTCCAACGCACGAGTAAGCCGCACCTGCAGGCCGCGGCCGCGGTGCGGTATCGCGACGCCGACGCGGCACAGATATCCGGTATTGGCAACATGGGTTGAGGGAACGACGCCCGCGAACGCTATCGGCCGCGTTCCGCGGAACGCAAACCACTAATATCCCTGCTCGAAGTCAGGCACATGTGTCCCATCGCAAAATATCAGCTGATGAAGCTCGGCGAGCGAGTCCGCGACCTCATCGTCCTGCGGATTAACTTCGCGTATCCTGTACATTTTCACCCCTCGAGATTCTATTGTCTGCCAGGATGCCCAGACGTCTGACGTGGACATCAAGCCGCCCAGCCTCAGTTACAACGCCAGTCACTTTCCGAGCGTGGCCTTGATGCCCAACCAAACGGCACCGAGAAAACCAGTAGCGATCACGGTGATCACCGCTTTGAAAGTATAACTAGGCGGTCATACGAACCTCGTTGAATTGGTCCACCGCGCGCAGCGCGAGACCATGGAATGAATGTGCGGCAGGTCGCGCAAAATGCTGCGACCGTTTGGGGCGCGAACCTTATCCCTGACGAGTGGGGCCGCGGGCAGCGCCGGCTTGCGCCGCGCCGCAGGACCGGCGCGTTCGCGCGCGCCGGCCAATTTCGTGCTCGTTCCAAATGGTTCGGACGGCGGCGCGCTGACGACGCTCAGGCGATGGGCGGGGAGGATGTGGCGTCGTGACGTTGCGGCCGCCGTCCGATTGGTGAAACGGCAAACAAAAAGCCCGCCGCGGATTGCTCCGCGCGGGCCCAACAATTTCGGAATGTTTGAATTATGCAGCTGAGTTGCCCGACGTGTCAAACCTTTTTACGAGCTGAATGCGATCGGTAAAATTCAACGCGTCGGCTTCGACGGTGGGAAACCGCCTTGATCGAAAGTTTACACATGATCTGGAATCGCAACATGAGTTGGCGTCGATCGGCCGTATGCTTGTTGCGATGATGTCAGTGTGCCGCTGAGTTGCCCGACGCGTCAAGTGGGACAAGCGGTTCATATTTGCACCGACATCAATTACGGTTTTCGGCTCGCGCCGGTCGAACCGGCCCGCGCCGTACGTTGATTGCAGGGAGGACGCGTCGATGTATTTCGTTGCTGCCGTGCTCGCGGTCTTGTCCGGCCTGTTCTATGCCGCAGGCCATCATCAGATCGGTTCGCTCGGTACGACCATGTGCCAGTACGGCGGCTTCTTTTGCGACGCTCCGGTGCTGGTTCTCGTCGGTGCCGGGTTCGCCGCGGCGTGGGGCATGCTCGTCAGCGTTCGCTGATCATCGCTTGATACTGCCGACAGTGATCTTGTGCCGCTGAGTTGCCCGACGAGTCAATTCCTGCGCTCCGCGTCATCGGACGCATCTCCACGAACACCCGCATCTATTGCGGCGGGATTGGGTTTGCCGGTTGCGCTGGTTTGGGGCCAGGTGGAACGGGCTCAATCGGCGCCTTCGGCTCGGTCGGCATGACCGTTGCGCCGGCCGCACGCGCCGCCTCGCCGGTCGTCGAGTAGTTGGCGGAGGCGGCCGGCTGCACCTTCGGATTATTCCATGGACCATGGTCGACGATCAGCATCCCCAACACGCCAAGGATCGCAACCACGGCTGCAACCACCAGCGGCATACCGCCGTGCCGATTGCGATGCCTGAGCGAACCACCGTCCATTATGCCGTACGCTTGCATTGTCATCATCGTCTCCTCCCCGGAAACAAGCCGCGACCCGCGCGTAAGTTTCCGGTTCCCTGACGTGAAAGGACGGCATGTCGGTGGAACCAATCCGCGGCTGTGGCATTTGCACGATGTGCGGCCGCCACCCGCAATTCAAAACGGCGCCTGTCGCGGATAGCCCGAGGTCATGACCCGCTGTTCAAAAACACGCGCATGCACGGACAGCCAAAAGTGGCGGCCACCTGACCTTTAGCGAGATCGCGGTACGGCACATGAGCTCCGAGACACCCGAGTCCCCGCCGCAGCCAACGCTCGGTGAGCGAGCGATCGACACCGCGACGGACGTTTCGCGCACCATCACGGAGGTGTCGGACGGATTGCGAGCGGCTGCAGATCGGCTCAGCGACGCGATCGCAAGCTCGCGCCGGTCAGGCGGAGTCCTTGCCACGGTGAGCGCGGTCACGCGCGAAGCGCCGCTCGCCAGCCTGTTCGTCGCGTTTCTGCTCGGCGTTGCCGTCGCGCGCCAGCGCTAGAGCGTTTTCGAGCGAAGTGGATACCGGTTCGCGTGAAGAAAACGCGTCAAGGCAACAGCCTCGACGCGCTGCGAAAGCCGTCCTAGAACTTGCCTTTGGTGGCGTCCTTGGTTGCGGACATGACGCTTCCGCTGATCTGCCGCATATGTTCGCCGGCGTTGGTGAACTGGCTGCGCAGGAACTCCGACTGGATCCGCATCGCCTCTTGCAGATCGGTCGCGTGCACGAGCTTGCGCGCATGCTCGAACGCGGCCTTCATGTTCTGCTCGGTGAACGACAGCGCCTGTTTGGAAATCTCGGTACCGGTGCCCGGCATCGCCGTCATCGACTTGCTCGCGGCATCAAAGAACAGGCTGAAGGCCTTTTCGGCCTGGTCGATGGTCTTTTCCGCGAGATCGCGCAACTCGGCGGGAACTTCAAGCTTCGGCTCAATCATGATCGCGCCCCCTGAAATAAGCGTGGGGCAACGTTAGCATAGTTTGTGACGGCGTCAGCGCCGGATCGCCAGCCAGGACAGGCCCGCTCGTTCCAGCCCAAAGGAAAATTTACCTAGCCTGGCCGGAGCGCAAGCGTAGCCGATTCCAATCATGTCAGCACTGTGGCATAGTGATTCGACTTTCTTCGTTGGTCGCGTCCGCGTCTCTTGGGGAATAAGGGGATCCGATGCTGCGCGCCGTTCGTCCGACACCGACCTGCACCCGATTCAAGACCAGTATCGAGATGCCGTGCATGAAGTGCGGCACGCAAATGCGGCTGACCTTGATCGAGCCGCGCGACCAAGTCTACGACGTGCTGACCTATCAGTGCACGCCCTGTAATTCCGGCGAAAGCTTTCTGAACGCGCGATAAAGCGTTTTCACGCGAAGTGGATACCGGTTCGCGTGAAGAAAACGCGTCAAAATAAGCATCTAGAGCCCCGTTCCGATTCCATCGGAAGGCTCTAGGCGGCTACCCCGTTCAGTCGCTCAACACCGCAGCTCCCGCCGGCGTCAGCACGGGCTCGTCGTCATGCAGTTCGACCAGACCAAGCTCCGTCAGGACGCGCAAATCCTCGTCGCTGATCGGGGACAGTCCGAGCCGGCGGGCCTGGATATCCCGCAGGGTCCAGCGCAAGCCGATCGCGCGTTCAAGGGAAAACTCAGCGAATGGATTATCTGCCATCCGCCTCGACTAGTGCGGCATTTGGATCAGACTTTGTCTTTGCCGCGGCGGCTTCATGGACACCACAGATTGATGGCGACTTGGCGCGACCGAGGCGCCCGTGGGCCCCGATCGCGCTATCGCTTCGTACCAGTTCAGTAGCGGTAGGGATCGATATCGAGCAGCGGGAATGCGCTGAACACGCTCGGCAGATTGGTCGGCAGCGCAGGGTGAAGATAGGATTTGTCCAGTTCGGCAAAGCTGGTGACGCCGAGCAGCCCGAGGCACCGGATCACCTCGTCCTCCAGCAATTCAAGCATCCGGACAATGCCCGCCTCACCGGCCGCGGCGAGCGCCCAGCACTGCAAGCGGCCGATCCCGACAAGGTCGGCGCCCGAGATGATGGCCTTCACGATGTCGGTGCCTCGGCAGAACGAGCCGTCGACCATGATCTTGGCTCGCCCTGCGACGGCCTGGACGATCTCGGGCAGGACATGCATGGAGCCGCGGCCGTGGTCGAGCTGGCGTCCGCCGTGATTTGAGACGTAGATCCAGTCGACCCCGTGATCGAGGGCGATCCTTGCATCTTCGGCGGTGGCGATGCCCTTGAGGATCAGCGGAATCTTGAACTTGTCCTTGATCAACTTCACGGTCCGCCATTCCAGCCCCTTCTGGAAATCGCCGCCGGTGGCGCGGATGCGGCTTTCACGGACGTAGCGCTTGGCGATGTCGCGTTCGCGCCGGCTGTAATGGGCGGTGTCCACGGTGAGGCAGAACGCGGCATAACCGTTGTCGATGCTACGGCTGACCGTGTCCTCGACGAAGGCGTCGTCGCCACGCACATAGAGCTGGAAGATGCGCAAGGCGTCAGGCGCGGCCTTGGCCGTGTTCTCCAGACCTGGCTCCGACACCGAGCTCAGCATATGCGCCGCGCCGAACGTTCCAGCTCCGCGCGCAACGGCTGCGCCCGCATCGGGATCGAAGATCTCGAGCGCGCCGACCGGAGCGATCATCACGGGAAGCCGGAGCTTGCGTCCGAATACCTCAACGGAAGGATCGACATCGATGACGTTGCGCAGGACGCGCGGCCGGAACGCGATCTCGTCGAGGGCCATTCTGTTGCGGCGCATCGTGGTCTCGGTCTCCGAGGCGCCGACGATATAATCCCAGGCGTTCTGGTTCAGCTTGGCGCGGGCCTTCTGCGCGAATTCGTGCAGATTCTGGAATTCCTCGCCGCTGGCGCCGAGCTCGACATTGCGCGTCTGTTGAATGGGGGTCCCGTCATTCATGGTGTTTCTTCTCCCGATTTTGGCCGGCACATTAGCCGCAGACAAACCGGAAAAGCTACACCTTGAACATCGAATCCGGCCAGCGAAGGCCAGCTATTCGCTCGTGAGATAGATCAATTTCGACAGCAGGCGCCCGGCGTCCGGACTGAGCCAGCCGGAGGCGAGCTAGCTGCCCGAAAACCGGTTTCGGTACTCGGTCGGTGACACGCCAAGGTGGCGCAGGAAGGCCCGCCGCATTCGTTCGTCATCGCCGAAACCCGCGCGCTTGGCGACTTCGACCACGCCGCCGATCTGACGGCTCTCGAGCAGCAGGCGCGCGGTCTCCACGCGCAGCGCCTCGACGCCGCTTGCGGGCGTCATGCCGGTGCGGCTGACATAGGTCCTGGCAAAGGTGCGAGGCGTCATCCCGGCCTTTTCCGCGAGGGTCTCGACCTTGAGGTCGTCAGTGATGTTCTCGATGATCCAGGCGTGCAGCGCGCTGAAGCGTCCCTCGACGTCCGACGCCTGGGCCGCGAGCACAGTCGAGAACTGGCTCTGACCGCCCGGCCTCTTGAGAAACACAACAAGCCGGCGTGCGACATCGAGCGCGGTGGTGTGGCCGAAATCCTCTTCGATCATGGCAAGCGCGAGGTCGATACCAGCGCTGACGCCGGCCGATGACCAGACCCGCCCATCCTTGACGAAAATCGCGTTGGGCTCGACGCGGATGTTGGGGAAGCTGTCCTGCAAGCGCGGGCAATACCGCCAGTGCGTTGCAGCACGCTTGCCGTCCAGGATTCCGGTCCAGGCCAGCGCAAACGCGCCGAGGCACACCGATGCGATACGGCGCGCCTTCGGCAGCGCCTCCGCAATCCAGTTCATCAACTTGGCGTCGTTGCGGAGCTTCCAGATGCCCGGCCCACCAGGGATCACCAGCGTATCGACCTCGGCGGGTGCAACACTGTCGATCGGCGCCGTGTCGATCATCATGCCGACATCGGTCGGCACCAACCCACCGGACGCCGACAGGTAGGAGAGCGAGTAGTCCGGCCCGGGCAGTTCGATCGCCTCCAGCTCCGCGAACACCTGGGCGGGCCCGGAGATGTCGAGCAAGGTCACGCCCGGAAAGGCGACGATCGCGATCCGCCGCGTGGTTTTCTTGTCGCGCGGCTCCGGCCGAGGCGCTTTGGCAGCTTTCGAGGGCATATTGTCCTTTAAGCCATTCGAGGCTGCCCTGTATAGGTCGCGATGGAATTCTGGAGTTCTGCCATGTCGCGAAATCTGGGCAGCGGATACGAGGCGATCAAATCGCCTCGGGCGGATTACGCGATCTACAGTCTACCCGACGCCTCCCGGATCGAAGCCTGCGACCGTCAGCCGCTGATGGACGCCATGAACGGCATCATTGCCATCAACTGGCAAGCCCGCGAGCCGCACTGGACCGCAACCTCCTCGCCCTTCGACAAGAAGTACAGCCTGATCCTGGTCTACGACGGCTCGGGCCTCGTGGCCTTCTCGGTTTACCGCATCCTGCAGATGTCGGCCGGACTTGGAATCTACCGCAGCGGCACGGAAGTGCTGCCCGCGCACCAGGGCCGCGGCTTGTACGGCTCCTTCACTTCGGAAGTCCTGAAATGTTCGGGTGCAGCTGCGAGAGCCGACGGCAACGTCCTCTACGGCTGGCGGACCCGCAATCCAATCGTGTGGGCAGCGAACGCTAAGATTTGCGAAAAAGTGTCTCCATCGTTGCTCGACGATGCACAGGATCCCGCGTTGCAGGCGGCGTGTGTCGAGATGTGCACCTCGCTCTATCCGGGCAAGCCGCTCGAACTTCCCGACATGATCATGCGCGGCGCCTACGGCCACATTAAGCACCATCGGCAGACCTACCATGGCACCGCATCGCTGGTCGACGCCGCGATGTCGCGCAAGATTCCGAATTCTGCGGATGCCCTTTTCTCTGTCGGTTACGCGAGGGTTTGATGTCGATGCTCGGACAACAGGCGGTATACGTCCCGACGTCGCGCTTCACCGATCGCGCCTATCTGGCCTGGACGGCGGTGGCGATCGCCTATGCCATCGCTTTCCTGCAACGCGTGTCGCCGCAATCGGTGAGCCTCAGCTTCATGCACGACTTCGACACCGACGCGGCCGGTGTTGCGATGCTCGCCTCGAGCTATTTCTGGGGCTACACCCTGATGCAGATTCCGGCCGGCCTTCTGGTCGACCGTTTCGGCGTCAAGCGCGTCGTCCTGGCCAGCATGATCGCCTCGTCGCTCGGCAGCGCCGCATTCGCGCTCGCGCCGAACTTGCTCGACGTCTTTGCCGCTCGGCTGATCGTCGCCTGCGGCGACGCGCTGGTCTTCACCGCACTGCTGAAGCTCGTCGCACAAAGCTTCGCCGACGAGAGGTTCGGCATGATGTCCGGCATTTCGCAGGTGTCCGGCTATGTCGGCGGCGTCATCGCGACCACGCCGCTTGCGGCCGCGGTCTCGGGCTTTGGCTGGCGGTCCTGCTTCCTGTTCATCGCCTGCATCGGGCTTGCCAATCTCGCTTTCGCCAAGCTTGCGCTCAAGCCGGATCCGGTCTCGCACAGCAACAAGACGCTGAAGGGCGTTGCCATCGCGGCACGGCAAGCGCTGACCCATGTCGCGAACTGGGGTTGCGCAATGACGTTTGCCTCGCACTTCGCGGTCGTGACGACGCTGTCGGGCGTCTGGGGCATTCCGATGGTCGCGCACTTCTTCCATATCTCGCCTACGGCCGCCGGCACGCCGCTGCTGGCCTTCATGATCGGCAATGCGCTCGGATCGATCTTCCTCGGTCATGCCGCCGACCGTGCCGCCGCGGTACTCGACCGCGCGCTGATCGGCATTTGCGCGCTGCGCATGCTCCTGATCGCGATGCTGCTGCCGCCGATCGCCCAAACGTTTGGTCTTGCCTACGTCACCGTCGTGTTCACGGCATTGGGCCTCGTTGCCGGCGGCACGGTTCCGCTGGTGCTGAAATGCGTCAAGAAATTGTACACGGCGGACCTGATCGGTGTCGGCGCCTCCGTGAATACCACGGCTGCCGGCATCTTCGCGGGCGTCGCGCAGCCCATCATCGGCTTCGCGATGCTTGCGGCCAGCAGCGCCTCCGGGACCGACGCCGTGCACAACACGGCCGTGATCGGTGATGGCGGCTACAGCGCCTTGATTGCCATTTTGCTTCTCATGTCGCTGCCGGGCATTGCCGGGCCGCTGCTGATGAGAGGCAAGTTGATAGCTCGTTAGTGTCGTTAGGAGTCGAGGGGGTGTTATGGAGCGCTTGTTTTTGAGAAAAGGCGAAGTCGCGTCAAACTTTCCGGTCAGCAGCTGGCAAAGCGTGATGTTTTCCGAGTTTGAAGCGCAGATGAGCAGCGAGGCGAGGCCGTTCCCTTGCGTGTTCGGGGTGACCGGACATCGCCAGGACCAGCTCCGCTACCTCTTCCTTGATCCGTATGATGTGGCGGTGCTTGGCGAACAGCTCGGACAATATCTCTCGGAGGCGCGCTCGTTCGGCCCCAACACCTCATTGATCGTTTTCACGCGGCCCCGCCCGGTGCAGACGCTCGACGCCTATTATCGCAAGATGTGGCTGACGCTCGACCAGCTTGCGCGGCTGGACAAGAACCCCTGGCCATCAGAGATTCCGGAGCAGATCGACCATCCGATGTGGGAGTTCTCGTTTGCGGGCGAGCCGATCTTCGTCGTGTGCACAACGCCCGCGCATGTGATGCGCCAGAGCCGCCGGTCCAGCGCCTTCATGCTCACCTTCCAGCCGCGCTGGGTGTTCGAGAAGATTCTCGGGACGGAGAAGGCGGCGAACGCCGCGTTCGCCGAAGTGCGCAAGCGCTTGATCCCTTACGACAGCGCGAGCCCCTCGCCGCTGCTTGGCCGCTACGGCGCGTCCGACGGCCGCGAGTATCTGCAGTACTTCCTGGACGACGACAACAATGCGAGCGCCGGCTGCCCCTTCGCCAAGCTCGCACAGAACAAGACGCCACCGATCGCGAACAAGGAACAGGCAGCATGACCCAGATCATCGCAGGCGCGAAGACCGAATTTGCCATCGATCCGGAGATCCTGAACCTGCTCCCGGCGCAGGGCTCCGTCGAGCTGCAGCATGATGCGGCCGGCAAGGTGCATCACTTCCATACCCATCCGGTCGATGAAATCCTGATGATCATCAGCGGCCGGCTGAACTACATCTGGGATGGCGGCGAACGGGTCGTCGGCGCCGGCGACACCATCCTGCTGCCTGCCGGCACCCGACATCAATCCGAAGCGCTCGAAGGCGGCGCGATCTACGTGATCGCGACGCAGCCCCCGGCCAAACCAATGAACAACTGACATCCAGGGAAAACGCGAACACCTCAGGACAGTGGAGGGTCGCGCGGCGGTTCAACCGCCAAACGTTCGACCAGCTCGATGACTTCGGAACGCTGGTCGGGCGCAAGCCGAAGGAAAGCCTTCAACAGTCGCAGGCTTTCCAGTGTTTCGCTCGATGGAGCTCCGAGCTTGTTCTGCAGCTCTGCAACATATGTGGGATTTTTCATCTCGCACCTTAAGTGAGGATTACGAATGGCATACCCAGGTAAACGTGAAGGCTTGGCCCAGAAGGTCGACACCGCAGCGCAAGAGGCCGAACGCCTCGGCCTGACCACGGCAACCCTCATACTCCGGATGGCCCGCCTCGAGATTGATCGGGCGGAGCCCGAGGAAGTTGAAAGTATGCCAAGGAACAACTTGCGCAGCAAGCCGAACTGAACTCCCGAAACGGACCGGTTCCGGCTCCGAGGCCGCCGGCATGCGCCGGAGGCCTGTGACGTCTGAACGACGTCCTGCGAGGCGAGAGGCTTGCCTCTCGCCTGCGCTCAGGTTGCTTTGCGAATATTCGATCTTCGGTGCAGGCCAGCCACGCTAGCCGGTGTTCCCGGCCTTGCCGAACGCGCCCGCCTC
This sequence comes from Bradyrhizobium sp. th-b2, assembly GCF_000426785.1. NCBI lineage: Bacteria > Pseudomonadati > Pseudomonadota > Alphaproteobacteria > Hyphomicrobiales > Nitrobacteraceae > Bradyrhizobium > Bradyrhizobium sp. th-b2. Next base: position 114,760 of record NZ_AUGA01000008.1, read on the forward strand.
GGCCAAGCCGGCCATGCGCCGGTCGTCATAGCCAAGCGTCTTGCTCAACACATCCCGCGTGTGCTGACCGAGCAGCGGAGCCGCAACAGGATCAACCGCCGGCGTCAGGCTCATATTGACCGGCGACTCGATGTTCGGAACCGAACCGGCGGTCGGATGCGCGATTCTGCTAAGGCGATGCCGATCGCGCACCTCGGGTGCGTTGAACCCTTCCTCGACCGTCCGCAGATAGCCAACCGGAATGTTGGCCTTCTTCATCTTCGCCATCCAGTGCTCGAGCGTGTCGCTCGCGAACACGCTGGCAATGATGGCGCGGAGCTTCTCCTTGTTGGCCGTCCGCGCCTTGCGGTGAGCAAATTCGGGGTCAGTGACGAGATCCGGACGCTCCAGCACGTCGGTGACCAACCGGCGATAGAGCCGATCATTGGCGCAGGCCATGTAAAGCGGACCATCGGACGCCCGGTAGACGCCGACGGTCGGCGAACCGTTCGGAGAATTGCCGAAACGGCCCGGGTTGTTGCCGTTGATGAGATAGGCCATGCCGTAGAAGCCGGTCATTGAGACCGCGGTGTCGATCAACGCGACCTCGACCTGCTGACCGCGTCCGAGCCGATCGCGCGCGATCAGCGCCAGCAGGATGGCGTTGCAGGCCGACATGCCCGTTGCCATGTCCACGATCGGCGGACCGGTGCGCACCGGCTCGCCATCCGGAAAGCCGTTGAGCGACATGAAGCCGCTTTCGGCCTGGGTGATCGGGTCAAAACCAGGACGTAGCGCGAAATCGCCTTTACGGCCGTAAGCGGAGATCGAGCAATAGATCAGCCGCGGATTGGTCGGCGCCACCGACGCATAGTCGAGCCCGAATTTCTTCATCACGCCGCCGGAGAAATTCTCCACCACGACGTCGGCCTTGGCGATCAACGCGCGCGCGACCTCGAGCGCGGCCGGATTGTTGAAATCGAGCGCAATGCCGCGCTTGTTGCGATTGAGGCTCAGATAAGCTGCGCTCTCTCCGCCGATTTCGGCGTGCTCGTAAGCGCGCGTATCGTCTCCGCCGTCCGGGTTCTCGATCTTGATGACCTCGGCCCCGAAGTCTGCCAACGTTTGCGTGCAGGCCGGACCGGCGACAACGCGGGTGAAATCGACAACCAGCAGCCCATCGAGCGCCGTCGGAACTCCCTCCCCGCGCGGCGCGCGCCCTGGCAATTCTGGTCCGGTCATGATCTGACGCTTCCTCTGTTATTTTGTCAGGCGAAATACGACGGCCCTCCCAGGACCGACGCTGCGCGCCTTTTTAGCGGAAGCCCGTCACCAAAACCAAACCCGGATTTTGCAGGGCGGGACCTTCGCCTGACATGGCTGTCATCAGCAGAGCAGATCCCGCGGTGCCGACACGGTCGGACCATTCGAATGTCGAGGAAGACTACCGGATAGCGGGTCCGTGAGGGCTTCCGGCCAGCGGAGGAATGCAGATTCGATGGGTGGCGACGCCCCGCCGCCACCCGCTTTCGTCATCGAGAAGCGCCGCGCTATTCGGCGAGCATTTCGCCAGAGCCGCCGAACTCGGCCGGAAAATCCTTCAACTTCGGCAGACCATCGCGTATCGGCAGCACCGCCTCGGCATAGTTGACGTGCACGCCAGGGCTGAATTTCAGCGTCGGGATCGTTGCCGTGAATACGTCGACGAGTCCAAGCGTCGGGTGGTTGGTCATCAGGTGACCGCCGCACTTGGTGCAATATTTGCGTTGGCTCATCGCCGTCTTCTCGAACGTCCCGATATGGTCGGCGCCCTTGGTGACCTCAACCGCCTCGGGCTTCCACAGGCTGAAGGCATTCACCGGACCGCCGGACCAGGAACGGCACGAGCGGCAGTGGCAGTAGCCCATCGCCTCAGGTTCTCCCATGACCTTGAGTTCGACGGCGCCGCAAAAGCAGTTTCCAGTGTGATTCATCGGTCGGTTCTCCTTGGGTGAATTTTGATTGGGGCTCCGCGCCGGCACCGACCCACGTTGCTCGTGATGTTCGTGATGCAGGAGGAAGATATGGAGAGGCGTAGCCGCTGCGAACTCCCTTGAGGTGACGCGCCAGACCCATTGCCGGCCCCCGAGGCCATCACACTTCGCTCGAATGCAGGCAGGTCATAGGCGTGGGCGAAGTTACATGAGAGTCCGCGCCGCTGTCGACCTTCTTCACGGCCTGGCCGAGTGCAACGCCATCACACACGAAGGATGGAGCGCAATGTGAGGCCAGGCACAGTCCCGCAATGTGATGAAGCGTTGCCGTACCGGAGGCCTGCGTCGCGACCGGCACGCAAGCACATCACTTCAAATCAGCATCGGCGATCCTTCACGGGAACCCTGTTCGGCGTGGCAAGCCCGTACATCAGCGCCAGCCGATCCAGGCACTCCTTGAGACGCCGCGCGAAATAGTCCTGCCAGCGCTGCGTGCGCAGCCCGCGCCGCTGCCCAACCTGCTCCATGGTCATGCCGAGGATCAGGACATCGTGCACCAGCGCCGAGCCGTCGGCGCCGAGCTCATGCTCGGCACGATTCAACCGCAGGGTCGCCTGACGCTGCTCCTCCGTGATCGGCTCGCGTTGCTGACCGCCATCGACGTATTCGCGTGTCGTGTCCACTGCGCGAGGGCCACGCTCGGCCTTCTCCCAATCGTTTTGGAAGGCCCTGCCGCTCCGATACTGCGTATCGTCGATCTGTCGATGCGCGTGCAACCGGCTGAGCGGATCGTTGCGTATCGAGCGGAACGCAACGATCTTGTCGCCCGGCTCGAGCGCAAGGGGGTCGTCGATCTCGACCGTCGCCACCTCGGCATTGAAGGGCAGATCCTGGGAGCGTCGATCGTGCGCTCCGGCGGGATCGTACGGTTTCCGGCGTTTGCCTCGCGGCATTGCTGGTCTCCAAAATGTGTGGTGATGAGCGCGCGGGGTCATCCGCGCGATTGCGGTTGCGGACCGAAGTCCGGCAGTCGGGAGGTGAATCGCCTCAGATGGCTCCGACGGCCTGAAGCCAGGCGTCGTTCAATACCGGCCTCGCTGAGGCCTCCGGATCGCGGCTCAGGTGAAAATGCGGTGCGCAGTAGCTCGTGCCCGGCCGGCACGGATGACCGCAGAAGGTGACCGTCTCGCCGTCGGCATCCCCGCCATAGGGATAGCGGCAGTCGCCGCGTTTCAGGTCGAGCAGTGAAAGATGCCGCGGCTCGACCGCCGCGCAACGAAGTTGGGGCATCTCCACCGCTTCGGCGAAGATTTTTGGCCAGCGAATCAGATCGGGCTTCAGCTCGGCCCGCCCCTCCCGCAGGCACCCGTTGCCCGGGAGCTTCGCCAGGGACGGTTTCAGTGGGTCGAGGCGCCCCGGCAGGGACGGCTCCACCCGATCGAGGCCCACCAACCCCATGCGCTGGGCCCGGCTGAGGGCCGCGTAGCGTGTGTAGGCCGTGTTGAAGGTTGCGTTGATGGTGTCAGCGATCTCCGAGTAGGACAAGCCGCGGGCGCGCAGGTCCTGCAGGGCAGCCGAATGCTCCGGCAGCCAGTTCGTCATTTCCATTCCAGATTCCCATTTTTGTCATTCCGCCGGCGCCTTGCATAGCTTCCGATATTCCGAAGAAAAAGTCAAGCTTGATTTCTGATAATCGTAACGGTATGGATATGACAGGATTTGGAGAGGATGAAACATGCTGGACGCGGCACTGATCGAACGAGCACTGGAAAAGACAGGGAAGAGCAAGGGCGGGCTTGCCCGCGCAATGGGGGTACGGGCCGGGGCGGTATCCGAGATACTGTCGGGGATACGGTTGATCAAGGCGTCGGAGATCGCCCCGATCATCGAATATCTGGAGCTGAACTCGGTGCCGATCATGGGCCGGGTCGGCGCCGGCGCCTCGATCGAGCCGGACCTCGAGCAGGTCCCGCCGGAGGGTCTCGGCGAGGTCGAACTTCCGTTCCCGGTAACCGAGGAGACCATCGCTTTTGAGGTCTCAGGCGATTCGATGCTGCCAAAATACGAGAACGGCGACGTCATCGTGGTCTATCGCGAGCAGCGCCATCCGCTGTCGAGCTTCTACGGCGAAGAAGCTGCGGTCCGGCTGAAAAGCGGCGAGCGCTACCTGAAGACGATCGAACGCGGCAGCTCTTCCGGCCTGGTCAACCTCAAGAGCTTCAACGCCAAGCCGATCAACGGTGTGAAGCTCGAATGGATCGGGGAAATCTGCGTCACCCTGCCCCGCGGCCAGATCGAACGGCTGCGCGGCAAGACGGCGAAGGGCCGCAAATCTGCCCGGACGCAGGGGCGATCGGAGAAATAGCGGCGCGACTTCAGGGCCGACCAGGCCGATTCGGATACCCAGACCGAATCGGCCGGACCAGCGGCGTCGAAATTCGGGTTATCGGCAATTCCTCTTGACATAGTTCCGATTATCGGAAATAATGGCCGATAACAGTCAAGGCATCGAACTATCAGGCATGCAGTATTTTGTCGTGATGATCGACTATGGCCGCCGCGGCCGGGAAGCGATCGTCGACCCCGAAATGACCCGGCGTGAGGTCGTCTCGCGCATCGCGTCGGGTGAATATACCAACATCAGCTTCATCCACGAGATTGCCGAATGTTCGGTTGAGGATGTCACGGACGACATCCTTGCCGAGGCCGCCCTGCCGGAGGTCCCCCTGACCGCCGCTGATATGCAAGCCAATACGCTCGATCACATCGGCGACCTGCGCAAGCACGAGCCGGTCTGACGTCGAGACCTCACGTGGTGATTTCGAAAACGTGATCTTTCTTGAGCCGGCCACTTGGCCGGAACCGGAAACGGACTAGATTGGGTTCACGCAAAGTCTATTCGGACCGGGCGCGGGTTCCCTTTAGATTAGCGATTCGTTTCTCGGGCCGGTAGATTTCTGCTTCAAATGACTCCGACAAAAAATGCCGGGATCGCGGCAGGCGATGGCGATCTCAGGATTGCGCTGCTGCTCGGCATCGCGAACTGGTTTCTATTCCTCGATCATATTCCGCACAACGTCGTCAACACGCTGACCATTCGCAACTTCGGCTTCAGCGGCGCCACCGACCTGTTTGTATTCGTCGGCGGCTACGCGACGACGCTGATCTACAGTGGGATGGCGGTGGAGCGCGGAATGCTGGTGGCGGCCACCCGCATCTTCAGGCGTGTGTGGCAGCTCTACGCCGCCTACATCGTTCTGTTCGTAATCTATGTCGAGTTGATCAGCTATGTCGCGGCCCGGACCGCTGCGCCCGAGATCATCAGCGAGTTCAACATCACCGGCTTCATCGACCACGGTATCCGAACGCTGATCTACGGCCTGTTCCTGCAAGCCAAGCCGCTCAATCTGGATGTGCTGCAACTCATTATCGCCTTGATGGCCTTCCAGCCCATTATCGTGTGCGGGCTGCTCTATGTGCCGAACGCGACGCTCGCCGGGTCCGTTGCGCTTTACGCGACCGCCCGCGTGCTCGACTGGAATCTGACATCATACCCGGATGGACGCTGGTACCTGAACCCGTTCTGCTGGCAATTGCTGTTTGTGATGGGCGGCTGGCTCGCGCTCGTCGGTAGGCGGTACGCCTCCGAGATCCGCTCGCTGCAGGCTACTCCAGCGCTGCGCGCCGCGGCCCTGTTGTATCTGGTGTTCGCGCTGACGATCGTCTCAATTGGCGATATCCCGGCCCTCGCCCAGATGATGCCGGATGGACTGAGCGACATGCTCCTGCCAAGCGACCGGGAGGATGTCGCACCCCATCGCATCCTGCATTTCCTGGCCCTGACGTTCCTGTTCACGTTGCTGGTGCCGCGCGACTGGGAATACCTGCGATCACACGCCCTGCAGCCGCTCATCAAGTGCGGCGAGGAGTGGCTCGCCGTGTTCTGTGCAGGCGTTTTCCTCTCCTTTGCCGCGCACCTTATCCTGATCACCGGCCCGAACTCGGTGGCGAGGCAGGCCGCCGTCAGCATCGCAGGCATCGCGGCGATGATCGCCGTCGCCTACTACGTCTCGTGGTCGAAGAAGCAGGATCACAAATCGGCCGTCGGCGCCCATTCGTGAATCCGGTGGTCTAATCGATCGTCAGCGACCGCCGCAGCCGCGTCTCGCTGTCGTGCAACATCGCAGCGTCGAGCGCATCCCGACCGACTGCGTCGCTCGCACAGGCGAACAGACGGTAGAATTGGGCCCCATCATAGGCGACCAGCAAGAGATCGACGCCCGCGTTCAATGCCTCCACGACGGCGGTGCAGACGTCGTGCTGATAGATCGCGCCCATCACCAGATCATCCGTCATGACGAGGCCCTGGTAGTTCCAGGTTTTCCGGATCAGCCCATCGATGACGGCCTTCGAATGCGAGGCAGGCCGCGCCGGGTCGAGAGCGCTGACCGCCACATGCCCGACCATCAGGCGCGCACCGGTCGTCGACAGCACATCGCGGAACGGACGCCAGTCGGTCACCTCCAGTTCGCCGACCGGCGTATCGAGATCGGCGTTGAAATGATGCGTGTCGGCGCGCACGCGGCCCAATCCGGAAAAGTGCTTCACGGTGGCATTGACGCCCGCGGACTCGAGGCCATGGATGTAGGCGCCCGCGATCGCGCTCACCTTGGCGGGGTCGTGGGAAATCGCGCGCTGATTGGTCAGCGTATTGAAATCGAACCGGTTGCGCGTCGCCTCGGGCCGAAGGTCAAGCACCGGAGCTAGATTGAGGTTGACGCCGAGCGACGCCAGTTCGCGTCCATGGATACGCCCGAATTCCTCGGCCTTTGCCGTCCGCTGCTCCGGCGCCAATTCGGCCAGCGAGGCAAGCGCGGGCAGCCTCGTCAGCGGCGGCGCGAGGTGCGAAACGATGCCGCCCTCCTGATCCGTCGCGACCATCAGCGGCGAAAGCCCAGCCGCGCGCCGCTTCGCCTGCAGCGCAGCGATCTCCGCCTTCAGTGCATCGACCGTCCTGCCGGCGACATTGCGCCCGGTGACATAGATGCCCGCAATCAAGCCGCTCTCCGCCAGCGGCGCGACCTCGTCGAACGACCGGTAGCCGACGATGAAATGCTGCCCAAGGGACCGCGCAAGAAGCGGCTCAGTCTGCATTACGCGGTGCTTGCGGACCTCGAACGCACCATGCGCGGCGAGCATTGCGAGTGGCGGCAGGCACCACAGGATGACCAGAAGCTTCCCCGCCCACGCCCGCCTGCGCCAGGCGCGACGGCGGACCAGCATCAGCACGACGGCGACACTTGCGACCACGAGGAGCAGATTGCCCGTCCCGCGTAGCGGGACCAGATAGGGATCGTTGTGGTTGACGCCGGCAAAGACGAATGCGAGCCCGACGATCCAGGCCAGGGCGATGCCGACTCGCTTGATGATTTGCATGGAGACGATGGGTTGAACAAACCGAACGTGTCGTCCGTATCAGAGCGGATTCGCCGCAGCTAGCGGATAAGACCCCTCTGCACGCAATCTGCATAAGAATCCTGAACTCCTGCTCATCGCCTTTCCGCTGTCTGCACGCAGCCAACCCAAGGTTCGCCATGCCGCAGCCGGGATCGCGTTCGCACACCTTCGATGACGTCAGCGCGACCGCCGGAGTCCAAACGTCCTTCAATCCTGAGGTCACAATGACAAGCCTTGAGTCACCGGAAACCGAGACCCAATCGATTGCCAACGGCTTGCCGCCGGCCAAGGCCGCCGCCGCGCTTACTCTCGCCGCGCTGGCCGATTGGTTGTTCTATGATCAGAATGCCGGACTCTCGGTGGTCCTGTTCGCAGTCGCGCTGGCCGGCGTGTCACTGGCCTCCAACTTTGGTCACCTCGCTCGCCACAGGCTGCTGATGGCCGGCGCGATCGTTGTGGCCGGGTTGCTCCCTGCCCTGGAGGAGTTCAACGCAGCCTCGCTAGCCTTCGCCGTTCTTGCGCTCGGCACCGCGCTCACTCTCACGACCAATCCCTGTCTCGACAGTGTGGCCAAGGGAGCTGCCTCGCTGGTGGACCTCTTTCTGGTCAGCCCTTTCAGGTTGTTCCGGGACGTCGTCAACGCATTCAGCCTGCCGGGCCTGACCAGGGGTTTCATCCTATGGTTCGTACCATTGCTGCTCGGAACCGTGTTTGTCTCTCTGTTCGTCGCCGCCAATCCAGTGCTGGAAATATGGATCAGCCAGCTGAACCCGGGCAATCCCGCCGCCAGCCTCAGCCTCGGTCGCACGCTGTTCTGGATCCTCGCATTGGCGCTGGTCTGGCCCTTCATCCATGTCAAATGGCGGCACTACACCAACGTCGTGCCCAACGGACCTCGATCTTCCGCGAAGGATCCGGCCGAACCCGATCATTTCATCGACTTGTTCGGCGCAGGCTCCATCCTGCGCTCCCTGATCTTGTTCAACCTGCTGTTTTCGATTCAGACCATTCTCGATGCGATCTATCTCTGGGGCAACGCGACGCTTCCTGCCGCCATCACCTACGCCTCCTACGCCCATCGTGGCGCCTATCCGTTGATCGTCACGGCGCTTCTGGCCGCGGCCATCGTTCTGCTCGCGATGCGGCCGGGCGGCCCGGCCGAACAATCGCGAGTGATCCGACCGCTCGTCTACGTCTGGGTCGGGCAGAATGTCTTGCTGGTGATCTCCTCGATGCTCCGGCTTGATCTCTACGTCCAAACCTACCTGCTCACCTACTGGCGCGTCGCGGCATTCGTCTGGATGCTGCTCGTCGCGGACGGGCTGATCCTGATTCTGGTGCGCATCGTCCTGCGGGCATCGAATGAATGGCTGGTCGGCACCAACCTGTCGGTACTGACCATCGTGCTCTATGTCTGCTCCCTGGTTAATTTCGCCGCCGTCATCGCCGACTACAATGTCAGCCACAGTCGCGAAGCCTCGGGCAGTGGCGTCAATCTGGATATGGACTACTTGATCCAGCTCGGCCCCCAAGCCCTTCCGGCCATCGACCGGGCGATCCAGCTCCGCTACGCCGACCGGGTCCTTGTCTCGCGCCGCAATAGCCTTGTAGAACAGCAACGCCAGCAGATGGCCTCATGGCGCAGCTGGGGCTTTCGCGGCTGGCGGCTTCAGCGTTTCCTGGACAGGCAGCAGACCAATGCGCCGGGATAGTCGATGCGCCGGTTTTCGGAGAAGACTCGTGACGCACCGCATCCTCATCGTCGACGACGACCTGCATCTCCGCGAGGTCATCCGCGTCGCCCTCAAGAAAGCCGGCATGAGCGTGGCCGAGGCCCGCGACGAAAAGGAGGCGCTGACCCGGTTTGCCGGCGAGTCGACATCGGCATGCCGGAATTCGACGGCCTCGATGTCTGCCGCGAGATCCGCAAATCATCGGACGTGCCGATCCTGTTCCTCTCCGCCCGCGACGACGAGATCGACCGCGTCCTCGGCCTCGAGATCGGCGGTGACGACTACGTAACCAAGCCGTTCAGCCCGCGCGAGCTCGTCGCGCGGGTGAATGTCATCCTGCGGCGGCTGACCCCGCGGATAGCGGCGTCAAGAACAGAGGCCGCCGTGCTCGCGCGGGGGCAGCTCTCGATCGATCCCGAGCAGCACATCGCGACGTTCGCGGGCGTGCCGCTGCGCCTGACTGCGATCGAGTTCGGAATCCTGCGCGCCTTCCTGACGCGACCGACGGTGGTGTTCAACCGCGAACAGATCATGAGCGCGGCCTACCAGCTCAACATCCAGGTCTCCGACCGCACCATCGACAGCCACATCCGCAACATCAGAGCCAAGCTCGCAGCCGTGAGCTGCGACAACGTTATCGAGACCGTTCACGGCGTCGGCTTCAAGCTCGGTCGCTGCGAGCTGCAGGCATGACATCGTTCCGCGCCCGCCAGAAGTGGCGACCGTCGCTTGGTCTGGTCATCTTCACCGTGCTTGCCTTGGTCGCTCTGCTGCCGCTGGTGGGTCTGTTCTTCTTCCGCCTCTATGACAACCAGCTGATTCACCAGACCCAGGCCGAGCTGATCGCGCAGAGCCGTGTGCTGGCTGCAATCTATGCGCGGGACGTGCAGGCGCGGCTTGGCAACGCCATCCCGCTCGGCCCCGCGGTCCCGCCGGAGGCGCTGCCTGATCCCGGCGATCAGGTGACGCCGATCCGGCCCGCGCTCGACCTCGCCGGCAACGACCTGCTCCGGCGACGGCCCGACGCGCTGCCGGCGGCCAGGCCGGCGGATCCGGCCTATGTCGAGATCGGCACCCGGCTGATGCCCATCATCCTGGAGACCCAGAAGGTCACGCTTGCGGGTTTCCGGATTCTCGATCCGCAGGGCGTGGTGATCGCCGGACGCCAGGAGGTCGGACAGTCGCTTTCCCATATCGAGGAGGTGGCCGCGGCGTTGCGCGGCCAGTATAGCGCCGCGCTGCGCATCCGCATGCCCGACAAGCCTCCGCCACCGATCTATTCGATCAGCCGCGGCGTCGGTGTTCACGTCTTCTCCGCGATGCCCGTGATCGTCAACGACCACGTTGCCGGCGTGATCTACACGTCGTGGACGCCGAGCAACATTTTCGACCATCTCTATCAGGAGCGCGGCAAGTTCCTGCTCGCCACATTGGCCGTGCTGCTGGCGACGATTGCGATCGGGTTGATGTTCTCACGCACGGTCACGCGCCCCATGCGCGAGCTCGTCGATCGCGCCGTGCGGATCGGCCGTGGCGACCGCAACGCGTTCCAGCCGCTGCAGCACTACGGCACGCGTGAGCTCGCCCAGCTCTCAGATAGTTTCCTCGATATGGCCCAGCAGCTGTCGCGCCGCTCCGACTACATCGCGACCTTCTCGGCCCACCTGACGCACGAGTTGAAATCGCCGCTGACATCGATCAGGGGCGCAGCCGAGCTGCTGCAGGATTCGCTTCAGAGCAAATCGGATACGCTGACCCGCTCCGAACAACAAAGCTTCATCTCGAACATCCTTGGCGACGTCGAGCGGCTCGACGCAATGAGCCATCGGTTGCGCGAGCTGGCCCGTGCGGAGAGCGCCCCACAGAACGAGCAGACCCCGCTCTCTCCCGTCATCGAAAACCTGAAGGGCCGCTTTGCAGGCCGTACCATTGCGGCCAGCGGCTGCCTCGACCGCTCAATCGGCATGTCCGGCGAGAAGGCGCTGATCGTGCTGGCGCATCTGGCCGACAACGCGTTCCGTCACAACGCCAAGTCGGTGGAGATCGAAGCGACCGGTGACGCCTCCAGCGTCAGAGTGTCGGTGAGCAATGACGGCGACCCGATCTCCGACGCCAACCGCGACAAGATCTACGATGCCTTCTTCACCACGCGCCGCGACAGCGGCGGCACCGGCATGGGGCTTGCGATCGCGCAAGCCGTCATGGTGAGCCATGGCGGTTCGATCCGTCTCCTGCCCTCCAGCCAGGGTGCAGCCTTCGAGTTGCAGTTTCCCGCCGTCTGACCGGTCAGAACCGCTTGATGATGATCGCCGCCCTCATCTCGGAGGGCGCGTTGATCGAACCCACTTCCCGACTATTTCCTGCGCGAAGCCAAAATCTTCTCAGCGGCACGAAGGTGCGGCTTGTCCAGCATCTTGCCATCCATCTTGGCGACCCCGGACGGATTGCCGGCGAACGCGGCGACCACCCGCTCCGACCACGCGATCTCCTCATCCGTCGGCATGAAGGCCGCGTTGACAACGTCGACATGCTTGGGATGGATCACGGCTTTGGCGAGGAAGCCGTCCTGCCGCGCGGCAATGGCCTCCGCCTTCAACGCATCGAGATCGTTGATGTCGGTGGCAATGGTATCGATCGCGACCACCCCGGCGGCGGCCGCGCCGATCAGGCAGAGATCGCGGGCCAGGATGAAGGGCGAATGATAGCGGCCGTCGGTCCGGTTGCGGGTTGCCCCGAGCGAGGCCGCGAGATCCTCCGCACCCCACATCATGCCCCAGAGCCGCGGGCTCATGTTCTCGAAGTCGAGGATTTTCAGCACCGCCCGCGCCGTCTCGGTCGCGACCGTGACAATCCGCGTCGTGCCCTGCGCGATATCAGACGCGGCCTCGAACGCGTCGAGATACAGCGCGAGCCTGTTGACATCGGCGGCACCGGCGCATTTCGGCAGCACGATGCCGTCGGGCTTCCCCGGCATGACAGCGGCGAGGTCGCCGAGCGTCAGGTCGGTATCCAGCGCGTTGACGCGGATATAGAGCTTCTGGTTCGGATTGCGCGCATCGAGCATCTTGCGCGTGATGCCGCGCGCGACGACCTTCTGGTCCGGTGCGATGGAATCCTCGAGATCGAGGATCAACGCATCGGCCGCGGTCTTCTTCGCGCTCTCGTATTTCCGGGTGCTGTCGCCGGGAACGAACAGGAACGATCGCATTGTCTATGCCTTCGGCTTGCAGTGCATCAGGCCGGTGCGGCGGCAGCTCGCCACCACCTCGCCGCGCTGATTGGTCATGGTGTGCTCGAACTCGACGATGCCCTGGGTCGGCCGCGACTTGCTGGCGCGCGTGCCGATGATCCTGGTGTGCGCCTTCAGCGTATCGCCATGGAACACCGGCTTTGGAAACTTGACGTCGGTCATGCCGAGATTGCCGACCGTGGTGCCCAGCGTCGTGTCGTACACGCTCATGCCGATCATGATGCCGAGCGTATAGAGGCTGTTGAACAGCCGCTGGCCGAACTCAGTCTTCTCCGCGAAATGCGCATCGATGTGCAACGGCTGCGGGTTCATGGTCAGGAGGCTGAACAGGGTGTTGTCCATCTCCGTCACGGTGCGGCTGAACTCGTGATGGAATTCCTGCCCGACCTCGAACTCTTCGAAATACAATCCAGCCATTTAGCGTCCCTTGTAGTTAGGCGTCCGCTTCTCGACGAACGCATTCAGCCCTTCCTGGCAGTCTTCCGTCGACGCCACCACGACAAAGCTCTCAGCCGCATTCTCGACCGAGCGGCGGAAATCGGCATCGACCGCGCGCATGAAGGCGTCTCGGCCGATCTTCATCACGATCGGCGACTTTGCCGCAAACTTCCGCGCGATCTCGCGCGCTCGCTCCAGCGCAGTGCCCTTCGGCACCACTTCACTGAGCAGGCCCATGCGATGGGCGGTCACCGCATTGAAGGGCTCGCCGAGGAACAACGGGCCGAACGCCTGGTGCTTCCCGACCAGCCGCGGCAGCTGCACAAAATGGATCGCCGGGATCAGACCGACGTCGATCTCGGGATAGCCGAAGGTCGAACCGTCGCCGGCAATGATCATGTCGCAGGAGATCGCAATCGTCATGCCGCCGGCCCGCACGGCACCATCGATCGCCGCAATCGTCGGCTTGCCCATGCGATACTGCGTATCGTTCAGCGCGAAATACAGCCGCTCGAGGAATGTCTTGGTCTCGATCGCGGGCTTGCCTCTGACGATGTCAAGGTCGAGTCCAGCGCAAAACACCTTGTGAGCGCTGCTGATGATGACGGCGCGCACCGCCTCATCATCGCGCGCCTTCGCAAGGGCCGCCAGCAACGCGTCGATCAGGGGCATGCTGAGTGCGTTGACCGGCGCGCGATCCAGCACGATCTCCGCAATCTGATCGGTGATCGAGTAACGAACGAGGTGCGTGCTCATGATGTATTGCCTCCAATTATCGCTTGGCTTGCCGCACGGCGCCTGACAGCAGCAGGCCGTCGATCTCTGCGGAGCCGAAACCAGCCTCCATCAGCACGGCGCGGCTGTCCTGTCCAACATCAGGCGCGGGACAGAGGTGATCCTCGGACAGGCTCGCGATCCCCGGCGTCCGCGGCGAGTAGACCGCACCGACACCGGGCGTATGCTGGCGCACCGACGCCCTGGTCGCCTCGACATGGGCGTTGCGCAGCCATTCCCCGGGATTGAGGATCCGCTCCGCGATGATATCGCCGGCGTGCAGTCGCGTCAGCCAGGCGTCGGTCGGCTGGGTCAAAAACACTTCGCGCAGCTGCGGGATCAGCGTGTCGGCCGCATCGGCGCGCCGGGCGAAATCGGCGAAGCGCGGATCGCTGGCCAGATCCTCGCGGCCGATCGCGGTGCACAGCCGCTTGTATTGCGGCTCGTTCACCAAAGTCACCATCATCCAGCCGTCCTGGGTCTGATAGGTGCCGGCCGGCACGTTGAGCGCGCGAGGCGCACCACCCTCGAGGATGAATTCCGCGACCTTGTGGCCGAGCAGCGCCGAGGTCGACTGGCAGAGATTGACGTCGATCCAGCGGCCGGTGCCGACCGTCGCGCGCGCGAACAGCGTCGTCGCAATCGCCTGGAACGCATACACGCCGGTGACGACGTCGGAGATGGTGGTGCCGACCCGATGCGGCACGCCATCGGTGCCGAGATTGACCGAGACCAGCCCCGAAAACGCCTGCGCGACCGAGTCCGAGCCGGGCCGCTTCGAGTATGGCCCGCTCTGCCCGAAACCGCTGACCGACAGATAAACCAGGCCGGGATTGTCGCGCGACAGGCTCTCATAGCCGAGCCCAAGCCGCTCGGCGACACCAGGGCGAAATCCTTCGATCAGCACGTCTGCCTCGCGCGCCAGAAGCTGTGCGATCGCGATGCCGTCCTTGTGCTTCATGTCGAGGCACAGGCTGCGCTTGCCGCGGTTGTAGACCGCCGACAGCGTCGTGTGATTGCCGTAGGTCGTGCCGAGATAGCGCGACCAGTCGCCTTCCGGCGGCTCGACCTTGATGACGTCGGCGCCATAGACCCCGAGCAGCATCGCGCAATAGGGCGAGGCGATCCCCTGCCCGAAATCGAGCACCTTCAGCCCGCGATACGGCGCCTCGTGCGTCGGCGTCAGCCTGCGTTCGCCCGCCATTTGTCCTCCCACAGCCGTCGAGGAGCCTTATCCTTTTGGGCATGATCCCCGCGCAAACGCTACGCGTTTGTCGCGAGGAAAACCGTTGCACACTTTTCCGGATCATGCCCTACAGCGCCAGATAGCGCTGCCGGATGTTGTCGTTGGCCTTCAGCTCTTCGATGGAGGATGTGTAGACGATCTGTCCCTTGTCGATAACCGTCGCGTGGCTCGCAAGGCCAAGGCAAAAATGCATGTTCTGCTCGGCGATCAACACTGTGGCACCGGTGCCGCGGAGCTGCCGCAGCAGCTCGCCGATGCGCTGCACGATGATCGGCGCCAGCCCCTCGCTCGGCTCGTCCAGCAGCAGCAGCACCGGATTGCCCATCAGCGTTCGGGCGATCGCCAGCATCTGCTGCTCGCCGCCGGATAGCCGGCCCGCGATCCGGTGCCGCAGCGGCTCCAGCAGCGGGAACACGTCATAGACACGGCGGATCGACCACTCATCCTCTCCGTCCGGCCCCTTCTTCTGGCCGATGACGAGATTGTCCTCGACGGTATGCTCGGGAAAAATCTGGCGGTCCTCGGGCACGAAGCCGAGCCCGGCCCGCGCGATGCGATGCGGTCGCATTCCCGAGACCAACTGGCCGCGCAAGGTCACCTTGCCGCGGCGCGCCGGCGCCAGCCCCATGATGGCCTTCATGGTGGTCGACTTGCCGGCGCCGTTGCGGCCGAGCAGCGCCATGGTCTCGCCCTGCCGTACCGAAAGGCCGACGCCGAACAGGATCTGGCTGGTGCCGTAGTAGACGTCGAGGTCCTCGACCTGCACCACCGGCTGCACACTCATGCCACCGCTCCCGCGTGGTCGTCGCTGCCGAGATAGGCCTCGATCACGGCATCGTTTCGCCGGATCGCGTCCGGCGTCCCGGTCGCAAGAATTCGCCCGTAGCACAGCACGACAATCTGCGGCGCGATCTTGAACACGATATCCATGTCGTGCTCGATGAATACGACGGTGATCTTCTGCCTCTCCCAGAGCTCGCGCACCTTGTCGATCATGCGCCAGCGCTCCTCGGTGCCCATGCCCGCGGTCGGCTCGTCCAGCAGCAGCACCTTGGGTTCGAGCACCAGCGCGAGGGCAATATCGAGCAGCTTCTGGTCGCCATGCGACAGCGTCGCCGCGGTCCGGTTGCGCTTGCTGGCGAGGCCGAGCAGCTCCATCGCATGCTCGGCGCGGTCGCGCGTCTCGGCCAGCGGAAAGCGGCGATGCATCACGCCGGCGCGGCGCTGATCGGCGCAGACCGCTGCCAGCATCGTCTCCTCGACGGTGAGCGACGGGAAGATGCTCGCGACCTGGAAGGCGCGGCCGATGCCATGGCGCACGATCTCGGGCGGCGTCTTGCCCGCTATGTCGACGCCATTGAGCAGGATCTGCCCGGCGTCCGGCCGCAGCGCGCCCGTGATCAGGTTGAAGAAGGTGCTCTTGCCGGCGCCGTTGGGGCCGATCACGGCGGTGAGCGAACCGTCGGCAAAGTCGAGCGAGACGTTGTCGGTCGCCTTGACCCCGCCAAAGGATTTCGAGAGGGCGCGAATTTCCAGCATGGCTAGCCGCCCGCCTCCCGCAACCCGCCATAGCTATTCCACGACGTGGCGACGAGCCAGCCGCAATCGACCGGCACGTTGGCGCCCGTCATGGCGGACGCCGCGTCAGAAGCGAGGAACGCGACCACGCGGCCGATTTCCGAGGGATCGACGAGGCGGCGGAGTGCGGCATTGGCGGCGAGTGCGGAGACATCCCGCTCCCCGCGATCGATCGCATTCTTCAGCGCCGGAGTCAGCGTGTAGCCGGGCGACACGGAGTTGACGCGGATTCCGGACGGTCCCCACTCCGCCGCCAGGCACTCGGTGATGGCGATCACCGCGGCCTTGGCAGGCGCATAGGCATGCAACGGCATCGAGCGCATTCCGGCAATCGAGGCGATGTTGACGATGCTCCCGCGCTTTCGCGCGATCATCTGCCGCGCAAAGGCGATGCAGGCGACATAGGTGCCGCGCTGGTCGACCCGCACGACGTCGTCCCAGGCCGCCATCGGCAGATCGTGCGGCCGGACCGGCACCTGGATGATCCCGGCGCTGTTGACCAGCACATCCACGGGGCCGCAGTCCCGCTCGATCCCGGCCGCACAGGCCTCGACGCTTCGCTCGTCTGCCACATCGGCGGCAAACGCCCTGCCGCCGACTTCCGCGGCAACCGCCTGCGCCTTGGCGAGGTCGCGGTCGACGACCGCCACAAGGTCGCCGGCCGCGGCCAGTTCCCGGACGCAGGCCGCCCCGATGCCGCTGGCGCCGCCGGTGACGACGCTGATCCGTCCTTTTGCACTCATGGCGCGCGCTCCCCGGCCACGCCGCGACGCTGCGCGAACCATTCGACGACAAAGTCCATCAGGCCCTTCCGCAGGCCGATGGCAAAGAACAGGATCACGATGCCGAGCACGATGCCGTGATACTCGGTCAGGCGCGTGACGGTGTCATTCAGGATCAGGAACAGCATGGTGCCGACCATCGGTCCGAGGAAGGTGGTCACGCCGCCGAGCATGTTGATGAAGATGCCCTCGCCCGAGATCGTCCAATAGGCGAATTCCGGATAGGCGCCGGAGACGAACAGCGCCATGATCATGCCGCCGGTCGAAGCGAACAGCGCCGCCAGCACGAAGATTGTCAGCTTGGCGCGCCAGACATCGATGCCGATGAAGCTCGCCCGCGTCGCGTTGTCGCGGATCATGCGCAGCGTGTAGCCGAACGGCGACTGTGCGATCTGGCGCATCAACAGCAGACCAATCACCAGCAGCGCGCAACTCGCGATGTAGAGATGCAAATGGTTCGACAGATCGATGCCGAGAAACGGCGGCCGCGGGATGCCGCCGCGCAGGCCCTGGTCGCCGCCGGTCAGCGACTGCCACGACAGGATGGTCGAGTGGATCAACATCTGGAACGCCAGCGTGACGAAGGCGAAGTAGATTTCCTTCAGCCGCACGCAGATTGCGCCAATAGCGACGGCAACGACCAGGGTCATCGCCAGCGTGCCGACGAAGGCCACCGGGATCGGCACACCGGTCTTCTGCATCATGAGGCCAAAACCATAGGCGCCGAGGCCGAAGAACATGCCGTGCCCGAACGAGATCAATCCGGTGTAACCCACGAGAAGGTTGAGTGACGTCGCGAACAATCCGTAGGCCGCACAGCGGATCACGAAGTCGAGCAGCTGCTTGCTGCCGAATATCATCGGCAGCAGCGCGAGCACGGCGAACGCCGCGAGCGCGATCAGCACATCGCGATAGCGCTGCGGCCTGGCATCGATCCGGGGAACCTCGAGCGGCTGTGCGCCTTGGCCGGCCTGCAGCTCGGTCATGCGACCTCCTTGCCGAACAGGCCGGTCGGGCGCGACACCAGCACGATCACCATGAAGAGATACATCAGCCCCTCGGTGAACAGCGGGAAGCCGAGCGATCCGAACGAGCGGATCAGGCCGATCAGCAGCGCACCGATCAGCGCACCCAGGATCGAGCCCATGCCGCCGATCACGGTGACGATGAAGGACTCGATCAGCACCGAGAACCCCATGCCCGGCGTCAGCGAGCGCACCGGCGCGGCAAGCGCTCCCGCCAGTCCCGCCAGCATGCCGCCGAGCGCGAACACGCCGCCATAGATCAGCCCGGTGTTGATGCCGAGCGCCGAGACCATCCCGGGATTATGCGCGGCGGCGCGGATGACCTTGCCGATCCTGGAGCGCGCCAGCGCCAGCCCGAGAACCACGGCCGCTGCGAGCGCCACGCCGATCAGCAGCAGGTAATATGGCGGCACCACGCCGCCGGCGATGAACAGCGGCGGCACCTGGAACGCGGCCGGCATGCCCATGGACCTGAATTCGGGTCCCCAGATCATGCGGACGACGTCGTCGAAGATCAGCACGAAGGCATAGCAGACCAGAAGCTGCATCAGCACGTCGCGGCCGTAGACGCGGCTCATGAAGACGCGCTCGAAGATCAGGCCGAGGATCGCGGTGCCGACGGCGCCGCTCAGTATCGCCAGCGCAAAGCTGCCGGTGAACTGATAGGCCGTCATCGCGAAATAGGCGCCGAACATATAGAAGGCGCCGTGGCTGAAATTGACCACCTTGAGCACGCCGAAGATCAGCGTCAGCCCGACGGCGACGAGAAACAACAGCATGCCGATGATCAGGCCGCTGGTGGTCTGCGTCACCAGGCATGCAGGACTGACGAGACAACTGGCGAGCGCGTCGAGGTCCACGGGAAATCATCCATTACGGCGAGCCGCAAGGACGGCGCGCGACAGAAAGGCGGAGACAGCACGCTGCTGCCTCCGCCCCGCATGCGGATCAGGTGTAGCCCTTGCTCTTCTTCCACTCGGCTTCGAGCTCGAAGATGGTCTTCCAGTCGCCTGCCTTCACGTCGGGCACGTAGGGCTCCTGCGGGATCGTGGTGCCCCAGCCGATCGCGTAGCCGACCAGCGTGTGGTCGTCGGCGCGCATGGTGACGGTGCCGTCGGCGCCGAACGGGCACTTGATGGTAAGCCCGGTGAGGGCCTCCGCGACCTTCTTGCCATCGGCCGAGTTCGCCTTCTTGACGGCCTCGTTGAGGAACATGACCGCCGTTGCGTTCTGCCACGACCAGTTGGTCGGATATTCGTTGTACTTCGCCTTGTAGGCATCGCCCCAGGCCGCATTCTCTGGCGTCGGCGGGAATGTCTTGATGTAGCGGTCGCCGGAGTGGATGCCCTTGGGCAGGTTCTTCACCACGGTGAGCGCGGTGTAATCGGCCATGTTGACCGCGAACACCTCCATCTGGGTGAACATCGCGTAAATGTTGGCCTGGTCGATGTACGAGGTGAGATCGCCGCCCCACAGGCAGGAATACAGCGCCTGCGGTTTCGCCTGCAGGATCTTGGTCACCACTTCGGTGTAATCGGGCTGGAACAGCTTTGGCCAGGACTCGCTGATGATCTCGACATCGGGCGCGAACTTCTTCAGGTACAGCACGAACTCGCCGGTGGTGTCGCGGCCATAGGCATAGTCGGGCGAACAGGTCGCCCATTTCTTCAGGCCCTTGGCCTTGGCGATCCCTGCCGCGTAGCCGGCACCGACGATCGAGTCATGAATGCCTTGCCTCACGCAACGGAAAGCGTTCGGGATGTGCTGCTTGGGATCGGCGGTCAGCGACGACGCTTCCGAGCAGGTGTGGATGCAGAGCACGCCGAGATCGCGCGCCACCTCATGAACCGCGAACGATCCCGACGACGCCTCGCCGTCGAGCAGCATCTCGCAGCCGTCGGTGTTGACGAGCTCGCGCGCGATGCGGGCGGCTTCCTGCGGCTGTCCCTTGGAATCGCGGATCACCATCTCGATCTGCCGCCCGGCGAGCCCGCCGGCGGCATTGACCTTCTCGACCTCCAGCATCACCGCATTGCGCGAGGAGGTTCCGAGCTGCGCGACGCGGCCCGAGAGAATGGTCGGCATGCCGATCTTGATGGTCTTGGCCTGGGCACGCGCCACCCATGGCGCGGCAAGGCTCGCCGCGCCGGCACCCATCAGCGCAAGCGTCGAGCGCCGGGTGATGCCCGGTTTCCGGGTCCTCTTCATCTTCCCCTCCCTGTCGGGTGTTGGCGTTCCCAAAATCCCTGTCGGAGATCGTTCCGTCTCCGTGACCGCAATGTTTTCAGAGCAAGGGGGGTGACGTCAAGCCAAAGATGAATTACGACTCATAATTCATCTAGGGAGAAACGGCGCCGGAAATCGGCCCGACGGGCGGCAAATGATCAATCTTTCCAGCTTCATCGCATTTCATGCCAAGCGGACTCCGGACCGCTGTGCGCTGAAATATCGCGGCGAAGATGTCTCCTATGCCGACTTTGATCTGCGCATCCGCCAGGTCGGCGGCTGGCTGGCGGCGCGCGGGATTGCGCCCGGCGACGTCGTCGCGGTGCTGATGAAGCACAGCACGGCCTTTCTCGAACTGGTGTTCGCAACCAGCCATATCGGCGCGGTGTTCCTGCCGATCAATTATCGGCTGTCGGCCGATGAGGTCGGCTATATCGTCGGCAATTCCGGTGCGCGCCTGCTGGTCGCCGACGAGGAATTTTCCGCGATCGCAGCCGGCGACGCGCCGGTCGTGCTGCTCGACGAAGGCGCGCAGTCCAGCATCACCAGCCTCGCGCCCGACATCGCGCCGGCGCCGATCCATGTGCGCCAGCCGCGCGACCTGATGCGGCTGATGTACACCTCGGGCACGACGGATCGCCCCAAGGGGGGGATGCTCACCTACGAGAACATCTACTGGAAATCCGCCGACCAGACGCTGGTGCTCGGGCTCAACGCCGACACCCGGCTGCTCGTCGTCGGCCCGCTCTACCATGTCGGCGCGCTCGACCTGCCCGGCATTGCGGTGCTCTGGCACGGCGGCATGCTGTGCATTCATCGCACCTTCGAACCGGAGCCGGCGCTCGCCGCGATCGAGCGCGAGAAGCTGAACGCCGCGTGGTTTGCGCCTGTCATGACCACCGCCCTCCTCACCTGCCCGAACCGCGAACGCTACGACGTCTCCAGCCTGAAATGGGCGATCGGCGGCGGCGAGAAGACGCCGGAAGTGCGCATCCGCGCCTTCTCGGATTATTTCGGTAATGCGCGCTACATCGATGCCTACGGCCTCACTGAAAGCTGCGGTGGCGACACCTTCATGGAAGCGGGCCGCGAGATCGAGAAGATCGGCTCGACCGGCCGCGCCATCGCCCATGTCGAGATCGATATCCGCGACGATGCCGGCAAGCGCCTGCCCGCCGGGCAGAATGGCGAGATCTGCCTGCGCGGTCCGAAGGTCACGCAGGGCTACTGGAAGGACCCGGAGAAGACCGCATCCGCCTTCTTCGGCGACTGGTTCCGTACCGGCGACGTCGGCTATCTCGACGCGGACGGCTTCCTCTATCTGACCGACCGTAAGAAGGACATGATCATCTCCGGCGGCGAGAACATCGCCTCCTCCGAGGTCGAGCGCGTCATCTACGAAATGCCTGAGGTGCGCGAGGTCGCGGTGATCGGCCTGCCGGACGCGCGCTGGGGCGAAAGGCCGGTCGCCATCGTGGTGCTGGCCGCCGACGCAAAGCTCGATCTGCCCGCGCTCACAGATTTCTGCCGCTCGCGGCTCGCCGGCTTCAAGGTGCCGCGGCAGTTGATCATCCGCGACAGCCTGCCGCGCAATCCATCCGGCAAGGTGCTCAAGCGCGTGCTCCGCGCCGAACTCGAGGCCATCGCATGACACAAGCGACATCTGCCAAGGTGACCAAGCTCAACCGGGTCGAGCGCAACGCCTGGACCAAGCAGAAGATCTTCGACGCCGCGACCAAGATCGTCGGCAAGTACGGCTACGCCGAAGCCTCCGTCGCCCGCATCACCGAAGCCGCCGGCGTCGCGCAGGGCACTTTCTACAATCATTTCGAAAACCGCCAGGAACTGCTCGACCAGCTGCTGCCGAAGATCGGCCTCGACATGGTCCGCTTCATCCGCGCGCGAACCGGCACCGCCAGCGCAGCCCGGCAGGAGATCGAGCGCTTCAGCGCCTTCTTCGATTTCATCCGCGAGGTACCGGAATTCCTGCGCATCCTCAACGAGGCCGAGTTCTTCGCGCCGATCGGCTACCAGAAGCATTTCGACAACATCTCGAGCGCCTATCTGCGGATTCTGCAGCGCGCGCGGGCCGCGGGAACCACCAATAATTTCAGCGACGAGGAATTCGAGGCCATCGTCCAGGTGTTGATGGGCGCGCGCGGCTATCTCAGCCGCCGCTATTCCTACTCCGAGCAGGGCGTCACCGCCGTCCCCGATTACGTCATCACTGCCTACCAGAAGCTGGTCACGCGCGGCCTGTTCACCACGAGCGACAAGGGAAGAAAATCATGAGCGCCGACGGCACCATCCTCGTCACCGGCGGCAGCCGCGGCATCGGCGCGGCGACCGCAACGCTGCTTGCCGATCAGGGCCATCGCGTCGTCATCGTCGACATCGCGCCCGAGCCGCTGGCCGGAACGGCGGCCATCCTTTGGCCGGCGCCGTTCGACGTCGCGAGCGAAGCCGCCGTGGTCGCGGGCATTGCCGATATCGAGAAGGCGCACGGCCCGATCACCGGCCTCGTCAACGCGGCCGGCGTGTTCGGCAAGATGCACACGATCGAGCGCGTGCGGATGGAGCAATGGGACCGCGAGGTCAACATCGATCTGCGCGGCACCTTCCTGGTCGCGCGCAGCGTCGGCATCGCGATGGCGAAGCGGCGGCATGGCGCGATCGTCAACGTCGCCTCGGTGGCCGGCATGACGTCGGGTCCGATCCACGCCTACACCGCGGCGAAGGCCGGCGTCATCCAGATCACCCAGACGCTCGCCGCCGAATGGGGCCGCGTTGGCATCCGCGTCAACGCGGTGTCGCCCGGCTTCACCCGCACGGCGGCGCTCGAGGCCGGCATCGCGTCGGGCGCCCTGAACAGGGACCTGCTGGCGCGCCCGACCGCGATGAACCGGCTGGTCGAGCCGATGGAAGTGGCGCAGGCGATCGCCTGGCTGCTTTCGCCGCAGAGCAGTGGCGTGACCGGCATCAACCTGCCGGTCGATGTCGGCTACATCGTCGGCACCACCTGGGCCGCCTATGGCGGTCTGCCGGACGCGCCGGCCAGCTGAGGACAACGCATGAACATCGAGCTTCCGCGCAAACATCTCGATCTGTCCTCCGCCATCGCCGAGGGCGACATCCGCGTGCTGCTGATGGTGCTCGTGCACCTGACCGGCGACCAGAAGTGGCTGGAGCCGCCCTACAAGCCGAAGCGCGACGTCCGCCTGATCCCCGATCCGGATGCCGGCGTGCCTAAGGAGATCCAGGACGAGATCCGCGCGGCCGTCCTGAACCTGTTCGCGAACGGCACGCCGAAGCCCGTCATCACCGATCCCGGCAACGAGTTGATGCTGCGGATGATGCGCGCCACGCTCGGCGAGAACGTCGCACCGGAATACGCGCCGCTGATGCGCGAGGAGATGGCTTTCACCCCGCGCGATGCGCGCTGGCGCGAGCGGCCCTCCGACGGGCGGCTGGCGCAACAGCATGTGCTGATCGTCGGTGCCGGCGTCTGCGCGATCGCGCTTGGCGTTGCGCTCGGCCGGCTCGGCATTCCCTATACGATCGTCGAGAAGCAGGACGAGATCGGCGGCACTTGGTACGTCAACCGCTACCCCGGCTGCGGCGTCGATACGCCGAACCACTCCTATTCCTTCTCGTTCGGCGCCCGCAATCCGTGGACCCGTTATTTCGCGCAACGCCAGGAATTGCTCGACTACCTGCTCAAGGTCGTGCGCGAATACGACATCCGCAAGCACGTCCGTCTCAGCACCGAGCTCGTTGCCTCCTACTGGGACGAAGCCAGGCGGCGCTGGATCTCGACCCTGAAGACTGCGAGCGGCGAGGAGACGTTCGAGTCCACCGCGCTGGTCAGCGCGATCGGGCAACTCAATGATCCCTTGCCCGCTCGCTTTGAGGGAGACGAGGATTTCAACGGGTTGAAGGTTCATTCGGCGCTGTGGTCCGACGACATCAAGCTCGACGGCAAGCATGTCGCCGTGATCGGCACCGGCGCCACCGCGATGCAGCTGGTGCCTTCCATCGCCGACCGAGTCGCCTCGGTGACCGTCTACCAGCGCACCGCGCAGTGGGCGCGGCCGGTGAAGGGCTATTCCGATCCGATCACCGAAGGCGCGCAGTGGCTGCTCGCCCATCTGCCGTTCTATGTGCAGTGGTATCGCTTCAACATGTTCTGGCGTTACGGCGACGGATTGCTGCTATTCCTGCGCAAGGACCCGGCCTGGCCGCATCCGGACCGCGCCGTCAACAAGGGCAACGATCGGCATCGCCAGGAACTGGCCGACTTCATCCTGTCCGAGCTGAAGGATCGCCCCGACCTGATCGACAAGTGCATGCCGACCTATCCGCCCTACGGCAAGCGCATCCTGCTCGACAACAACTGGTTCAAGACCCTGACCAGGCCGAATGTCGAACTCGTCACCGACAAGATCGACCATTTCGCTGCAGAAGGAATCGTCACCGCCGACGGCAAATCGCGGCAGCACGACGTCATCGTGATCTCGACCGGTTTCAAGGTCTCCGAGATGGCGGCGCGTCTCAACATCACGGGACGCGACGGCAAGACTCTCAGGCAGGCGTGGGACCACGACAATCCGACCGCATATCTCGGTCTCACCGTGCCTGACTTCCCCAACCTCTTCCTGATGCTCGGGCCCAATTCGGGACCTGCGCATGGCGGCAGCGTGATCTTCCAGTCGGAGTGCCAGAGCCGCTACATCTCCGCGTGCCTCGTCGAGATGATCGAGAACGGCATCGCTGCGATCGACGTGCATCCCGATGCGCATGATCGATACATCCGCGAGGTCGATGCCGAGCATGAGCAATTGATCTGGACGCATCCGGGCATGACGACCTACTACCGCAACAGAAGCGGCCGCGTGTTCTCTGCGATGCCGTGGCGGTTCGTCGACTACTGGAAAATGACGCATGATGCGGACTTCACGCAGTATCGCCAGACCAAGTCGCGACAGGACGCCTGACCTGAATTACCCCTCTCGTTAACTTGACAGATGACCATAACTGCCGCAGCATTTCGCTGACTGCACCTGTTGGGGTGCGGGAGCGCCTGCTCCCCGCGTCGCAGGAATTGACGGACGATTATGGGATCGGCCGCCAGGCAGCAAAAGCGGACAGATGTCCGTCGGCCCACCCTTGGAGAGGAGCATGACGCCACCGGCGAAAGCCAGCGACCTTGCTCGGCAAGGTCTCGGTGCACGTGAGGCGAACAGCAGCTGCTAGCCGCGTGTGCCGCCGACAATCTGAACATATCCGCAGGACGAGAGCGCAAAGGCCAAGCGCTTTTAGGTCCAGAATCACCACTGGTCTACACCAGAGATCCTTCGCTAAAACGAAGTAGCAGGGCCCCGCGATGCTTGAATGCACCGGGGCCCATTCGTTTGCCCGCACCGCATTGCGCCCCCGTCCTGGATCGGGAACAATTGTCGTGACGGGATGAGGAACGCTGATGGAAAAGCCGCTTGTGCGAATCTACACCGACTACAAGTCTCCCTACGCCTATGTCGCCAACAGGCGGCTGTTCGAACTCGAGGAGAGCTGCGGCGTCGAACTCGAATGGCTGCCCTACACGCTGCGCATTCCCGAGTTCATGGGCACGGTGGAGGCGCGCACGCCGCACTTCTGGCGCAAGGTGCGCTACGCTTACATGGATGCGCGGCGGTTCGCCAATGCGCAGGGGCTCACCATGAAGGGCCCGCGCCGGATCTACGACGCGTTCTACGCCAGCGCCGGGATGCTGTTCGCGCAGCGTCACGGGCTGTTCCGGCCCTATCACGACACGGTGTTCCGGAGGTTCTGGAACCATGAGCTGGAGATCGACGAGCTGTCGGAGATTTCCGGCGTGATTGCCGCGGTTGGCGGCTCCGCTGAGGCGTTCGAGGCCTATGTCGGCGGCCCTGCCCGTGCGGAGCACGATCGCATCATCGACGAGGCGGAAGCGCTCGGCGTGTTCGGCGTACCCAGCATGGTGTTCAACGGCGAGCTGTTCTGGGGCGGCGACCGCATCGACATGCTGATCGAACGGATCAAGCGGCCGGAGACCATCGCGAATGCCCTCGGGAGCAGGCACCGGACCTAGGCATCCACTACTTCGAATCTGTCTCCTGATCGATCAGCCTCCATCCAGGATGGCCCAACATCCCGTGCGTTCCAGCACGGGCTTCAATGCGGCGCGATCGCCGGCATCGAGCGCGGCGAACTTTTCGCGCAGCTGCTGCAAGCATTTGACCTGATATTTGAACGGCGCCAGCGCGTAAGGCAGCCCCCAAACGTTGATCTCGAGCCGATCGAGTCCTTTCGTGAACGCATCCGCATTGGCCGCCAGGAACGGCAGATAGAGTTCGCCCGCGATCCGCAGCAGCGCCTCGGCGAACCCGCCGAGCGCCTGCTCGCGCGGATACCATTTGCCCTCGACGCCGGACGCGTCATCGAGCCGCCGCACCCAGTGATCGGTGAACGGAGCCCGCTCGCGCATGATCCGCATCGGGGTCGGGTCGGTCGCCATCTCGCTGAGCTGGCCGAAGCAGGCAAAATCCGCCAGCGACGGCCGGCTGCCGAACAGATAGTTCGTCATGCCGACATGCGGCTCGAACGCCGCGAGGGTCCGGCGATAACTCTCCTCCAGCAGCGGCCTGTTCTCGTCGGTCGCGCCGAGAATGACCATGCGCGAAATCTGCCGCTGCCGGAACTGCTCGATCTCCTCGCGGCTGCCGGCCGCGGCGTCCGACGTCGACCATTCCTCGCTGGCCCAGCGCGACACATAGGCCTGATCTTCCGGATCCCACCAGCGATAGAGAAACAGCGGCTTCACCGCCCATTCGTCGGCGAGGTCCTCAAGCAGGTCGCAGACGAACGCGACGGCCTTATCCTCCGGGATGACCGAGCGCCCCTGGTGGCGCGCTTCGAGGTCGTAGGCGAGCGTCGTGGTCTCGCCGCGATAGCTGCCGTCGGGATATTGCAGCACCGGGATCAGCATCGGCTTCAAATGCGCGGTCGCCGCGCGCAGGGCCTTGGTCATGATCACCCAGTCGTGCGGAATCCGCCGGTAACGCAGCAGCGCACGCAGCTTGATCGCATAGGGCGACGCGGTCGATCCGATCAGGCGATAGCGCCCCTCGGTCATGACGACGCCTCCGAGAACGTCGGATTGCCGTACGGATAGAACTGCGCCAGATCGACGTTCTTGTAAGGCAACTTGTCGAGACGCGTCGTGCCGAGGAACGGCTCGTCGGGCTCGACCAGCAGGATCGTCTTGGCAAAGCCGTTGTCGTCAAAACCGCGGCGGAAGTGGACCCGCGACTTGATCGCCATCACATCAAACGTGCCGATGTCGGGGACCAGCGCCTTCAGCGAGAACGGCTCCATGACCTGCACCAGATAGGTGGAGAGGACCAGCACATTGTTGCGCCCGAAGCGCACGCAGACCCAGAACTGCCCGTACCCCTCGCCCGCAGCCGAGATGGTGCCCTGAATACGAACCGGATCGCCCGCCGACTCGTCGGCGCGGCCGCCGATCGCCATGTCGAAGGCATCGCCGGCCTTGGCGCCGGCGGCCTTCAGCGCTGCGGTCGCCCTGCTATCCGCTATGGTCGCGATTACTGTGTTGGCAAGGTCCTGCGCGATGATCTCGCGCAGCAGCCAGGTCGCCGATCCCGAGCGGTCGCTGTGATCGGCCAGCACCACCGGCGTGTTGCCGTCGGCAACCGCCTGCTTGGCCAGTGTGACGCCCTCGGTGATGCTGTGCAGCCTGGTCGATTGCAGCAGCGCCTCGCGCAGCCGCCAGATCGTGCCGGCGAGGTCCCGCGCGACCTGCTCGGCGAGTTTTGGATTGTCATTGGTCAGGACCTGCACGGTCATGCCGACGTCGGGAACATCGGCGAACGGGAAGCCGAAGAAGATGTTGACGTAGAGGTCGACCTCGCGAGCCTCCCAGACCAGCGCACGCTGCACGAGATCCATCCACGGCCGCGCCCCGGTCCATTGCAGCACGGTGGGCGAGATCACGGGAACCTTGATGGTCCGGTGCGTTGGCTTGTAATCACCGCGGATCGCCCGCACCAGCATACGCGCCGCCCGCTCGCCCTGCAGATGGGCGTCATAGTGCGGGAAATATTTGACGGTGAACGCCATGTCCGCCTGTTCGAGGAACGCCTCGTCCTCATTGCCGTGAAGGTCGAAGGTTGCTGCGATGAAGGCGGAACGGCCGACCACCTCGCGCACCTGCCGCGCCAGATCGGCCTCCGGCCGCGGCACGCCACGCACGGCCATGGCGCCGTGCAGACACAGATAGACACCGTCGAACGGAGCCTCGTCCTTCAGTCCCGCGATCATCTTGTCGACGAAGGTGCGATAGGCGCCCTCGGTGATCCAGCCCGATCCGGTACCGGTCTTCGGCCAGAGCGGAGATTCGATACCGACCAGTTCGACCTCGGAGAATTCGCGCGCCACCTGCACGAAGCCGCCCATGTAGTTCTTGGGATCGAGCTGCAGCAGCGCCTCGCCGCTCGCCGGCGAGCCCGGATAGATGAAGTCGTCGAATGTGGTCTCGTTCGGCAGGAACGAGACGGTTTCGTGGGAGAAATGCAGGACGGCGATACGTATCTTGCGTTCGCTCATTTTGCGCGCCTCGGCTGTTTTTCCGTATCCTGACATCGAAGGCGCGGCGCGCCAATGCCGCATTCGGTTTTTGCCCGCCAGCCCTGCAAATACGCAGACGCGCCACAGCTTGCCGCCGCGCCGATTCTGCTATGGTCCACGCCAACAATCGGGCCGCGGGCCCGCAGATGTCTCAAGGAGAGAACGCCATGAATCCCCCCGTCAGCTCGCCCGCGATCAAGGTCGTCAAATCGGTTCGCGAGCAGGTGAGCGCCGAGGAGTGGCAGGCCCGCGTCGATCTCGCCGCCTGCTATCGGCTGACGGCGATGTACGGCATGACCGAGATGATCGCAAACCACATCTCCTGCCGGGTGCCCGGCACCACCAACCAGTTCCTGATCAACGCCTACGGCATGCTGTATGAGGAGATCGACGCCTCCAGCCTGATCAAGGTCGATGTCGAGGGCAACACGCTGCTCAACGCCACCGACTATGACGTCAACGTCGCCGGCTTCGTCATTCACAGCGCCATCCACATGGCCAAGCACGACATGGACTGCGTCGCGCACACCCACACCCCGGCCGGCATGGCGGTTTCCGCGATGGAATGCGGCCTGCTGCCGCTCGCGCAGACCTCGATGCGCTTCCTGCACATCGCCTATCACGACTTCGAAGGCATCGCCGACAATGTCGACGAGCGCGAACGCCTGGTCCGCGACCTCGGCGACAACGAGGCGATGATCCTGCGCAATCATGGCCTGCTGGTCGTCGGCCGCACCGTGCCCGCCGCCTTCAACGTGCTGTTCCGGCTCGAGCGCGCCTGCCAGACCCAGGTGATGGCGCTGTCCTGCAACACCAAGCTGATCTATCCGCCGCAAAACATCCTCGAGGACACCTATGAGCGGATGCAGCCGAAGCCCGGCCGCGCCGCGCGCAACGGCGAGCTCGCCTGGCCTGCTCTGCTGCGCAAGCTCGATCGCGCCGATCCGTCGTACCGGGACTGAGGCGAAATCGCGCCTTCGCATCAACTTTGGGCGTCGCTTGCCCGCTATTTGAGCGCACGTTTTGCCATGAGATCGCCGATGCTAGCCGTCGGCGAGGCGGCAGGTGCGTGCGATGAAGACCTTCATTCGCGTTGTTGAACTGTGGGTGCCCGATAAAACCCGGACGCGGCTGGAATTCGGCGGCAGCCTCCACAGCGGCGAGTTCACGGAGTTCAACGCGGTCAGCGAGAACGCGCTGTTCGCCTATGACGAGGGCCTTCCCGGCAAGGCCTGGGCGAGCGGCCATCCGGTCATCCTGACCGAATTCGCCAACTCCTATTTCAAGCGAACCGACGAGGCGCGCGAGGCCGGCCTGACCTGCGGCGTCGCGCTTCCGGTGTTCGCCGGCGAATTCCTGATGGCGGTGATGGTGCTGCTTTGCGGCGACGACAGGAAGCATGTCGGCGCGATCGAGCTTTGGCACAACGATCCCGACAGATCCCACGAGATGGCGCTGGTCGACGGCTACTACGGCACCGCCGACATGTTCGAGTTCAACTCGCGCCACACCAAATTTCCGCGCGGCTTCGGCCTGCCCGGCCGGACCTGGAAGGCCGGCATGCCGCTGATCATCAAGGAGCTGCACAATGCCAAGGGATTTCTGCGCGGGGAGGAGGCATCCGAGATCGGCATCAATTGCGGCGTCGGCATCCCTTACACGACCGGCGACCAGACCTGGGTGGTGACATTCCTGTCGGCCCAGGCGACGCCGATCGCACGCCGGTTCGAGATCTGGGTGCCGAACGAAGCGCGGTCGGCGCTGCTGTTCGACTCCGGCGATTGCAGCGAGCAGTCCGACCTCGCCACGCTCTACGCGGCAAAGACGATCCGCCGCGGCGAAGGCTCTATCGGCGGTGTATGGGCAACCGGCATGCCCGCGCTCACCGAACATCTGAAGCAGGATCAATCGATTGCGGCCGCACTGGCGCGCGCCTCCGGCATGAACCAGGTGGTCGCGCTGCCGGTGATCGAGAACGCCCGGCTCAAGGCCGTGCTGGCCTGGTATCTTTAGGGGCCGGAAGGGACGTTCGTCATCGCCTGGATATAGCTCCATCACCGTCATCCCGAGGCGCGAGCGGAGCGAACCTCGAAGGATGACGGAATTGGCTTTTTGATTCCACTGTCAAACAGCTTGTTCGGTGTCATCACCCGCGCATGCGGGTGATCCAGTATTCCAGAGACGTCGGTGCTTGAATCGAGAGGCCGCGGCGTACTGGATCGCCCGGTCGAGCCGGGCGATGACAGCTTTGGATGGGCACGCAGCATCGTATTCTCGCGACAAGAATCGTCCGAGTCTTGCATCTCATTCCGCCCTCCCGAACAGAGGGCGCAGGGAAAGCCGGGTGCCGATCGCACCCATGGGCCCCGAGCAAAGGGTAGAAAGCTCGGGGGTAGGACCACAGGTGTAACCGGAGCAGTCCGGCTTTCCCTGCGCGAT
The DNA here is from genome assembly GCF_000426785.1 of Bradyrhizobium sp. th-b2. NCBI lineage: Bacteria > Pseudomonadati > Pseudomonadota > Alphaproteobacteria > Hyphomicrobiales > Nitrobacteraceae > Bradyrhizobium > Bradyrhizobium sp. th-b2. Next base: position 146,327 of record NZ_AUGA01000008.1, read on the forward strand.
GGTTTTACGGCTTACTTCGTGCTCTCCCCGGCGAGACTGGGCTTGCTTGTCACCGCCTTCGCAAAACGCGCGTTCGCGTTTGCTAGAGGACACCGGCCACCAGGGCGTCAGGACCAAACGACTTCACCGTCCGCCTCATGCGCACTCGTCAGTCGCGCAATCAGCGTCCACCGCATCCCACACCGCGTTCGTGACGACCGCGAAGCGCCCCTCGATCGGGTGAGACGGGCGGAATTGGACCACCGAGTTGCCCGACGACGGAAGCGCCGATTTGCCCGTCGGGTTGATTTGTCGCAGGGGCCTGATCTCGATCGCTCGTGCAGCGGAGCCGTCCCGGGTACGCAACAAGACGCTCGTGCGACCCCGCTCAGCTTGCCTCGACCGGATTTCGGCAGATCACGCTCACGGCTTTCCGCGCAACCTCCCGCAGTTCGGCGCGACGAGCGCCGGCACGGGCACGGATCGCGATGCTGTGCATCGTGGCTGACGCGAGGATCGCGAGCGCTGCGGGATCGGCGTCAGGTTTGAGTTCTCCCCGCTCGCGCGCGGCAAGAAAGCGCGCTTCGAAGTCAGCGTCGATCGCGCGGAGGCCGCGCGCCACATTGCTCCGGATCGCGGTATCTTCGACCGATTCGACGACGGCGGTCCCGAGCACGAAGCAGCCGCGCGCGCTGCCCCGGCCCGAAAAATAGATCGAAAGGGCCGCATCGTAGGCCAGCACCAATGCCTCGGCCAGCGGGCGGTCCCCCGCCAGCGCCTCGCGCGTAGCCGCCAGGCTGATCTGCCAATAGCGGTCGAGCGCCTCGAGATAGAGGGCGTGCTTGTTGCCGAAAGCCGCGTAAAGGCTCGGCGGATTCATTCCGGTCGCGGCGGCAATGCTGTCCAGCGAGGTGCCGGAGTAACCGGTCCGCCAGAAGGCTTCCGTCGCCTGCTTCAGCGCGGCCTGCGCGTCATAGGCCTTCGGCCGCCCCCGGCGGGCCGGACCTGGCTGGCTGTTTTTTCCTGCCATAGCGTAAAGCACCCTGTTTGCTGCATCTTCCCCATATTTGTATACATCGTTACAAAAATCAACCCGGGAACCCTTGACGTCACCCCACCCCGATCTATTTTGTAATATACGTTATAAAATTAAGTCCGGGAAGGGTTCTGCGATGCGTTTCGTTTTTTCGCTGTTCGGCGGCTGGATGGGCGACCAGAAGGCGTTCCGCGCAAAGTCGGCGTCGACGCAATTGGTAAGCGCTGCGGCGGCAGGTACCGTCGAGGCGCAGTTCGACGGCGAGGTCGGGCGTTCGGCGTCCGACCGAGCGGCCGTGGCGGCCGGCTGGAGCGTCGGGGAGCGGCTGCGGCGGCCGCTGATAGTCGCAGTGCCACTTCTCGCGGCCGCATGGGGCGCCGCCGTGTACTTCGCCGAGGAGCCCTACGTCTCCACCGACAATGCGTTCGTTCGCGCGGCGAAGATGACCGTCAATGCCCGCGTCTCGGGTCAGGCGGTTGAAATCGCCGTTCACGACAATCAGCGCGTCCGCCAGGGCGAGGTCCTGTTCCGGATCGATCCGGAGCCGTATCAGATCGCGGTCGATCAGGCGGAAGCGCGGCTCGGCAGCGCACGCCTCCAGATCGACGCGTTGAAGGCAACCTATCGCCAGCAACAGGCCGAATTGCAGTCAGCCCGGGATACCGCGGCCTTTGACGAGCACGAATACGACCGCAAGAAAGCGCTGGTCAGCTCCGACTTCACGCCGCGCGCGGTCTACGAGCGCGCAGAGACCGATCTTAAAGTCGCCCGCCAGCGCGTCGCATCGATCGAACAGCAAATCGCCAACACCGTGGCGGCGCTGGACGGCGACGCCGACATCACGATCGATCGCCATCCGACGGTTCGTGCAGCCAAGGCCCAGCTCGACCGTGCGAAACTCGATCTCTCCTACGCGACGGTGACGGCACCCGACGACGGCGTCGTGACCAGGGTCGACGACCTGCAGATCGGCGGTTTCGTCAATTCCGGCGCACCGGTGTTTTCGCTGCTGTCGAGCCGGCACGTCTGGATCGAGGCGAACTTTCGCGAAACGAGCCTGACCCACATGCGCCCGGGCCAGCAGGCGACGATCGACGTCGATACCTATCCGGATCGCACCTTCAAGGCGCACATCGTCAGCATGAGCCCGGGTACCGGTTCGGATTTCTCGGTGCTGCCGCCTGAAAACGCGACCGGCAATTGGGTCAAGGTCGTGCAACGCCTCCCGGTTCGCCTCGAGCTCGACGACGTCGATCCGAACCGGCCGCTCTATTCCGGCATCAGCGTGACGGCGCGGGTTGACACCGGCTATCGCCGCGCCTGGCACCATCCACTCCAACTTGCCAACGCGACGGAGGCAAAATGAGCACCGCCCTCCCGTCTGCCGCGGACGAGGACCATCGCGCGCTCTCGCTGGCGGCGCTCACAGCGACCTACATGCAGGCCGTTAACATCTCCCTGCCGAATGCCGCCCTACCCCATATCCAGGGTGCCCTATCGATGGCCACCGACGAGGTCGGCTGGGTGTTCTCCTCCTATATCGCCGCGAGCGCCGTGGTAATGTCGGTGGCGAACTGGCTCGCCGGGCGATATGGCAGAAAGACCGTCTATCTAATCTCGCTCGCCGTCTTCGCGCTCGGGCTCCTGCTTGATACGATAGCGACGACTTCGGTGCAGTTCGTGCTCGCCAGGATCCTCCAGGGTGCGGCGAGCGGGCCGCTCGCCCCTCTCTCGCTGGCGATGCTGCTTGAGACACGGCCGCCGACGCAGCACGCCCGGATCAACCTGATGTGGTCGTTGTGCTTCCTGGTCGGGATCAGCAGCGGGCCAGGAATCGGCGGCTGGCTCAGCGAATATTACGGCTGGCGATCGATCTTCTATGTCAGCCTGCCGGTGACCGCCTTCATCTTTCTGGCGACGGCGCTGTTGCTCCGCGAGAAGCGGGCCGAGCGCTTCAAGCCCTTTGATTTCTTCGGCCTCGCGACCTTCTCCCTCGGCATGATCGGTCTGCAAATGATTCTCGACCGCAGTGAGCGCCTGGAATGGTTCGCCTCAACGGAGATCTGGATCGAAGCAGGGGCTTCGGTGCTGGGATTTTATCTTTTTATCGTGCACGTGCTGACGACGAAGGCGCATTTTCTCCGTACGGCGCTGTTCAAGGACCGCAACCTCGTGCTCTCGGCGGTGATTTCGTTTGCGCTTGGCTTCGTGCTGCTGCCGACCCTGGCCTTGACCTCCCCGATGCTGGAGGAATTGCTCAACTATCCGGTCGACACCACCGGCTTCATGACCATCCCCCGCGGCGTGACGCTGGTGGGGACAGTCGTGATGACGAGCCTGGTTCCGGCCCAGATCGACTACCGACCGTTCATGCTCGGTGGAATGGCTCTAGTCGTCTATGCCAATTGGATGATGCTCGGCTATTCGCCCGCGATGGACTGGCGAGCGGTGGTCCAGACCGGCGTTCTCCAGGGTGCCGGGCTCGGTATGCTGATTTCGGCGCTCGGCAAGGCGGCGTTCGGCACACTCGATCCGAAGCTGCGCCCGGAAGGCAGCGCATTGCTCAACCTGTCGCGGCTCTATGGCAGCACAATCGGCATCGCAGTGGTTCAGATCTTCTTCTACAACAACACGCAAGCCATGCATGCCGCGCTCGCGAGAGACCTTGCGCCGTATCGGGCCGCTGCGCATGTCGCAGGCTCAATCACGGCGCCAGGTCTTGCCGCGCTCAACGGACTGGTGACCCAGCAAGCCGCCGTGGTCGCGGTGATCGGCCAGTTCGAGATCTTGATGTTCGCCATGTTGGTTGTCAGTCCGCTGGTGCTGTTCCTCCGGAAACCACGACCGGCCAACTGATCCCGTGCTACATCAAAAGAAGGAGTATAAGCATGACAACGTCCAGTACGCTCCGCGATACCCGGATTCCCCTCAACCACGGCGCTGGCGCGATTCCGGCGGTCGGGTTTGGCACCCTGATCCCGGATCCTCTCGCAACCATGCAAGCAACGAAGACCGCACTGGAGGCCGGATTCCGACATCTCGATGCAGCGGAACGCTACCGCAATGAAACAGCGGTCGGCGACGCGATACAGGACGCCTTGAAGGCCGGGACGATTCGGCGCGAGGAACTGTTCGTCACCACAAAGCTATGGAACACCAATCACCGCCCGGAGCGGGTCAAGCCTGCCTTCGATGCCAGCCGGCAGCGATTGCAACTCGACGATATTGATTGCTATCTGATCCACACACCCTTTGCCTTTCAGCCCGGCGACGAGCAGGACCCAAGGGACGAGCACGGCCAGGTGATCTACGATCGTGGTGTGACGCTGGTGGAGACGTGGCAGGCGATGGAACGCCTGGTGGACGATGGCCACTGCAAGGCGATCGGCCTCTCTGATATCACGCTGGAGAAGCTGCGCGAGATCGTTGCCGTCGCGCGGATCAAGCCTGCCGTGGTGCAGGTCGAGTCGCACCCTTATCTTCCCGAATGGGAGCTGCTCGAATTCTGCCGGCAGAACGGCATCGTGCTGCTGGCATTTGCCGCGTTGGGACATGCCCTGAAGCCAAACGTGCTGGAGGATGCGGTCATTGCCGACATCGCGCGCCGCGTGCACAAGACGCCGGCGCAGGTTGCCCTCGCCTGGGCCGTGCAGCGCGGCACCGCTTTCCTGACCACCTCGACCAATCCTCAGCGCATCCGAGAGAATTTTGATATTTCGGCGTTGCCCGAAGATGCCTTGCAGGAAATCCGCGACCGCATCACGACAAACGTGCGGTTCAACTCGGTGGTGCAAACCGGCGTGCCCGGATTCATTCCCGGATCGCGCTGAACCGGATTCGACGTAGTTGTGAAACTCGGCCGCTGACGTTCGTGCGGACCATGGCAAGGTTCGTCGAGCCCAATCGCTCTGCATCTTGCCAAAAGCCGGTGGATTGCGCCATTGCCAACCCTCCTCGCGTGATTTGCCTGCGGGGCGCGTTTTCAACTAAGGTCGCCGGATGGACATGCTCGTCAAGCTCTATGCCTTGCCCGATTCCCGGCCCGCCTACGATCGATTGCTTAAGGCCGGAATTGTGATGCGCCGTGCGCTTGCACCCGAAAAGCACGAGGTCGTGGCCTGGGTGCGGGAGACATTCAGCGAGGCTTGGGCCAGCGAAACCGAGGTCGCGTTCAGCCGCCTGCCGGTGTCCTGCTTCATCGCGATCCAGCAAAAGAAGATCGTGGGATTTGCCTGCCACGACGCGGCCTGTCGCAACTTCTTCGGTCCGACCGGTGTCGCGCCCAAGGCGCAGCAGGGCGGAATCGGCAAAGCGCTGCTGTTCGCCTGTCTCGAGGACATGAAACACCAGGGCTTCGGCTACGCCATCATCGGTGGCGTCGGTCCGGCGGAATTCTATGCGAAAGCCGTCGGCGCGGTGGCCATCGAAGGCTCTGCGCCCGGGATCTATCGGGGATTGCTATAGCTGCGCCGGCGCGCAGCGCGCGTGTCGATCAGGTCCCCAGCTGAATGGTGCGCTCCAGCGCCGCGCCGAAGCCGTTGAGGGGGACATTGAAGACGACAGCCTGCCCGCCATTGATGTTCTGAGCGGCAATTGTGAGCGTCTTGGCCTTGCTGATGGTGTCGGTAACAGCTGTTGGAAATGATACCGGAAGCAAACAGCCTTGCGCCGTGCATGTGGAGAAGCGCGTCTGCTCCAGATCCCTGCCGTCAAGCTTGACGACGGCCCCGGTGTCGAGCGTCAGCCCAAACGGCATCAATATGTTGCCTTCCGCCTTTCCGTCCCTGGGAATCAGTTCGATGGCGAAGATTTGCTGGTTGGTCTCCTTGGAGAGTTGTGTCTGACCAAGGGTGCACAGCTTTGCACCGCCGTCGAGCAGGCATTTGACGATCCAGTCTCCATAAGTCTCGCTGATCGCGGAAGCGCCCTTGGGAAGCTGGACGGGGCGGACCACGCCATCCGCCGCGGAGGTCTGGCTCCGCGTCTCGATCGGAACGGAGACGGTGCCCCCGCTGGCATCCGATTTATCGGCAGTTCGGGCGGCTTGCGCCGAACCGATGCCGGCAATGACGACGAGAGCGACGACCGCCCGAAGACGCCTGTCCGCTGCGCTTACTCTCACCATGCATTCGCTCCAGCACGATACATCTCGAAACCGATTCCGGCTCTACGTGGGCATATTTCCCACGTAGATGTGCTACGTGTACTTGGAGAACCGCAGACATGCAAGAGATTATCGCCGCCAGTGTGATCGTCGCGATCGTTGCATTCTGCGGCTGGTATTTTTGGGCGATTGCTCGTGAAGCCAGGACCTCGAACAAGCAACAGCGGAAGCCGCAGCGCTGACCGGCGATCCGCACCGCGCGGCGCACAGCCCGGATGGGGGAGCGAAGCGATACCCGTCGTTCCCACCTCCGATGCGACCTGGTGGCTAGCGCTGCGCGTTCTGCGAAGTTCGCGCTGAGATCGGTCAAAGGTCTTGTCTGACCTGCAGCACAATTCGCCCCATCGCGCGCCGGTTCGCAACCAGGCTCATCGCCTCACCGGCACACTGGAGCGGAAGCACCCGGTCAACCTGCGGACGCAGCTTGCCCTCGCCGACCCATGCCATGACGGCTTCCGTCGCGCGGGCCGCTTGTTCCGGACAACGCTCCATCCAGGCGCCGACAAAGACGCCGACCACCGAATAGTTCTTGAGCAGAGGCAGATTCATCGCGAGCGACGGGATTTCGCCGCTGGTGAATCCGATTGGGAGCAGCCGACCGTTCCAGCCCATAAACCTTGCAAGGGTGGCGAACAGCGCACCGCCGACATTGTCGACGCAAATGTCGAGGCCCTTGTCCCCCGCAAGAGCCTTCACACGTTCACGCACGTCTTCGCGCGAATGGTCGACGATCTCGGCAGCGCCATGCGCGCGCACCGTGGCCGCCTTCGCAGCACTGCCCACGACGGCAATGACCCGCGCGCCCATCAAATGCGCCATCTCGACGCAGGCGAGACCGACTCCGCCGGCAGCGCCCGTCACGAGCACCGTCTCGCCCGCCTGCAGGCGCGCCCGCTCAATCAGGGCGTACCAGGCCGTGAGATAGGTGTGCAGCACTGTTGACCCCACGGTGAAATCAACGTTGGCCGGCAGCAATGCGACGCTGCTCTCCCTGGCAACCATCCGCTCCGCAAATGCACCGAACCAGTTTCCGCAACTGACACGGTCGCCGGGCCGGAAGCGCGTGACCCGGTCACCACAAGCCAGCACGATTCCGGCAGCGTCCGTGCCGGGGACGTAGGGAAGCGCCGGCCGCATCTGATAACCGCCGCAACTCATCAGATAGTCCATGTAGCTGACGGACGCGGCATGGACATCGACGAGAACCTCGTTTGCTGCCGGGCGCGGTTCGGCGATCTCGGTGAAGCTCAGGTCTTCGATACCTTTGAAGGCCTTGCAAACAATAGCGCGCATATCAGCCTCCGTGGCGGGTTTCTGGAGCGATCGGGGCACCGCCAGGAAGACGCGGCAGCAGCATCGGAACGCGTTGGCGATACTGCTCGTAGCTGGCGCCGAACGTTGCAACCAGGTCCCGTTCCTCGAGCCTGACGCCAATAAGGATGTAGCCGGTGGTCGCGACGGCAAACAACAGATGCCCGGCGGTCATGTGCGGCGTCGCCCAGAAAGCAAGCAGCAGACCCAGCATCAGCGGGTGACGGACCAGCCGGTACAACAGCGGCGACTTGAACGCTGGCATGCAATCGGCTGCTCCGCGCAGCGCGTCGACGACCTGGCGCAATCCAAACAGCTCGAAATGGTCGATCTGGAAGGTCGACATCAGCGCGATCACCCAGCCCATCCAGAAGATTGATGTCAGCATTACTTCCGGCCAGCCCTCGACGCGCCAGACTGTCGCGACGATCGGGCGCCACTGCCAGAAGATCAGGATCAACAGAAAGCTAGAGATCAGCACATAGGTGCTGCGCTCACATGAAGCCGGGACGATGCGCGTCCACCAGCGCTTGAAGCCCTGACGCGCCATGACGCTGTGCTGGATCGCGAATATCCCGAGCAAAATCGCGTCGATCGCGAGCGCCTGCGCTAACCCGCTTTCCGGTCCGACATCGATCGTCTCCGGGACAAGAAAATTGCCGATAAAGGCCGACGCATAGGCAAATGAAATCGAGAAGACGAGGTAGCTCGCGAGCCCATAGATGAGGGCAACGGCGCGTCCGGTCATGACGTTTCTCCAGAAGGTGGCGGCGCAATGCCCCCGGTGCTAGCATCGCGGCGTCCCCTGAGCGTCCCCGGACGCCTTCATCGAAGATCGCATCGGTATGGCTTCGTTCAGCGTTCGGACGCTCGGATTTCCGGAGGTTCGTTGTGATGACCGCCTGCGCCCGTTGGCGCTGCGCAAGGGACTTGCACTGCTGGTCTATCTGGCTGAGGCGAGAGGCCCGGTCGGACGCGATGCGATTGCGACCATGTTGTGGCCGGAAAGCCCCGCCGAGGTGGTAAGAGCCCGGCTGCGTCGGCTGTTGCATCGCCTGCAGCTCACGCTCGGCGATGTCATCGCATCCGACAGATCCACAGTTCGATTATCGGCGGGGATCAAACTGGATATCGATTCACGCCTGTTTGAACAGGCTTGTGATCGCGGCGAGTTCGAGCGCGCCTGCGGTCTCTATCAAGCCGATTTCCTCGACGGCTTCTCGCCCGGCGATTGTCCTCAATTCGACGAATGGGCGTTCTTTCGAAGGGAGGCCTTGCGCGGCCGCGCGATCCAGGCGCTCGAGCGAGTTGTGCAGGAGAAGCACGCGGCGGGCGACTACGCCTCCGCCGCCGCGCATGCCGGCCGTCTGGTGGCACTCGATCCGCTCAGCGAAATCTATTCCCGTCACTTCATCCGCAATCTCCTCCTGAGCGGCGATCGGGCCGCGGCCGAGCGCCAGCTCAAGGCGCTGACGCAGCGTCTGCGCAACGAACTCGACGTGGCGCCCGAAGCCGAGACCAACGCGCTGCTCGAGGCCGGCGCCGCGGAACCGCCGACGACGCAATATATCAGCGGAGGCAACGTGCATCTCGCATTCCAGACCTATGGCAAAGGGCCTACCGACGTTCTGATGCTGCCCGGCTTCGTGTCTCATGTCGAACGGGTCTGGGAGGACGCAAGGTGCCGAGCCTTCCTTTCCTCGCTTGCGGCGATGGGCCGTCTCGTCCTGCTTGATCGCCGTGGCGTCGGCCTGTCTGACCGGGTCGGGTTCACCCCCAACGCCGAGGCAACTGCGCAGGACATTCGCACCGTGCTTGATGCCACAGGCTCGCGCCGGGTCGTGCTGTTCGGCGCATCCGAAGGCGGACCGGCCTGCATCAGGTTCGCCGCCGATCATCCCGACCGCGTCGCCGGACTGATCCTGTTCGCTTCGCTCGCGAAGGGAAGTGCCGCGCCCGACTATCCGCATGCGTTGCACGCCGAGCAGTATGATGCGTGGCTGCAGCAGCTCGTTTCGGCCTGGGGCGGCCCTGCCGGCATCGAAACTTTTGCGCCAAGTCTGGCCGGCGATGCCAAGGCGAGGGCCTGGTGGGCCGGCCTGCTTCGTGCGGCCTCAAGCCCTGGCGCCATCAGGGGCGTGCTGGAGACGCTGCGCGACACGGATGTGCGACATCTTCTGGGGCGGGTTACCGTTCCGACCCTGGTGCTGCACCGCCGCGGCGACCGAGCCGTCCGCATCGGTGCCGGGAGACATCTCGCCGACAACATCCCACACGCGCGATTCGTCGAGCTCGACGGCGCCGACCACTGGGCTTTCGCCGGCGATCGGCAAGCGGTGCTTGACAGCGTCAGGCAGTTCGTCGGCGACCTCGCGGAGTAGTGTTGTCAGGGCAGCCGCAGCGCTGACCGGCGATCCGCACCGCGCGCAGACGGTTGAATGTTTGATCTTCCCTTCTGATTTCAATTGCACACGCCTGGCGATCGCGGCCGTCTTGCGCATCTGGCAGCATATGTTGGAACATGGCACACTTGCGATGGGTCGTACCTCTCGCGAGGTCTCCGTCAGCTTGACGGAGGCACCGGTCTGGTCGCACCGCGAGACAGACTGACAATCTTTGTGTTCTGGGAGAATCCAGAGATGGGTGGCGGGTTGAAGATCACGACCGGCATCATCGCCGCGGTGCTGGTCACTGCGGCGGTGGCCCAGGCGCGCAGTGTGCTCGCCCCGCTTGCGGCCGCCCTGTTCATCATTGCGATCGTCTGGCCCGTTCAGGAACGGCTTCAGTCGTGGCTGCCGAAACTCCTCGCGCTTGCCATTACCGTCGTTGTTACGGCAGCAACCTGCGTCGCGTTTGCCTCGCTGGCGGCATGGGGATTCGGCCGCGTCGGGCGCAATTTGATGGCGGACGCGGCGCGGTATCAGGCCTTCTACGACGCCGCAGTGATCTGGCTGGACGGCCACGGCGTCTCATTCGCCGGCCTTTGGGCGGAGCATTTCAATGTCGGCTGGCTGCTGCGCACCACGCAGTATGTCACGGGCCGCATCAACACCACGTTGAGTTTCTGGCTCATCGCGCTGGTCTATGTCGTGCTGGGACTTCTCGAGGTCGAGGACGCTGGTCGACGAATTGGGCGGCTGGAGAATCGCACGGCTGCGCGCATCTTGCTCAAGGGCAGCAAAGCCACGGCTGCGAAGTTCCGCAAATATATGCTGGTGCGGACGCAAATGAGCGCGGTCACGGGTCTGCTGGTCGGCCTGTTCGCTGCCGTGACCGGACTGCCATTCGCGTTCGAATGGGGCGTGATCGCCTTTGTCCTCAACTACATTCCTTTCATCGGCCCTTTCATCGCGACGCTGTTCCCCACCCTGCTGGCCATGACGCAGTTCGACAGTTGGCCCTCGGTGTTTGGTGTGTTCGCCTGTCTCAACGTCATCCAGTTCGTGGTCGGCAGCTATGTCGAACCCCGGGTGGCCGGCTCGACGTTGTCGATCTCGCCGTTCCTGGTTCTGTTTGCGATCTTCTTCTGGAGCTCGCTTTGGGGCCTGTTCGGGACCTTCATCGGCGTGCCGATCACGCTCGCTATTCTGACCTTCTGCGCCGAGTATCCCCCGGCCGCCTGGATCGCCGATCTCTTCGGCGGATCAGACGAAGACAAGCCGAAAACGGCCTAGAGCCGTTCCGATAGAATCGGAACGACTCTAGATTCTTGTTATGACGCGTTTTCTTCACGCGAACCGGTATCCACTTCGCTCGAAAACGCTCTAGCCTTTGGAAATCTCCACCCGCTCGGGCTCGGCGAGGCAGAGCTTCCGGTCCGGCCCGACCATCATTCTGTGGATATAGAAATAGCTGACTGCATCATCGGCCCCCATCACCGGCGACGGGGCCGAGACGATCTTCGACGCACCACATGTACCGATCCAATCGATATGACGGTGACCGTGCATCACAACCGAGCGATCGGAAAACCTTTGCAACCTGCGCACAAACCAACTGCCGTTGATCAACGCCGTCCCAATGCGCTCGGCGAACGTCTTCACCGGCATGGGATATTCCATCAGGTGATGGTGTAGCGCGATGGTCCAGTACGCCGTCGGGAAATGACGGATCGCAGCCTCCAATCGCCGCGTTTGCGCCTCCGACACCAAACCGAGCGCGTTGGTGAAGGAGAAGTGAGTTTCGGCGTTGGAGTTGAGAACGGCGATCCCGAGGCCGCCGTCCCCGTCCGGCGGCACGATCATTGGAAACTGATCATCGAACAGGCCGCGGAGCGCCGCTGCGCGGCGCACGCCCCCGTGCTGCGCAAATTGCGTTATCCGATCATGGGATGGCGCCAGCGCCTGGTTCAGCGTCGCCGATGGCTTGCCGGAACCATCGATGACGCGCACGCGATCACCCTGGACGGCCGCGATTGCCGATAGCGTACGCATCTGCCGCAGCCGCTTGCTTGGGCTAAACGGCAGGTCGAGGCGCGCGGGATTGGCGCGATCCACGACGTTAACGTCATGATTCCCCGGAAGCATGATGATGCGTGCGGCAAGGTCCGGATGACCTGCCAATGCATCAAGAAATTCCGCCCATTCGCCGGGCCGGCCGGCATCCGTCATATCGCCGCTGATCAACACATGGTCGAGCGGATCAGCGGCGTGAATTTCGGCAAGCTGAGCCAGCACGCGATTGAAGCGTTCGTTTCCCCGCGGACCGGCCGTCCCGCTTTCGATGCGGAAGCCGTATCGCTCGCTGACCACGTGAAGATCGGACAGATGCGCAACGCGCCAGACACGCCCTCCTGACGGCGTCGCGTCAAACCCGGCAAGGTCGGCCGGTTGATCCATGCTGGCATCGGCCACACTCCAGACCAGTGATGCGACCGCAAGATAGCAGGACACCAGCACCACGGCGTTCGCGAACGTCGGCACCACAAGATGATGGATCAGAACAAAGTCATTGATGGTCGCTTTCCATTGCGAGGCAGGCCAAGCCAGGACCGCGATCAATGCCGCACCTGCCGAGAGCAGCAGGCCAGCGCCGACTGAGCAACTGCGGCGCAGCCGCATGCGAGAGGCAGGAGTTGCGCCGGTGCGCCAGAACAGCTCGGCCAGATGGCCCAGCGCCTCGCGCGCGAACGCGTAACTCGGCTGGACCGCGAGCGCGTTAAGTGACCAGAAGCTGGTTTCGGCGATTTGAAACAGCGGTCGCCCGCCGAGCCATCCTAACGCCGCGATCAAAATGAGCGCCAACACGGCGCCCGCTTCGGACAGTGCAAGAACGTGTTGGGAAAGGCCCGAAATCCAGGCGGACGCGACCAGCGGCGCAAGGCCGAGCAGCACGCCCGGAAGCAGAAGCGAAACCGTCCAGGCGAATAACAGCTTCGCCGGGCTGATCTCAACGAGAAGGCTGCCCACGATCGCGAACAACGAACGCTGTTCGGGACTGGCGGCATCGTCCTCAAAGTCACCGTCGCGGGGGTCAAGCAGCACGCTGACGTCCCTCCGTAGGATTGGTGGAGCGCAGCGATACCCATCAACTCAGATCCGCGGCGCGAAGATGGGTATCGCTGCGCTCCACCCATCCTACACGGCTAGCCTATCGTCAGCGCAGTTTCCTGAAAAACTCCCGGACCTCACCGACAAACAGTTCAGGCTGCTCGAACGCCGAGAAATGCCCACCCTTCGGCATCTCGCTCCAGTGCTGGATGTTGGTGAAGCTCGTCTCCATCCATTTGCGGACCGGCGTAACGATCTCCTTGGGGAACACCGCAACGCCGGTCGGCACGGTCACCTTGTGCAGGGTTCGCTTGCCCGGCCCAAAGCTTTCCCAGTAGAGCCGGGCCGACGAAGCGGCCGTCGCGGTGACCCAGTACAGCATCACGTTGTCGAGCATCTCGTCGCGGCTGAGGATGTTCTCCGGATGCCCGTCGCAGTCGGTCCAGGCCCAGAATTTTTCCAGGATCCAGGCCGCCTGCCCGCTCGGCGAATCCGTCAGGCCATAGCCAAGCGTCTGCGGCCGGGTGGACTGCTGTTTGGAATAGCCGGAATCCCAGTCGGCATAATATTTGATGCCGTTGAGCGCGCGGGTCTCCTCCGGCGTCGGCTGGCCCTCGACATTGGGCCGCGTCGACATCGCGAGCGTGATGTGGATGCCGGCGCAGTGTGCCGCGTCCTGACCGCCGACCGCGGTCGTGACCGCGGAGCCCCAATCGCCGCCTTGCGCGAAGTATTTGGTGTAGCCGAGCCGTTCCATCAGGACGGCCCAGGCCCTGGCGATCCGGTCGACGCCCCAGCCTGTCGTGGCCGGCTTGGCGGAGAAGCCGAAGCCCGGCAATGACGGGCACACCACGTGGAAGGCATCGGCCGCGCTGCCGCCATGCGCGGTCGGATCGGTCAGTGGCTCGATCACCTTGTGGAATTCGACCACCGAACCCGGCCAGCCATGGGTGATGATCAGCGGCCTTGCCTCCGGATGCTTTGAGCGGGCATGTATGAAGTGGATGTCGAGCCCGTCGATTTCGGTCGTGAACTGGCTGAAGCGGTTGAGCCGCGCCTCGCGCTGCCGCCAATCATAGGTCTCGGCCCAGTAATGGCAGACGTCCTTGATCCATTGCAGCGGCGCGCCCTGGCTCCAATCGTCGACCAGTTCGGCCTCCGGCCAGCGGGTCCGGCGCAGCCGGGCGCGCAGATCCTCGAGGACGTCGTCGCTGACGGCAATGCGAAACGGGCTGATGGCGGTCGTCATGGCGTCTCCCCGGGATGTAGACCTTTCTGGGGAAGATAGCGCGCGCGGGTCGCCGATCAAACCCGCGCCGCGCCATTTACTGCGACCCTGGCCGTCCTCTGCACGAACCCTGCACGACAAACCGCGAATTCTGCACGACAAAATCCATCATCGGCCTCGCCATGTTGTTAAGACAGAGGCTGCGGTCAGTCGACATGAATCGGGACGATTGAAGCACTCATGGCGCAACGCATGGAGCTGATGTGGCACTCTATTTGACGAGCATCGTGAACGCCCAGGACGTTTTGTTGAAGCTGGGCGTGCCGCTTGTCATCATGTTCTTGTCGGGGTGGATCATCATCGGGACATGGGTGAACAGGCCTGGCATCGATTCGTCAGGCTTTTCGCCGGCAGCGTCGTCGGCCCTGTTTGCCCCTGTACTCCTCGTCATCTACTTCTTGCTGCTGCAATCCGTCATGCAGGAAGGCATTGCCGCTCACGCGGAGCTCGTCATTTTATACGGCGCGATCTTCGCACCGACATTTCTTCTGCTGCCGCCATTCGCAATCATCTCCCTCGTGCGAGTGCGCCAACGGAGAGCACCGCTCGGCAATGGGCTGCTATGTAGCGCATTCGCGGCCTGGCCGATCTTGCAGGTGGTGTGGATGTGTCTGCTGTTTGGAGAGTGGGAATAGATCGGGTCAAATTACCTGCCGATCGCGGTCTGCAGCAGCGCCTGGGCCTGTTTGGTGGCCTCTGCGAATGCCGGTTGCTCTGGCGCGTGCTGAACGAAGCAGCGCTTGAAGGCGTCGTCGCCCTGCTGGCGCAAATCGCCAAGCTTGTCATAGGCCTTCTTCGTGATCTCTTTGCGATCGAGCTTCTCGGCCGCCGCGTCGGCCTTCTTGTTGTAGTCGGCACGAATGGTCGCGCAGGTCGGCACCTGCACGGCGGGCTCGATCTCGCCACAGGCGATGTAGAATTTGCCGCCAGCAAGCGCCGCGACGAACACCTCATCGCCGGCCTCGGGGGTCGAATCCTGGGTGCGGCCGGCCAGGAAGCCGTAGGTCAGGGTGGCCGGCGACGGCTTGGCGACCGGCAGTTGGTCGAAGTTGATCACTGCGGCATCGGTTGAGATCGCCTGGGTGTAGAGGCCTTCGAACTTCAGGGCCGCTTCGATCTGTTGCGGCACGTTCTTGCTGCCCTTGTCCCACCAGGTCTTGTGCTCGTGCAGCCAGCGGGTGAACAGGGCTTCGGTGGTGACGATGATATGGGCCTTCGGCTCGACGAAGCTCCCGTCGGGGCGCTGCCAGCCGATCTTGCCGCCGTCCCTGCCCTTGTCGGCATCGAAGCGCAGGCCGTCCAGCATGCCGAACCCCATATCGCCGTTATATAGAGTGTCGAGGTTGAGCTGGGCGGGCGCAAAGCCCGGCCAGGCGGACTCGGACAGGATTGCGGTGAGCTGCGTCTTCAGCTCGTCGCGCGCCGCCGCCTCGGCCTTGTCGACGGCCTCGCCGGTCTTGCCGTCCTTCGCCTGTTTGGCGAATTTGGCGATCGCGGCGTCACGCGCGGCAATGTAGCGGTCTTCCAGCGACGCCGCGTGGGCGTGCGAAAGGACCAGGATCGGGGAAAGCGCGAGGGCAAGGCGGAAGATAAAATGCATGCCCTGTGGTCGCCCGCAGGGCATGCAAGGTTCAAGGTCACGGGTACTACCAGCATATCCGACACCGGCAGCCCTCTGCCGGCGCAGGATCTCGTCAGGCCCGGCCGTTCAGGCCGCCTCCATTAGGCTGCCTTAAGATTAGGCTGCCTTAGGCCGCCTTGGAGTTCGCCACGTGGGTGGCGATTGCGTCCATCAGCGGCGGCGACAGGCAGTCATAGGGCTCGAGCCCAAGCTCCTTCAGCCGCGACCGGATCCCGGCCATATCGGCCGGCTTGACGCCGGACTCGATCACCGACGACACGAAAGCGGCAAATCCCGGAGCCGCCGAGCCGGACTCCTGGAACAGCTCGGGATGGATGAAGTCGAGGCCGTAGAACGGATGGCCCTTGTTCTCGATCCGGCCGTACATGTGAGTGCCGCAGCCCGAGCAGGCGTGGCGCTGAATCACCGCCGCCGTATCGACGATCTTCAGCTTGTCGCCGTTTTCCAGCACGGTGACGTTCTCGCGCGGCACCACCGCGACCACCGAGAAGGTGGCGCCCGAGGGCTTCCAACACTTGGTGCAGCCGCAGGCGTGGTTATGGGCGACGTCGCCCTTGACCCCGACCTTGACCTTCTTGTCCGCGCATTTGCAGACAAGCGTGCCGCCGGCAAAACTGCCGGAGCCTTGCTTGACGCCGTTGTCGATTGACGGGTGGATATGAACAGTCATTGACCTATCCTCCTAGTGCTTGGTGTTTTGATTCTTAGAACACGACGACCGAACGGATCGACTTGCCCTCGTGCATGAGGTCGAAGCCCTTGTTGATCTCCTCGAGCTTCAGCACGTGGGTGATCATCGGATCGATCTGGATCTTTCCGTTCATGTACCAGTCGACGATCTTCGGCACGTCGGTGCGACCGCGCGCGCCGCCGAAGGCGGTGCCCTTCCAGACCCGTCCGGTGACGAGCTGGAACGGCCGGGTCGCGATCTCCTTGCCGGATTCCGCAACGCCGATCACCACCGAGACGCCCCAGCCTCGGTGGCAGGCTTCCAGCGCCTGACGCATCACGTTGGTGTTGCCGGTGCAGTCGAAGGTGTAGTCGGCGCCGCCGTCGGTCAGCCCAACCAGGTGCTGGACGATGTCGCCGCTTACCTTGGTCGGGTTGACGAAATGCGTCATGCCGAACTGGCGGCCCCAATTGTCCTTGGAGTCGTTGATGTCCACGCCGATGATCTTGTCGGCGCCGACCATCTTGGCGCCCTGGATCACGTTGAGGCCGATGCCGCCGAGGCCGAACACGACGACGTTCGAGCCTGGCGTCACCTTGGCGGTGTTGACCACCGCACCGACGCCGGTGGTGACGCCGCAGCCGATGTAGCAGCTCTTGTCGAACGGCGCGTCCTCGCGAATCTTGGCCACCGCGATCTCGGGCAGCACGGTGAAGTTCGAGAAGGTCGAGCAGCCCATGTAGTGGAAAACCGGCTTGCCCTTGTAGCTGAAGCGCGAGGTGCCGTCGGGCATCACGCCCTTGCCCTGGGTGGCGCGGATCGCGGTGCAGAGATTGGTCTTCTGGCTGAGACAGCTTTTGCACTGGCGGCATTCGGGCGTGTAGAGCGGGATCACGTGATCGCCCGGCTTCACCGACGTCACGCCGGCGCCGACCTCGCGAACGATGCCGGCGCCTTCGTGCCCGAGGACCGACGGAAAGATGCCTTCGCTGTCGAAGCCGTCGAGCGTGTAGGCATCGGTGTGACAGATGCCCGTCGCCTTGATCTCGACAAGGACCTCGCCGGCCTTGGGGCCTTCCAGGTCGAGCTCGACGATCTCAAGCGGCTTCTTTGCTTCGAATGCGACTGCGGCGCGGGTCTTCATCTTGGTCTCCAACAAATATTAAACAGGTTGCCGTTCGCGCCGGACACGCTCACTTCTTGTTGCCCATGCAGGCGTCTTCCGCCTTGGTGTAGGCTTCCGATTTGTCTTCGTGCTTGGCCGGCCGAACACGCCCGGTCGCATCATTGGCGCGGGCGCGCAGGTACACATAGAGGTCGTCCATGTAGCAGGCAACGTTCGGGTTATCGCCGAATGCCGGCATCACGTTCTCCTGCGCCGTGGAGACATTCTTGCGGCCGCTCGCGACCACGCCCATGAAGTCGGCATAACTCATGGTCTTCAGCGAATCCTTCAACGCCGGCGCGTAGGTCGAGCCCATGCCATCGGGTCCGTGGCAGACGTGGCACTCCGAGTGATAGCGGCGGTATCCGGAGTAGGTGTACCAGTCCACCGTGCCGTCGGGCGCCACCTTGAACGTCGGGTCTCCATCCTTGTCGAGATACTTGCCGTCCTCGGACTTGACGGCGGTCGGATCACCCGCGTCCTCGGCGGAGGCAACTCCACCCATTGCCACGACAAAGATCGCGGCACTCACAAACCAGATCTTACGCAAAAGCATATCCTCGCGTGCAGATTGAAGACGGTCCGGCGCATGGAGATCGCTCCATGCGCCGGAACGAGCTTGCTCAGCTCACTGCTGCGGCAGCGAGAACACGGTGAGCGTTCCGCCGAGCGCGGTGTAGTTGCTCAGCGCGGCATAGCCACCGACCGCACCGAGACCGGCCGTCGGATCGGTCAGACCGGCCGCGAGGCCGATGCCCGCCCAACCGCCAACACCCGACAGAATGGCGATGTACTGCTTGCCGCCGTTCTCATAGGTGGTGACGTTGCCGATGATGCCGGACGGGGTCTTGAACTTGTAGAGTTCCTTGCCCGTCTTGGCGTCGACTGCCTTCAGGTAGCCTTCCAGCGTGCCGTAGAACACCACGCCGCCGGCGGTCGCGAGCGCACCCGACCAGACCGAGAACTGCTCCTTGTTCGACCACACGATCTTGCCGGTCTTGCCGTCCCAGGCGATGAAGTTGCCCATGTGGGTTTCACCGGGAGGCGGATACATCGACAGCGTCGCGCCGACATAGGGCTGACCTGCGGTGTAGCTCACCTTGAACGGCTCGTAGTCCATGCAGACGTGGTTGGTCGGCACGTAGAACAGCTGGGTGTCCGGCGAATAGGCCGCCGGCTGCTCGTCCTTCGAACCGAGCGCCGCCGGGCAGATGCCCTTCACGTTGACGTCCTCGCCCGCCTTGTCGGTCGACGCTGCGTCAAGAACCTTCGGACGACCATAGGTCGGCGAGCTCTTGTTCATGTCGACGCCGGAGGTCCAGTTCACCTTCGGATCGTACTTCTCGGCGACCAGCAGTTCGCCGGTGGCGCGATCGAGCGTATAGCCGAGGCCGTTACGATCGAAATGCGTCAAGAGCTTGCGCGGGGTGCCGTTGATCGATTGATCCGAGAGGATCATCTCGTTGATGCCGTCATAGTCCCATTCGTCATGGGGCGTCATCTGGTAGACCCACTTGGCGACGCCGGTATCCGGGTTGCGTGCCCAGATCGTCATCGACCACTTGTTGTCGCCCGGACGCTGCTTCGGATTCCAGGTCGAGGGGTTGCCCGACCCGTAATAGACGAGGTTCAGTTCGGGATCGTAGGAGATCCAGCCCCAGGTTGCGCCGCCGCCGATCTTCCACTGATCGCCTTGCCACGTCTTCAGGCTCGAGTCCTTGCCGACCGGCTTGCCGAGCTCGGTGGTCTTGTCGTCGACCAGGATCTGGTCATCCGGACCTTCCGAGAAGCCACGCCAGACCTGCTTGCCGGTCTTGATGTCGTAGGCGGTCACATGAGCCTGGACACCGAATTCGCCACCGGAGATGCCGAGCAGAACCTTGTCCTTGACCACCAGCGGCGCGGAGGTGCCGGTCGAGCCCTTGCTGGGATCGCCGTTCTTCACCGTCCATTCCACCTTGCCGGTCTTGGCATCGAGCGCGACCAGCGTGGTGTCGGCCTGGTGCAGGAAGATCTTGCCGTCGCCATAGGCAACGCCGCGGTTGACCGTGTCGCAGCACATCACCGGAATGACGTTCGGATCCTGCTTCGGCTCATACTTCCAGACGATCTTGTTGTCCTGCGAAAGGTCAAGAGCATAGACCTTGTTTGGGAACGGCGTGTGGACGTACATCATGTTGCCGATGATCAGCGGACCGCCCTCGTGGCCGCGCAGCACACCGGTCGAAAACGTCCAGGCGACCTGCAACTTTCCGACATTCGAAGCGTTGATCTGATTCAGCTTCGAATAGCGCGTATTGGCATAGTCGCCAGCCGGCATCACCCAGTCTTTCGGGTTCTGCGACATCTTGCTGAGTTCGTCATTGGCGTTGGCGGCTCCGGCGGCGAACACCGCCATGGCGCCAAGGCTGGTCGCGTAAAGCAACTTGCGCATCGTGGATTTCCTCCCAGGGTTCAAGAGCTCAAGGGTTTCCGCCGAAACGGCCCCACTTCTTCCATTTTGGTTGCTCAGTGGTAGTCCCATCGAACCGTGCTGACTTGCCCAGCAGCGAAGCGCCGTTTGCTCAGAAGCGAAGCTTTGTCAGATTTTTGCGGCCGGGCCCCCAATTGGCAGGAAAGGCCGCCTCATGTTGCAGGGCATCAAACGCCCTCGGTGCCGTTCCAGCGTCAGATGGAAGCGGCCCAAGGTTGCGCTTGACGCGCCCAGAACTAAGTCGGAGGATCACCCGACATTAACCGGGAAGAAATCCCGTCAACCGGGAAGAAATCCCGTCGCCTCCCTAAGCTGTTCAGAATCAGGGAGAAGGCGCATCATCCCGGGCCAGACCTAAGCTCGGTGAGCAGTCACGTTGGGGATCGAATCGGTGGCTGGAAAGATGACCGATACAGTCCATTCACTCAGCACGAACGGTTTGACGCCCAAGCGTCAGATCCAGCGCTGGTCGGATGCGCTCACTGACCTCTGCGGTCAGTTCGACGTCGATGCGCTCGAGGGATCTTCGCTCGAGGGCCGGATCAATTTCACGACGGTTTCGCGATTGAAGCTGTGCCAGATCGAGGCAAGCCAGCACCGGATCGCGCACACCATCTCGCGCATCAAGCTGAGCGAGCACCCCTACATCAAGATCGTGTTCCAGACCCACGGCGTCTCGCATTTCGAACAGGACGGCCTGCACTTCGACATCATGCCGGGCGACTGCTTCGCCTACGACGTGTCCTGCCCGCATACGATCATCAGCCCGTCCCTGACCCGTCACGAGGTTGTCATCGTGCCGAAGGACCTGCTGAAGGAGCGCGGCTTCCAGCTCTCCAAGATGGCGCCGTGCAAGCTGTCGGCGCGCAACGGCACCGGCCGCATCGCCTATGATTTCGTCCATGCCGCGTTCGGCGAGGCACCGACACTGACCCCGGTCAACGCGGTCGGCGTCGCCGATGCGCTGATCGACCTGCTGCTGCTGCCGCTGCGCGAGACCGGCGCAATGTTCGACCGCGGCAGCGCGGAGGCGACCTATGTGCGGGCCCAAGGCTTCATCCGCGAGCATCTGCGCGATCCTGATCTCTGCATCGACCGCATTTCCGCGGCGCTCGGCTGCTCGAAGCGCTATCTGCACATGCTGTTCAGCGATCGCGGCATGACGGTCAGCGACTACATCTGGAAGGCTCGGCTGCAGAATTGTCGGCAGGAGCTGGAATCACAGAACGGCAAGACCATCACCGATGTCGCGTTCTCCTGGGGCTTCTCGAGCTCCTCGCATTTCAGCCGCGTGTTCCGGAAGTATTTTGGCATCGCGCCCTCCTCCGTCCACAAGGGCCTGCACGGCGGCATGCCGGCTGACGTGGTGCTGGAATAGCGTTTCCGCCTGGCGTGCAGGCGTCACGCCATGCTGTCCGCGACCAAACTTTCCTCGATCAAGCATTCACTCAAAACCTGGGCGCGCAACCTTAAGCGAGACAGCGTCGCGCTGTATCTCGCAGCGCGTGATCCGCGCGTGCCCTGGTACGCCAAGGCCGTTGCCGTCGCGGTGGCCGCCTACGCGCTGTCGCCGATCGATTTGATTCCGGATTTCATCCCCGTCATCGGCTATCTCGACGACCTGATCCTGCTGCCGCTCGGCATCTGGCTTGCGATCGCGCTCGTTCCGGACGAGGTGATGGCGGAATGCCGCGCCAAGGCCAGCACCATATTGCAGCGTCCGACCAGCTGGGCGGGCATGATCGCGATCATCGTGCTCTGGATCGCCGGCGCACTGGCGCTGGTATGCGCCGCCTTCAGATACTGGCCGCGATCCGCCTCCTAGAGCGTTTTCGAGCAAAGTGGAGGCCGGTTCGCGTGAAGAAAACGCGTCAAAACAAGAATCTCGAGCTTCGGTTCTGATTCAATCAGGACCGAAGCTCTAGGCGCGCGCGGCCTTCGGCACCAGCGCCTCGACCGTCACGCCGTCATCGCCTGAAGTGATATTGAGCGTGCCGCCAAGCGCGAGGATTCGCTCCCGCATGCCGGATAGACCGCGCCCAAGCCGGTGATCCCCGAGCATACCGCGGCCGTTGTCGCGAACCCGCACCAGCGCGCAGCCACGGCTGCCGCGCGGGCCTGCCTGCCGCTCCGCCGGCTCGATCATGATGTCGACTTCAGTTGCGCCGGCGTGGCGAAACACGTTGGTGAGCGCCTCCTGGACGATGCGATAGATCGTCAAATCGGCCATCTCGCCGGTATCGCCGAGATCGGGCGAAATGCGGCTATCGATCTCCACCTCGGGGTGCGACTCACCCCACATCCGCACCAGCGCGCCCAGCGCTTCCGCAAGCCCGAGCTCGGCCAGTCCAACCGGCCGCAAGCGCTCCAGGATGCGGCGGGTGAACTGCTGCAGCGCATTGACCTGCTCGAGGATGGCATTGCCGTGCTTGCGCAGCGCCGAAGGATCGGGCTTTTCGACCTCCGACAGCCGGTTCAGCGCGCCGGCATGCGCGCGCAGCGCAAACAAATACGGCCCGAACTCATCATGCAGTTCGCGTGCGATCTCCTTGCGCTCGGAATCCTGCAGCGACACCGCGCGTTCGGCCAGCTGCCGCTTGCTGTCCACGGCTTCGCCAAGGGTCGCCGCCAAATGGTTCAGTTTGGCACAGATTGCCGCCAATTCCGGCGATCCGCCGGGCTCGACGCGCGCATCGTAATCCCCGGCCTCGATGCCGGTCATGGCCTGCGACAGCGCCTCGAGCGGCGCAAGCGCACGGCCGACCACCAGCATCGTGACGAGAAGCAGCGCCACCGCAATCGCGGAGCCGACCTCGAGCTGGGTGACGATGCCGTCCCAGATCTCGACCATTTCGTCGTCCGGATGCGAGGTGATGACCAGCGATTGCGGCTTGCCGTGAACCGAGATCGGCACCCGCACCGAGGTCTGCTCGGGATGCACCAGCGCGACGAACCACTCGGGCGGGGCGCGCGGATCGCCAGCCTCCTCCGCCCGGTCCGCCGGCTTTGCGGTCGCGTCATCCTGCCGCGAGATGCTGACATGGCGCAGCCGGCTCAAATCCTCGACGATCTGATCGAGCCGCGCATCGGGGTCCGGCGCCTCGTCGAGACCGGCCACGATCGTCGCGACAAACTCGCGCGCCAGCCGGATCACGCTCTGGTCCTCGGCCTGGACACGCGGCCCCGCTTCCAGTACTAGCCGCGCAATATTGATGCCCAGTCCAAGCGCCAATATCAGCGCCAGCAGCAGGTTGATCCGTGCGCGCAAGGATAGCTTTTGCCACATGACGTTGCCCCCGACCCGCGATCCCTCCTCCGAGAGGATCGTTGACAGCCAAATTTGCCCGGCTATCTAATCGCAGCCTATCGCAATCTCGCGCGAGGTGCACAAGCGGTCGGAACCGACGTGTCCTGGTGCAAACCGATGTGATGATGAGTGAATCAAGGCAGGTCGCGGAACAACGCCATGCGCATTCTGATTGTTGATGATCATCCCATCGTCGCCTCGGGTTGTCGCACCGTGTTCGCCGACGATCCCGAGATCATCCTGCTGGAAGCTGCGGATGCCGAGAGCGGCGAACGGGCTTTCGTCGCTGAAAAGCCCGATCTCTGCGTGATCGACA
Organism: Bradyrhizobium sp. th-b2; assembly: GCF_000426785.1. Classification (NCBI taxonomy): domain Bacteria; kingdom Pseudomonadati; phylum Pseudomonadota; class Alphaproteobacteria; order Hyphomicrobiales; family Nitrobacteraceae; genus Bradyrhizobium; species Bradyrhizobium sp. th-b2. The sequence goes on from NZ_AUGA01000008.1 coordinate 170,167, forward strand.
TCAACCTGCCGACGGTCTCCGGCTTCGAGCTGGCGCGCCGCATTCTGTCGCACGATGCATCGGCGCGCCTCATCATGTTCAGCATGAACGACGACCCGGTGTTCGCCGCCCGCGCCATCGATATCGGCGCCAAGGGCTATGTTTCGAAGACCGGCGACCCCAACGATCTGGTGGAGGCAGTGCGCGAAGTCGGCAATGGCGGCGTCTATTTGCCGCCCGCGATCGCACGCAATGTCGCCTTTGCGCGGCCGGGCTTTGCGCAGAATCCGCTCTCCAAGCTGACCTCGCGCGAGATGGAGATCCTGCGCCTGCTCAGTTCCGGCAAGAGCCTGTCGGAGATCGCCTGGCTGGTGCATTCGTCATACAAGACGGTCGCGAACACGTCATCGATCATGCGTCAGAAGCTTGGCGTGCGCACCTCGGCCGAGCTCGTGCGCCTCGCGATCGAGAGCGGCGTCGGCTGACGCAGCACTCCAACCCAGAGGAATACGACAATGCAGACGGTTTCCCAGAACAAGTCGCATGGCGGCACACAGGGCGTGTACCGGCATCCAAGCCGCGAGACCAGGACCGACATGACCTTCTCGGTGTTTGTCCCGGAGCATGCGGCCGGCGCCAAACTGCCTGTGGTCACCTACCTGTCGGGCCTGACCTGCACGCACGCCAACGTCACCGAGAAGGGTGAATTCCGCCAGGCATGCGCCGAACTCGGCCTGATCTTCGTTGCGCCCGACACCAGCCCACGCGGCGAAGGCGTCCCCGGTGATCCCGCCAACTCCTATGATTTTGGCCTCGGCGCGGGCTTCTATGTCGATGCGACGGAGCAGCCGTTCGCCACCAATTACCGGATGTGGAGCTACGTCACCGAGGAATTGCCAAAGCTGATCGCCGAGCAATTCCCGGTCGACACGGCGCGGCAATCGATCCTCGGTCACTCGATGGGCGGCCATGGCGCGCTGACGGTGGCGCTGCGCCATCCGGATCGCTATCGCGCGGCGAGCGCGTTTGCGCCGATCGTGGCGCCGTCGCAGGTGCCATGGGGCAACAAGGCGCTCGGCGGCTATCTCGGCAGCAACAAGCAGGCGTGGCGAAAGCACGATGCGGTGGCGCTGATCGAGGACGGCGCCCGCTTCTCCGATCTGCTGGTCGATTACGGCGATGCCGACGGGTTTCTCACCGAGCAGCTGCGGCCGGAGCTGCTGAAAGCCGCCTGCGCGAAGGCCAACATTCCCCTCACTCTGCGGCGTCAGCCGGGCTACGACCACAGCTACTACTTCATCTCGACCTTCATGGCCGATCATCTGCGCTGGCACGCCGCGCGGCTGAAGGCCTAAGCATCACTTAGGACGACGCCGGTCCATCTCCGTCACCCCCGCGCAACGGCTTTGCCGTTGTCGCTGGAGGAGCCGCGTAGCGGCGTCTCGAAGGGTCGACGGCCCCGACTTTCTCCGCGCGGCTGTAGGTGGGCCGTCATCCTTCGAGACGCGCTACGCGCTCCTCAGGATGACGGGGAAAAATCCGTGCGCGCGAGCTACCGTGCCTGCGGCGCGCCGTAATTCGGCGCGAGCAGGCGGTTGCGCACGAGGTAATTGGTGGCGCGCGACCAGGATTCGTCGGTATTGCCGCGCATGTCGGCGCTCGCCGCGGCCAGCAATTGCCCGCTGTGCACGTCGCGCAGATAGAGATTGATGTTGAGGATCAGGTTGGAGACCTTCTGCACCACGCCTGTCATCACGAGATCGGCGCCCAGCTCGCCGGCCAGCTTCACATCGCACCCGCCGCAGGCCTGAAGATTGCTGCCGTGTGCCGCAGCATTGACAGGCGCGATGTCGAGCACGCGGAACCTGCCTGATTCTGCGAGCTCCTTGCGCACCTGATCGCCGGTCCGGAGCAGCCGCGCCTGCTCGTCAGTCCGCGGCCCGTTGACCTCGCCTTGCAGGCTGGTGTCGATCATCTCGAGGTCGAACACCGCGAGCCTGGGCGGCTCGGCGCGCGCGGCCGCCGCAGACATCACCAGCAATGAGACGACGAAGGCGAACGTTGATCTCATGATTGTGAACCAATCGAATTTGTAACCTCGCAACGACAAAAAGCGGGGTTGCAAGCTAGGCCAATTCGGTCATCTTGCACGTCAACGCATGGTCCGACAACGCCATGCCCGGTGAAGAAAGACTGCGGGAGGAGTTATGTTCCGATGGCTGATCGGCACGATCGCGCTCAGCATGATGACGACCGGAGCGCTGGCGGCTGATCCCGTCGAGGTCCATATCGGCTATCTCGGCCACGCTGGCGTCAAATCGACGCTCTCGCTGCTCGACCAGCCGGCCGATAATGACGGCATCGCCGGCGCACGGCTTGCGATCGAGGACAACAATACGACCGGAAAATTCCTCAACCAGCGCTTCGTGCTCGACGAGGTCAAGGTCAAGGACAGCGACGACGTCGCCAAGGTCGCGACCGATCTCGCCGGCCGCAACGACTACATCATCACCGACCTGCCCGCCGATGCCCTGCTCAAGGTCGCCGATGCGCTGCGCGACCGCGGCACCGTGCTGCTGAATACCGGCGCGATCGACGACCGGCTGCGCGAGCAGGACTGCCGCGGCAACGTCATCCATGTCGCACCGACCCGCTCGATGCTGGCCGACGCGCTTGGCCAGTACCTGGTGTGGAAGCAGTGGAAGCGCTGGTTCCTGGTGGTCGGCTCGCACGATCAGGACAAGCTCTATGCCGACGCGCTGCGCCGCGCCGCCACCCGTTTCGGCGCCAAGATCGTCCAGGAGCGGACATTCGAGGATACCGGCGGGGCACGCCGCACCGACTCTGGCGTGACCTTGATCCAGCGCCAGATGCCGGTGTTCACGCAGCAGGCGCCGGCTTACGACGTGCTGGTCGCGGCCGACGAGAGCGAGGTGTTCGCGAACTATTTGCCTTACCGGACCTGGGACCCGCGGCCGGTGGCGGGCTCGGCCGGCCTGGTGCCGACGAGCTGGGACGCGGCGCATGATCAATGGGGCGCCGTCCAGATTCAGAACCGCTTCATCAAGCTCAACATGCGCCGCATGACGGCGATCGACATGCAGGCCTGGATCGCCGCGCGCATGATCGGGGAGGCCACGTCGCGCACCAATTCGGGGGATCCCAGGAAGGTCATCGCCTTCCTCAAGGGCCCCGACTTCTCGATCGCCGCCTTCAAGGGCACGCGATTGACCCTGCGAAACTGGAATCTGCAGCTGCGCCAGCCGATCCTGCTGGCCGATGGTCGTATGGTGGTCTCGGTCTCACCGCAGGAAGGTTTCCTGCACCAGGTCTCCGAACTCGACACGCTCGGTGTTGACCGGCCTGAAACGAAGTGCAAGCTGCAATGAGGGAGAATGAACGCATGTGGCGCCGCTGTCTGTTGACCGGGATGCTTGTTTGGCTTGCCGCGGCGCCGGCATCCGCTTTTGTTGCCTATGTCTCCAACGAAAAGGGCAACACGGTTACGGTGATCGACACCACTAGCTGGACGGTGACAAAAACCATCAAGGTCGGCCAGCGGCCACGCGGCATCGAGTTCTCACGCGACGGCAAATTCGTGATGGTCGCGGTCGGCGATGACGACACGATCCAGGTGATCGACACCAAGACCCAGGAGATCGTCGACACCCTGCCCTCCGGCCCCGACCCTGAACTGTTCGCCCAGGATGCCGCCGGCAAGACCATGTATGTCGCCAACGAGAACGACAACACGGTCACCGTGATCGACCTCGAAAAGCGCGCCCGGATCGGCGATATCCAGGTCGGCGTCGAGCCCGAGGGCATGACGATCAGCCCGGACGGCAAGATCCTGATCAACACCTCCGAAACCACCAACATGGCGCATTTCATCGACACCGCGACGCGCCAGATCGTCGCCAATGTGCTGGTCGATTCGCGGCCGCGCTTTGCCCAGTTCAAGCACAACAGCTCTGAATTGTGGGTATCGTCCGAGATCGGCGGGACGGTGTCGATCATCGATCCCGTCAAGCACGAGGTGACGGGCAAGATCACCTTCGAGATTCCGGGCCTGCGGAACGAGGCGATCCAGCCCGTCGGCATCGGCATGACCAAGGATGACAAGACGGCGTTCATCGCACTTGGCCCTGCCAACCGCGTCGCGGTGGTCGACGCCACCAGCCACAAGGTGATCAAATATCTCCTGGTCGGCCAACGGGTCTGGCACATGGACTTCACCCCGGACGAAAAATATCTGCTGGTCACCAACGGCGTCTCGAACGACGTCTCGGTGATCGACGTTGCGGCCCAGAAGGTGATCAAGACCATTCAGGTCGGCGAACTGCCCTGGGGGATCACGATCGCGCAGCCATGACCGCAACCGACGCCCATATCGCGAGCCAGCCCTCGCCTGACGCAGCTCCAGGAGCCGCAGCCGCGGTGCAGCCGGCACTGTCGATCGGCAATGTCAGCCACAGCTACGGGCCGCGGCGCGCCCTGATCGATGTCAGTTTCACGGTCGCGCCGGCGAGCTTCACCGCGCTGCTGGGCCTCAATGGCGCCGGCAAGAGCACGCTGTTCTCGCTGGTGACGCGGCTGTTCGGCATCCAGCACGGCCAGATCAAGATCTTCGGCCACGACATCAGCCGGACGCCCGGTGAAGCGCTGCGGCTGATGGGCGTCGTGTTCCAGCCGCGCACGCTCGATCTCGATCTCTCGCTGACGCAGAACCTGCTCTATCACGCCGCGCTGCACGGCATCTCGCGGCGCGAGGCGTGGCTGCGCAGCGCCGCGGTGCTCGGCCGCATCGGCCTTGCCGACCGTGCCGGCAGCAAGGTGCGCGACCTCTCGGGCGGCCAGATGCGGCGGCTCGAGATCGCCCGCGCGCTGCTGCACCGTCCCAGGCTGTTGCTGCTGGATGAGGCCACCGTCGGGCTCGACGTCAAGGCGCGCGCCGACATTCTCGATCATGTCCGGCAGCTCGTCACCGAACAGGGCATCGGCGTGCTCTGGGCAACCCATCTGTTCGACGAGATCATGCCGAACGACGACCTCGTCGTGCTGCATCAGGGCAGGATGCTGGCGCACGGTCCGGTGTCGCGCGTGATCGCGGAGGCCGGTGCCCAGGACGTCAACACCGCCTTCATGCGCCTGACCGGAACGGCCACACTTTCGGGGAGACCGCCGTCATGACCAGCACGACGGTCACGCCCGAGCGAAGCGGCTTCTCGCTGTCGGAATACATCGTCTGCCTGAACGGCATCGTGTGGCGCGAGGCGCTGCGCTTCCTGCATCAGCGCGAGCGCTTCGTCTCGGCCCTGGTCAGGCCGCTGGTCTGGCTGTTCATCTTCGCCGCCGGCTTCCGTCAGGTGCTCGGCATCTCGATCATCCCGCCCTACGAGACCTATATCCTGTACGAGGTCTATATCGCGCCCGGCCTGATGGCGATGATCCAGCTCTTCAACGGCATGCAATCCTCGCTGTCGATGGTCTATGACCGCGAGATGGGCAACATGCGCACGCTGCTGGTCAGCCCGCTGCCGCGCGGCTATCTCCTGTTCTGCAAGCTGCTCGCCGGCACCGCGGTCTCGCTGCTGCAGGTCTACGCTTTCCTCGTCATCGCGTGGTTCTGGGACATCGCGCCGCCAACGATCGGCTATCTCACCGTGCTTCCGGCGCTGGTGCTGTCGGGCCTGATGCTCGGCGCATTGGGCATGCTGATCTCGGCCAGCATCAAGCAGCTGGAGAATTTCGCCGGCGTGATGAACTTTGTGATCTTCCCGATGTTCTTTGCATCGTCGGCGCTCTATCCGCTCTGGCGCGTGCAGGAAGGCAGCCCGATGCTGTATTATGTCTGCCAGTGCAATCCGTTCACCCATGCGGTGGAGCTGATCCGGTTCGCGCTGTATGGCAAGATGAACTGGGTTTCGCTCGCGGTGGTCGGCGGCTGCACGGTGGTGTTCATGATCGGCGCGATCGTGGCTTACGATCCCTCGCGCGGCCTGGTGCGCCGCGGACCCGGCGGAGGCGAGGCATGAGAGGTCTACGAATCGGACTGGGTGCGCTGTGCGCGATGGTTCTGTCGAACCAGGTCGCATCCGCCGCGGACCCGCGCTATCCGGACTGGCCTTGCGCACAGGCCAAGGTGCCCGAGATCTCGCTCGCCGCCGTCTGGGCCGGGCCGCCGCTGGGCGATGCCGAGACCAAATGGAAGGACGATCCGAAGATCAGCGCACTCGCGGCCAAGCTCGCGGCACGCCGCATTCCGCTGGAGGACGCGCAGAAAGAGATCACCGAGTTCCTGTCGGCCGCCGCGGCCGACAAGGCCAATGCGGGAAAGCTGCTGTTCGCGGGCCTGTTCAACACGCTCAACGGGCAGCGGGCCTCGGTGATGAACGGGCTCGAACGCGTGATGCGCAAGCAGCGGGAGGCCGCGGAAAAGATTCGCGCCGATACGCTTGCGCTGCAGGCACTGCAGGACGCCACACCGCCGGATCAGGCCAAGGTCGATGAGCTCGGCAATCAGCTGGTCTGGGAGACGCGGATTTTCGAGGACCGCGGACGCGTGGTGCGATTCGTCTGCGAGGTGCCGACCACCATCGACCAGCGCCTGTTCGCGCTGGCCCGCACCATCCAGCAGGAGCTGGATTGAGGCTGCGACCGATCGCCCCGGCGGTCATGAACATGCCTCCCAATGTGTTCACTCGGGCGGCGCCGATCCGGAACAAACTGCGCGCTCCGCTCGTTGTCTCCAACTATATCTGAAGTTGGGAGGCCTCGATGAGAGCAGCCAAGATCGTCATGACCGGCCTTGCGGCCGCGAGTCTGGTCACGTCAGCGGCTTTGGCCCAGCAACCCATGTCGGGAATGGTCACCAAGATTGACCGATTGAGCGGAACCATCTCGATCCAGCAGACACAGAGCGGAACCGTTGGCGCGGCTGGCGGAGCGATCCAGGAATACAAGGTACCCAAAGGACAGTCGCTGGAGGACCTTCACGCCGGCGACAAGGTGACGTTCACCACAGCGGACGGCGACGGCGGCAAGACGATCAGCAAGCTCGACAAGCAGAAGTAGCTCGCAAACCGCGCGTGAGGGCGGGCTCATTGCTCGCCGTCGCGCGGCTCGGGCTGCGCATCCGCCAGCGGCAGTTTGGCGCGCCCCCACCCGTCGGTTCCATCCGGATACCACGCCACGTTGCGGTAGCCGTAGGACAGCACGCGCCTGGCGGCGTTCCACGACATCCAGCAATTCTCCTGGCAATAGATCACCAGCAGTCTCGCCTTGTCGTCGCCGGAGGCACGGGCCAGTCCGCGTCGCAGATACGCCTCCGTAGGCGCGGCGAGCCTGCCGTAGCCGGTGTCGGGCAGCCAGATGCTGCCGGGGATATTCTGATGCGGCCGCTCGCGCCACACCGTGCCGGCAGGCAGATTTGGTTTCGGCGCGCGCGGCAGCACGTCGACGAAGGCGCCGGATTTCTCGCGCCAGATCGCTTCCGCTTCCGCGGTCGTGAGCACCTGTGCGCCGGCAAGCGTTGTCGGCACCGGCGCGCGATAGTCCTCGGTGCGATAGCCCTCGGGTTCTGCGGGATGGTCCTGCGCGCGGACAGGCGAAGCGGCGACCAACATCACCGCCAGCATGGCCGCAAGCCGGATCACGGCGACTTGGTTGCGGTCTCCGGCCCGATCGGACGGTCGTTCTCGTCGAGCAGCGGAACGCCGTAATCGAGCAGGATCTTGTTGATCGCCGGCTGGTTCTCCTGGATCAGGCGATTGAGCTGCCGCTTCCAGTTCTGATCGGACCCACGCACGCCCATGCCGATGCGATAGACGAGCTTCGGTCCAGTGGTCTCCTTGACCAGCGGCGTGATATGCATCGGCGGGTTCGCCTTCTTGGCGTAATAGCCCGCCATCGGTCCCCACAGGATGCCGGCGTCGATCTCACCCTTGGCGAGATCGTTCATCATGGCCTCGGCCGACGAATCGTAGCGCGTGTCGATCATCAGCGGATAGGGCTTGGCGTTGCTCATCAGACCGTTGATGGCCATGTTGGTGGCGGGCGGCGTTCCCGCAACGATACCGATATGCTTGCCCTTCAGCCGCGCGTCCCCGAGCGTCGTGACCTCGTCGAGCCCGCTGCCAGGCTTGGCGACGATCGCATAGGCCGTGCGATAGTAGGGATTGGTGCCTTGCGCGAGGTCATCGCCTTGTGGAAATCCCATGATCACGTCGCAGCGATGCGCCGCCAGCGTCATCCGCACGAAGCCGGTCGCCTGCGGAAAGTACATGTAGTCGAGCTTCTTCTGCAGTTTTTCGGCAAACAGCTCGCCGAGCTTGTTCTCAAAGCCCTCGCCCTTTTCGTTCGAGAACGGCAGGTTGCGCGGATCGGCGCAGATGCGCAGCACTTTGGCATCGATCAGTTCGATGGAGAGTTCGCCCTGATCATTGACCTGCGCGTGCGCGATCTCGCGCCCGGCGAGACAGGCGATGAAGCCTGCAAGCGCGAGCAGAACAGGACGGTATCCGGCAATTCTCATCACGCGGTCTCCTCTCGAACGGACGCTTCGCCGTCATCCAGCAATTGCAGGGCGTACCATGACGTGCAACAGGGATAATGATCGCGACAGCGCCGCGTTGCTTGTTGCAGCGCAAACTGGCGCGCAACGACATTGATCGCGCGTCCCGGAGAAACTGAGGCTGAAACATGGCTCATGGCGGTTCGGTGCTTGCGCTGCTCCTGATGTTTTGGGCGCCGACCATAGCGTGGGCGCAAGAGGCGGAATTGCCTGTGAGCGAAGTCGCCCCCGGAATATTCGTTCACACCGGGGTCATTGCGTTGATGACGCGCGAGAACGAAGGCGCCATCGCCAATGTGGGGTTCGTGGTCGGCGACAGCGCCGTCGCCGTCATCGACACCGGCGGCAGTGTCCGCGAAGGGCGGCAATTGCTTGCAGCGGTCCGCAGCCACACCGACAAGCCGATCCGCTACGTGATCAACACCCATGCGCATCCCGATCACAGCTTCGGCAACGCGGCCTTCGTGGATGACGGGACCAGCTTCGTCGGCCACAAGACCCTGCCCCGCGCACTAGCGACGCGAGGGCAATTCTATCTCGACGGCTTTCGGCGCACGATGGGCGACGCGCTGATCGACGAAGTCAGGATCATTCCCCCGACCGTGCTGGTCGAGGACACGCTGAAGCTCGACCTCGGTGGACGCAGCCTGACGCTGAAGGCGTGGCCGCCGGCGCACAGCGACAACGACCTCACCGTGCTCGACGAACAAACCCAGACCCTGTTCGCCGGCGATATGGTGTTTCTCATCCATATTCCCGTGGTTGATGGCAGCCTCAAGGGCTGGTTGCGTGCACTTGACGACCTCGCGGCGATTGCCGCTGAGCGCGTGGTTCCCGGTCACGGCCCCGTGAGCGCATGGCCTGCAGCGCTTGCCGACCAGCGGCGTTATCTTGGGACGCTGGCCACAGACGTGCGTGCGCTTCTCGCGAGCGGCAAGCCGATCACGGTAGCCGCCGAGCATGCCGGGGAAGCCGAGCGGCCGCGCTGGCAATTGTTCGACGATTACAATGCCCGCAACGCAACTGCAGCATTCTCGGAAATTGAATGGGAGTAGCTGTTGGTCCTATAATGACGCAACTCGCATAGGATTTCGCGAACATGCCTCGACATCGCGCCCGCCTGCTTTGCATCGCCAGCCTGCTCACGATGACGCTGGGCATATCGGCTGCGCCCGCCGCCGAGGCCTATGATCCCTGGCCGGGCCTCGTCCAGGACATCTTCAGCAACCGCCCGATGAACGACGGCGGCGACGTCATCGGCATCGAGATGCCGGCGCGCGCGGAAGACGCCGCGATCGTCCCGGTGACGCTGCGTACCAAGCTGCCGCCCAGCGACAGCCGCCGCGTCGTCGCGATCACGCTTGTCATCGACGAGAACCCGGCGCCCATGGCCGCGAAATTCACGCTGGGGCCGAGCGCCAACGTCAGCGAGATCTCGACCCGCGTCCGCGTCAACAACTACACCAATGTGCACGCCGTCGCGGAACTCAGCGACGGCAAGCTCTATGTCAGCAAGGTCTATGTCAAGGCATCCGGCGGCTGTTCGGCGCCGGCCGGCAAGAACGTCGAGGAGGCGAAAAACCGCCTCGGCCAGATGCGCTACCGCCAGTTTACGAAGTCCGAACAGGGTCCGGCGACCAGCACGCGGGAAGCCCAGATCATGATCGGGCATCCGAACAATTCAGGCCTGCAGATGGACCAGGTCACGCAGCTCTATATCCCGGCCTTCTTCGTCAACGAGCTGCACATCTGGCAGGACGACAGTCCGGTGCTGGCGATGGAGGGAGGAATCTCGATTTCCGAGGATCCCAATATCCGCTTCACCTACGTCTCGAATGGCGCAAAGCTCTTCCGTGCCGAAGCCAAGGACACCGACGGGCACGTCTTCGAGCACGAGTGGAAGGTCGAGAATCCCGGGACCTGACGCGCCATCCGTCCACGACAGACACTAGAAGCACCTGACCTCGGCCTCGGCCTGGGCGCGCCTGAGGTCATTGAGCGCGTTCGCGGCCTGCTCGGACGAGCGGAACTGGCCGCCCAGATTGCCGCGCACCTGCGACATACTCAGCACCGTCTCGGCGGTGACGTAGCGATCATAAGGGATGATCGATGCGACGACGTCGATCGAGCAGGAACATTGCTCGATCGACTGCCGGCCTTCGCCATTGGCCTTCATGCAGCCGAACACATATTCGGCCCGTGCGGAGGTCGGATAGTCGTTGATCTCCTGGGCCCGCACGCTGATGGCCGTCCCGGCGAGCACCCAGACGGCGACAATCGGTCGTAGCATGCCAGCTCCTGCCATGGTCCTGCTTCCTCTTCTCTTCGCGCAAGCTATGCTATGGATGTTGATCAGAAAAGAAAACATTCGGGGAAGTGGCACAAGAAACGATGATCATCTCTGTTCGCACGGTGTTGGCTGCGGCAGTCCTGGCGGTCATGCAGTTCGGCACCTCGTGCAACGCGGAGACCATCCGCATTGCAGCGCAGAAGACCGGAACGCTGGCCTGGGAACTGGCCGTCATTCGCTCCCATGGCCTCGACAAGAAGGCCAATCTGACGATCGACGTCACCGAGCTCGCCAGCCCCGAGGCCGGCAAGATCGCGTTGCGCGCCGGCTCGGCCGACGTCATGGTGTCCGACTGGCCCTGGGTGTCGCGGGAGCGTTCGCTCGGCGCCAAGCTGCAGTTCTATCCCTATTCGAGCGCGCTGGGGGCTGTGATGGTCCCCGCCGCCTCGCCGCTCAAGACGCTCGCGGACCTCAAGGGACGCAAGCTCGCAATTGCCGGCGGCGCGATCGACAAGAACTGGCTGCTGCTGCAGGCCGCGATGAAGCAGGACGGCGTCGACCTGAAGTCGCAGTCGACCATCGTCTATGGCGCGCCGCCACTGCTTACGGCCAAGACGCTCGACGGCGAGATGGACGCGACGCTCAACTACTGGAATTTCTGCGCCGCGCTTGAAGCCAAGGGCTTCCGCCGTCTCGCCGGCATGGAGGAGATCCTGCAAAAGCTCGGCAGCAAGGGCCGCATCGCAATGATCGGTTACGTGTTCGACGAAGCCTGGGCCAACGCCAACAGGGATCTGGTGGCTCGTTTCATCGCCGTGACGCGCGCCGCAAAGCAGATCCTGGCGACCTCGGACGCCGAATGGGATGCGATCGCGCCGCTCACCGGTGCGCAGGATGCCGCAACCGTGCATGCCTATCGCGACCGCTACCGCGAAGGTATCCCGCGCCGGTCGATCGCGGACGAAGAAGCGGATGCGCGCGTACTCTACCGGGTGCTGGCGCAGCTCGGCGGCCGCGAGCTGGTCGGCACGGCAACCGAGCTCGATCCGGGCACGTTCTATCAAGCGATCCCAGGAGACTAAAGGTGCTGCGCCTCCTGTCCTTCGCGCTGTTCATCGCGACCTGGTGGATCGCCTCGCTGCTGATCGGCGATGCGAAGTTGCCGGCACCGCCGGCGGTGCTGTCTGTGCTCGTCGCCGAAGCCCGATCGGGGGCGCTGTTCCTCAATCTCGGTGCAACGCTGGCGCGCGTCGCGCTGGCCTTCACGCTCGCCATGGCGCTCGGCTCGGCGATCGGTTACCTGATGGGCCGCGTCTCGCTGGCCAACCGCCTTGGCGACCCCTGGCTGATCCTGCTGCTCAATTTGCCGGCACTCGTCGTCATCGTGCTGGCCTATATCTGGGCCGGACTGACCGAGGTCGCCGCGATCGCGGCCATCGCCATCAACAAACTGCCGACCGCCGTCGTCACGCTACGTGAGGGCGCCCGCGCGCTCGATCCCGCGCTCGACGAGATGGCAGCGGCGTTTGCCCTACCGCGCGGCCGCGCCTTCCGGCATGTGATCCTGCCGCAGCTTGCGCCCTACATCGCGGCCGCGGCGCGCTCCGGGCTCTCGCTGGTGTGGAAGATCGTTCTGGTTGCTGAATATCTGGGCCGGCCGAACGGCGTCGGCTTTGAGATCGGCGTCGCCTTCCAGCTGTTCGATATCCCCTTGCTGCTCGCCTACTCGCTAAGCTTTGCTGGTGTCGTGCTCGTCATCGAGACCCTGCTGGTGCAGCCGTTTGAAACCAGGCTAACGCGGTGGCGGCTCCGTGCAGCTTGAGGTCAATATCACCGGCAAGAGTTTTGCGAGCGCGGCCGGGAAGCGGCACGACGTGCTCGACAACGTCACCTTCACATTGAATGCCGGCGAGGTTGGCGTGCTGTTCGGCCCGTCGGGCTGCGGCAAAAGCACCCTGCTCAGGATCCTCGCCGGGCTCGACGGCAACTACCAGGGCCACGTCGCGCGCTCACCCGGCATGCGCCTCGGCATGGTGTTCCAGGAGCCACGGCTGCTGCCCTGGCGCACCGTCGAGGAGAATGTGCGGCTGGCCGCACCTCATGTCGACGACAGCACGCTCTCGGCGCTGTTCGAGGTGCTCGAACTGACCGTGCACCGCAACCATTTCCCCGGCGAGCTGTCGCTCGGCCTCGCCCGCCGCGTCGCGCTCGCCCGCGCCTTCGCCATCGAGCCGGATTTCCTGATCCTCGACGAGCCGCTGGCCTCGCTCGACAATGCACTGGCGGGTCGGCTGCGCGACCAGGTCGCGATCCTGGTGGCAAGCCGGAAGATGATGACGCTCCTGGTCACTCACGACCTCGACGACGCGGTCCGCCTCGGCGACCGCCTGTTCTTCCTGTCGCCGCGGCCGGCGCGGATCCTTCACGTCGAGACCATCGCCGCGCCGCGCGCGTCGCGCGATGAAGCCCAGATCGACGAAATCAAGCGGCAGCTCTCACAGTTGGACCTTGCAAATATGTGAGACGTCGTCATCCTTGGACAAAGGCGTAAGGGAGACGTTGGATGTCGCGTGCGTTGATTGCTGCTGGAGTTGCGTTGCTTGTGCTGCCGGGCGCGGTGCTGGCCCAAAGCAAGGGCAAGGGAATCCGGCTGTGGAATCTGACCAGCGCCACGATTTCGAGCTTCGAGCTGTCGCCGGCGGGCAAGAGCGAGTGGGGTCCCAACCAGACGCTCAACGACAAGGACAAGGAAGTCGACCACGATGAGCGCCTGCGCATCACCGGCGTCGAGCCCGGCCGCTACGACGCCAAGGTCGGCTACAGCGGTGCCAAGCAATGCTTTGTCCGCGACATCGAGATCAAGGCCGACGCCGTGTTTTCGATTTCCGACAAGGACCTGAAGGATTGCAACAAATAGAGCATGATCCGGAAAAGTGTGAAGCGGTTTTCCCTCGCGACAAACGCGGAACGCGTTTGCGCGGAGATCATGCTCAAAACGAGAAGCTGGAGCGCGACGACGATTGAACCCGGACCAATCGCACTCTAGCCGGCCGGCGGCTCGCCGCCCGTGTCAGCGCGATCATTGCTGTGCGGATACTCACAGCGCCATCGTACCGCGGTCCATTTCGGATGCTCGCCGACCCATTGCGCGATGTAAGGCGGCGCGGCCATGGCGCATTGCTGCAGCGAGCCGCTCCAGTTGAACACCAGATGCTGCTCCTCGCAGGTGGCGGGCGACAGCACGGCACATACAGTGACGATCAGATCAATCGGGTTCATGCGCGATCCCTAAGCGTGCTCATGAAATAGATAACACGACGGAATACGTATTCAGCCAAGACAGAGTTTCACAGCCCCGTGAGAGGACGTGGGAACCTAGAAGTTGAGACCGTACACCAGCCGCGCCTGATGGCGCTCGAAATTGACCAGATCGAGGGCGCCGCTGCTCCCGGCGTGCTGCCCCCAGGCCTGGACGCTCCAGGTCGCGGTCAGGCGTGAGCGCTCGGAGAGCTGGAAATAAGCGGTAGGTCCGATGAACAGCGCCTGCCCGGACAGTTCATCGAGGCCGATCCCCTCATACTTCCGGAAATAGCGCGCTTCGCCGCCGATCAGGATATCCGGCTTCACCTTGGCCATCAGCGCGAGCGCAACGCCGACCGTGGCGTCCTGCTCTGCTGTACCGGTGCGCGGTATCCGCGTCCATTCCGGCTCATAGCTGACGTTCAAAGCCGCCACCACAAAGTTCGGGATCACTTCGCGGTCGAACGCCAGCGTGAGCTCGGTGCCGTAGCTGCGGACGGCCGCGGCCGTCACTTCGTCGATGCGGTCGGCACGCGTCTCCAACGCGACGGTCATGCCGAATGGCGCCGCCTCGCGATCGAGAAAGCGATAGCGGAAATCGGCCGAGACGCCCTGCCACGACAATTGGCGGCGATCGTCAAAGCCCGGGACGCGATTGATGTCGTAGGCCGAGAACGACGTTCCGAGCTCGACGCGAAAATTCGGCGCCGGAACGAGTTCGAGCTCCAATTCCTGATTGAGCGTGCGATACCGTCCGCCGTCCTTGGCGAAGCGCCCGGTGGTCTGAGTCTGAAACTCGCGCTCGCCGACCTCGCCCACATCAGAGCCGATCATGAAGCCGAAGATGTGCTCGGTATCAAAACCCTCGGCATAGGCGCCGAGCGGCAACGCCGCGGCGACGCCGGCAACCACCGCGCACACCACGCCTACCCAACGCCCGATCTTGATTGCGAGATTCATCGTCCCGTAGCACCACCTTGAACCGCACTGTAGGACAAAGCAGTGTGGCCCGCCAATCGCGCGGGCGATGTCGGTCTCAAGGTCCTGTGGGAAGGATGTGAGGGACGCTGTTCGAGCGACTGTGTCAGAGCCGCGAAGGTACTTTGCGCGAAAGACGCCTGCCACGGCCCGATGCAGCAAGCTGCACCAGCCGGGCAGGCTGTCTCACATTATTGCGTTACTTGCGCGCTGCGCAGGCGTACATGTTGATTTCCATGCCCACCGGCACTTCGACGATCTTCGGTGTTTTCCAGGCCATTTCCTTCTCCCAAGTATAAGTTGACGCAAGCTTCGCGCCGCGCGGCAAGCTAGGGCTGGGTTTTCCAGGGCGCAAGCTGGGGTGGTCGGGACCCGACTTCGCTGCTGGACATGCCGGAACGGACGACGGCTCGCTGACGCCTGCCCGGCTTTGGAACGGTTGGGAAATTCCGACACTGTTCTGTCAGGCATATTCCGGCTGCCGGGCAGCGACGCACGGATAAGGAGACCCGAACACGGCGGCCGAGTCTTGCCCAAGAGCGAAATCGCAACTTTTTTTGTTATGCGCCGGATTCCGGCGTCAATGACCGGAATCGGCCCCGTGGAGGGTGCTGCCGGAAGCTTATTTGAGCAGGCGCAGCAGTGCCCGCCCGGCGCGCGACTTCAGCTCTTTCGCATCCAGCGTTCCGTCATTGTCGGGATCGGCGGCCTTGAAGCGCTGCTCGACGACCGCGAGATATTCGTCGAGCGTCAGGGTGCCGTCGTGATCCGGATCCGCCATCGCCAGCTCTTTTGCGGTCAGCCGTCCGCGCAATTCGCGCACGTCGAGCGTGCCGTCATGGTCAGGATCCAGCTTCGCGAACAGGACGGCGGCCGCCTTCTTGGCTTCGGCAAGGTCGACCGTCCCGTCATTGTCGGGATCGAGCATCTTGAGCACGCTGCCGCGGCCGGATGCCGCCAAAGCGGGGCCCGCGAGGGCGGCCATGGCCAAAGTCAAAGCAAGCGATCGGCGCGAAATCATCATTCGTCTCCCTTGCGTGCCGCTCCGGCGACGTGACGAAGCGCGCGCGCTGCAAATCGAGACAAAGCATAACAGCTTTGGAGACGCGTCGTACAGTTTGCACAGCCGGTAAGCGCTCGTCGGGTTTCGGGTGGAACGAGACCTCCCCACCGGGTCATCTCTGGAGTCCTGACGCATCGCACCCGAATGAACGAGGTCATCCATGAGCGGCATTTGCAGGAATGCGTTGGGCTTCCTTGTCGTGCTCGGCCTGATCGCGCCGATGTCGGCACAGACCAGAGCCCCTGCCCGATCCGCGGAGGCGGTCCAGCAACGCACGCTCACCGGCAAGGAGCGGCTCGGCCGCAAATGGACCGACGAGCAGCGCATCGACAATTGCAATGTGCCGCCGGACAAGCGGGGCATGAAGCCGCGCCCGAGTGCCTGTCCTCATTCGCCGTCAAGCTGATCGAACCGTGCGCGCTGCGACATAACCGCGGGCCACGCGTGGTGTTGTGTATTCCACGCCGCGGTAAGCTACGGACGCATCTGCGAAAAACCTGACGCTTCGGCCGCCCTGGGGCGTTCGCTGGGGTTCGTTCACGTTTTCGTATTGACCCGTTTTGCTTTCAGGCCGATGGTTGCATCCGCAACGTCAGGGAATAGGCGTGCAGCAAAAAGGTTCATTGGGAGGAGATATGATGAGACGCATTGCGCTGGCCGCAAGCCTCGTGATTCTTGCATCGTATGGTGCAAGCGCGCAGACCAACGAACAGTTGGTCAAGGGGGCGACTGATACATCGAACGTTCTCAATTATGGAATGGGCTACAATCTTCAGCGCTTCTCGCCGCTGAACCAGATCAACAAGGACACCGTCAAGAATCTGGTGCCGGTCTGGAATTACAGCTTGAACGACGACCGCAGCGAGGAATCGCAGCCGCTCGTCTACCAGGGCGTCCTTTACGTCACCACCCACAGCGCCACGATCGCGATCGACGCCAAGACGGGCAAGCAGATCTGGAAGACCAAGGTCGAGTATCCCGCCGAGACGCCGCGTATCGTCTGCTGCGGCATCATCAATCGCGGCGCGGCGCTCTATGACGGCAAGGTGTTCCGCACCACCCTCGACGCCAACGTGATCGCGCTCGATGCCAAGACCGGCAAGGAGCTGTGGCGCGAGAAGGCCGCCGACATCAAGGAAGGCTACTCGATGACGGTGGCGCCGCTGGTCGCCGACGGCGTTGTCATCACCGGCATCTCGGGCGCCGAATTCGGCACCCGCGGCTTCATCGACGGCTGGGATCCCGCGACCGGCAAGCGCCTCTGGCGTACCCACTCGATCCCGACGCCGGACGAGCCCGGCGGCGACACCTGGAAGGGCGATACCTGGAAGCTCGGCGGCGGATCGACCTGGATCACCGGCTCCTATGATGCCGAATTGAACACGGTGTATTGGGGCATCGGCAATCCCGGCCCGTTCAATTCGGCGGTGCGCCCGGGCGACAACCTCTACACCTGCTCGGTGCTCGCGCTCGACCCGAAGACCGGCAAGATCAAGTGGCACTACCAGTTCTCGCCGAACAATCCGTTCGACTATGACTCGGTGGCCGAAATGGTGCTCGCCGACATGAATGTCGAGGGCAAGCCGACCAAGGTGCTGATGGATGCCAACCGCAACGGCTTCTTCTACGTGCTCGATCGCACCAACGGCAAGCTGCTCGCGGCCAATCCCTATGTGAAGGTCAATTGGGCCACCGGCATCGACATGAAGACCGGGCGCCCGATCGAGACCGACGTCAGCAAGGATGCGCGTGACGGCAAGAAGGTCACCGTCTATCCGTCGATCCTCGGCGGCAAGAACTGGGAGCCGATGTCGTACAATCCGCAGACCGGCCTCGCCTACGCCAACACGCTGGCGTTCGGCGGCAAGTACAAGGCCGAGCCGGTGACGTTCAAGCAGGGCGAGTGGTACCTCGGCATGGACCTCACCGATCCCTGGGAATGGGGCACCGGACCGCGCGGCCATCTCAAGGCGATCGACCCGATGACCGGCAAGGCCAAGTGGGAAGCGCCGAGCGACATTCCGCGTTTCTCCGGCGTGCTCTCCACCGCCGGCGGTGTGGTGTTCTCCGGTCAGCTGACCGGCGAGTTCGAGGCGTTCGACGCCGACACCGGCAAGAAGCTCTGGCAGTTCCAGACCGGCTCCGGCATCGAAGGGCAGCCCGTCACCTGGCAGCAGGACGGCGTGCAGTATGTCGCGGTGACCTCGGGCTATGGCGGCGTCTACGCACTGTTCTCCGGCGACGAGCGGCTGGCGAAAGTGCCGCCCGGCGGGTCGCTGTGGGTCTTCGCGGTCAAGAACTGAGCGCGGAGCGCACGTGACTGAAAGAGTAACCCTGTTGACGGCGGCGATCTTCGCCGCCGTCGCGGCGGCCTTGATCATGCTGATCCCGGCTGCCGCACAGCAAACCAGTGCAATCGATCTTTCCGGTCAGGCCGACGAGGGCAAGGTCACCTACGCGAAGAACTGCTCGCATTGCCATGGGCCCAACATGGTCAACTCCGGCACCATCACGCCGGACTTGCGCGCCTTCCCCGACGACAAGACGCGCTTCGTGACGACCGTCAAGCAAGGCAAGAACGGCAAGATGCCGCCCTGGGTCGACATCCTGAACGAACAGGAGATCGCCGACGTCTGGGCCTTCGTGTCGAGCCGGAGGACGCCATGAGGGCTCTGCTTGCGGGCGCAGCGACGGCTCTGCTGCTCACCGCGATGCCGGTCGCGTATGCCGCCGGCGACCCGC
Organism: Bradyrhizobium sp. th-b2; assembly: GCF_000426785.1. NCBI lineage: Bacteria > Pseudomonadati > Pseudomonadota > Alphaproteobacteria > Hyphomicrobiales > Nitrobacteraceae > Bradyrhizobium > Bradyrhizobium sp. th-b2. Next base: position 189,091 of record NZ_AUGA01000008.1, read on the forward strand.
TCAAGGTATGTCTCGACGAGGATCTGCCGCCGCTGTCGGCGCATCATCGCGGCAAGCCGGATGCCGGTTTCGACGTGGCGCTCGCGCAGGCCATTGCCGAGCGTCTGGGGCGGCCGCTCAAGATCCAGTGGTTCGAGAGCAAGCTCGACGAGGATTCGAGTCCCGCGCTCGAAGCCAACGCGCTGCTGTCGGACGGACGCTGCGCGCTGGTCGGCGGCTACGCCCTCACCACGGACTCGCTGAGGGTGCCCGGCGTCACGACGGCCAAGCTGCCGGACTTCGACGGCGCCACCCGCGAGGATCGGCGCCGGCGGATCCCGATCGGCGTGCTGGTGCCGAGCCGGCCCTATATCTACTCGCCGATGACCGTCGTGCTCGGTCCCAAGGCCAAGGACAAGCTCAAGGACCGCAAGATCACCGATATCGGCGATGTTGCCGGGCTTCGCCTCACGATCGAAAGCGGCACGCTCGGCGATGCCATCCTGATGACCTTCGACAAGGGCAAGCTGATCGACGACATCACCCACCTCGTTCCGGGGCGCAGCGACCTGCTGGGCGAGCTCGAGCGCGGCGAATTCGACGCCACGTTGCTCGACCTGCGCCGGTTCGACGCCTACCGCGCCGAGCATCCCGACACCAGGATCACGGCCTCGGGCTACTATTATCCGATCGGCGCCAACCGCGGCTACGTTGCGCTCGAAACCGACAAGGCGCTGCTGGAGGCCGTCAACAAGGCGCTTGAGGATATGCAAAGCAAGGGCAGCATCGCCGAGCTTGGCAAGGCCGCCGGCCTCACCTGGCTCGCCCCGCGCGAACCGATCATCCTCGGCGATGTCTGGCTGAAGATCTTGAACCGCTGATGCGACCTGTGGCCTGCTATCGCAGATAGCTCGCCAGGTTCAGGCCCTGGATCTTGGCGATCGCCGAATAGGATGCGGTCAGCTGCGCCTGATAGGTCGAAAGCTGCGCCGTCACTGCAGCGACGTCGACGCTGGTGAGGTTGGTCGACAGGGTCTTTGCGAAATTCTGGTAGTCGCTCTGGTTGGTGCTGGCGGTCTCGATCTGCGAAGCCGCTGTCGAAAGCTTCGCCTGCACCGTTGACGTCGCATCCAGCGCATTGCTGGCAAGGTCGAGCGCTTGCGAAATATCGCTCGACGACAGTGTCGTGCTGTTGCCGACGTACTTCAAGAGCCGCATCACCTGCTCAAAGGCCGGGTTGTCAGCTGTGACGCCGTAGGAAATCGACTGGCTGTCGGAGACGCGCACCGACGCGATCTCGCTGTCGCCCTTGTAGTAGCTGGTGTCTGATGTCGTCAGCGAGCCGGTGCCGGTGTCGAAGGTCGACAGATCCGCAGGGGCAGTGTCGGTGCGGGCGCCGCTGAAGACATATTCGCCGTCATATTGCGTGTTCAGCAGTCCCTGCATCTGCGATATCGCCTGCTGGGCATAGTTGATCACCGACGCCGTCGCCGTGCTGCTGCCGGTGGTCGCGGCACTGAGCTGGGTCCGAAGCTGCGTGATGATATCCGTCACCGAGCCGACCGCCGAATACATCGCCTGCACCTTGTTGTCGGCGAGATTACTGGCATCGATATAGGACTGGGCGCGCGTCACCGAGACCTGCAGATTGATGACCCGACCGGCGCCGGAGCCGTAACCGCCGAAATCCTCGGATTGCAGCCCGGAGGACTCCTGCACCTGCTCGTTGGCCATCACCGCCTGCACCCGCAGCGCACTGGTGATCATCTGTTCCGATTGTGCAAAGGTGGCAACACGCATCATCATGACAGCGGCCTCACTCAGCTTGCGCTCATCGCGGTCATCAGCGCCGAGAACATGGCGTTGATGGTCGTAATGATCTGGGACGCGGCAGCGTATTTGTTCTGCAACGAGCTCAGATTCGCGCTTTCCTGGTCGAGGTTGACGCCGGACTGCGACGACAGCGAGCTCGCATAGGTCGATTGCGCGGTCTGCTTGGCGGTGTAGGTCGCCGACGCCTGGGTCGCCTTGCTTGCGACGTTGGCGACGATCGCGGCGGCATAATCGGTGAACGAGCCGGTGGTGGCGCCGAGCCCGCCCGCCATGGCGAAATTGGTCGACCCCGTCAGCGTGCTCGAGAGCGCGTTCACCACCGTCGCGGAGCCCGGCGACAGCACCGAATTTCCGACCGTCAGCGTGGATGACGCATCGAGCGTTGCCGTCGGCAGCGCCGCCGTGCCGTTAAGGATGTCGCTGCGGACCGCGATATCCGACGCGCCAGTCCCCGTGATCAGGTCGTTGAGCCCGAAATAATCCGAAAACCCATCACCGGAACTGCCGACCGAGCTCGTCATCTCGTTGATGGCGACGCCGTTGCCGGACCCGGTCGCCGAAATTGACAAATGTCCGTTGGCATCGACCGACGCTGACAGGCCCGAGATGCCGTTGATCGCGGTAACGAGATCACCGACCGTCGCGTAGGACGACAGATCAAGATCCTTGTAGGACGCGAGATTGCCGCTCTTGTCCGCAACCGCGATGCGCACCGTGCCGGTTGCCGACAACGGCGTCGCGCTGCTCACGGTGGCGGTCCCGGTCAGGCTGGACGGCGGCGGCACCGACGTGCCCTGGTTCGACACGGCATTGACGCTCGTGGCAAGCTGCTGGGCGAGTTGATCGAGCTGCGATTGTGCGGCCGGCAACGTCTGGTCGCGCAGGGTGATCAGCGCGCTGACCTTGCCGGAGGAGATCTGCGAGGTGATGTCGACCCCGTTGACGATGATGCCGCTGAAGCCGCTCGACGATCCTGCGCTGTAGGTCGTTGAAGCCGTGACGCTGGGCAACGCCGTATAGCTCAGCGGATGCGCCGTGCTGTCGACCAGCGCCTGCCCCGATCCGGTATAGACCTGCAGATCGCCGGTCGACGTGGTGAAATAGCTCACATTCATCATCGACGCGAGGTCCTGCAGCGCGCTGTTGCGCTGGTCCTCCAGATCGGCGGTCGACTGCCCGGTTGCGGCCTGCTGCTTGATCTGCTTGTTGAGGTCGGAGATCTGCTGCAGATCGGAATTGATGTCGGTGACCGACGACGCGATGTCCTGGTCGGCATTGGAGCGCAGCGTCTGGATGCCGCTCGACGTCTGTTGAAGTTGCGTCGTGACCGCGGCAAGCGCGCTGACCGCGTTCGACTGCAGCGACGCACTGCTCGGCGTGCTCGCCAGCGACGACAATGCCGATTCGAAGGCCGCGAGCGTGTTGGCAAGCGAGGTGCCCGTGGTGGAGCTGTCCCCGCTCGAGGTGCTGCCATAGAGCTGCTGGAGCTCGGTCAGAAAGCTGTTGGTGGTGTCGGCGGCGCCGAGATCGGAATCGGCCCCGACCAGCGACTTCAGGAGCAGCTTGTCGACGGCGCTGGTGATCCCCGTGATCGTGACGCCGGTACCGACGCCGCCGGTGACGCTGGCGCTCTGGTTGGCGGTCTTCTCGGTATAGCCCTTGGTATCGGCATTCGAAATATTTGCCGAGGTCACGCTGATCTGCACCTGCGTGGCCGACAGCCCGCTGAATGCAATGCTTCGTGCAATATCGAGCGACGACACGGCTAACTCCCTCCGGCGCGGACCAGATCAGGCCCGCACGTTTGTGCCATAGGACATCGCGGGCGTGACGCGACGGCCGCCGGCCCCGTAGGGCGATACGTTGGCGATCTGCTCGCGGATCGCCTGCATGATCGCCTCGATCCGGCGATTGCTGGCATCGATCGCCGCACGCAACCGCATCACGTTCTCGTCCATCGCCCCGCGGAGCTTCAGGATCCGGTCCATCAGCTGCTCGCGCAGCACCCGATCCTGGACGTTGAGGTTTGCGGTCTTGCCAACGGCCTCTGCCACGCACTGCTCGAACAGGGTGGCAAGCCGGTTCTTCTCGTCGACCTGCTTCAGCCGCGAGGCCGGCAGGCCCTTGGCGAGCTCGACGTTCTCCTCGTTGACGATCGCGATCAGATTGTCGATCAGCGCGATCAACGACCTCGCGCGCTCGTCATTGCCCGCGGGATTGATCTTGATGTTGCGTTCCGGTGTCATGTCATCGCTCCCGTTCAAGCTAGTGTCCGCGACGCAGGGCGCGGACCGATTGTGCGCTGCGCCCATACGCGGTGATCGCCGTTACCCGGACCGTGGCCCGGTTGAGTTCCTGGTCGAGCCGCGCGCATTCGCGCATCAGCTCGCCGCGCAATGTCTCCACATCGTCGAGCAGCGCAGTGAGCTGCGCCCGGTCATTCGGCTGAGCTGAAGCGGCCCTCGCCTTCAGCCGCCGAAGCCGGACCAGCAGGCGGTCATTCTTTGCGGTCATCATCGCGACACCGCCGAGATCAGCGTATCGAACATCTTGTCGACGGTGGTGATCACCTGCGAGGCCGCGGAATAGGCCTGCTGCGCCGAGATCATGTTGGAGAACTGGCCGCTGGTGTCGGTGGTGCTGGATTCCAGCTCGCTGCCGTAGATCGTTCCGGCACCGTTGCTCCCCGAAGTCTGCAGCGTGGCGTTGCCGGAGGCCGCCGTCGCGGAGTACATGCCGTCGCTGGCCGCGCTCAATCCGTTGGGATCGCTGAAGGTCGCGACCGCAATCTTGTAGATCGCGATCGTCTGCCCATTGGAATAGGTCGCGTCGACCACGCCGCCCTTTCCGATCGAGATGCTGCTCAGCTTGCCGTAGGGCAGGCCGTCCGACGTGATGCTCGTGAGATCGACCGCTGGCGTGGTTTCGCCCGACGAATATTGCGTGAGACCGTCGGTCTTGCCGACCGTACCGAGATTGAGCGTGATGGCGCTGGTGCCGGAACTGTCGGCCGCACCATCTTTCCAGCCGGTCACCGAGATTGTTGGCGGGCTCGGCACCGTCGAGGCAAGCGAGCCATCGCTGTTGAAGGTAATATCCACCGTGTCGGTGATCGCGTTCGCACTGGCCGTACTGGAGTCCGACGCAAGCTTCGGCTGCTCGAAGCTCGCCTGCCAGGTATTGTCGGCGGTCTTTTTCCAATCGATCTGGATCGTGCTCGCCGTGCCGAGCGAATCGTAGACCGTTATCGAGCTGTTGAAGGTCGCGTTGACGGCGGCATCGGCCGGCAGATTCGCCGCGACTGTGGTCTTGGTGGTGGCACTGCCGCTGGTCGATGCCACCTGGGTGTTGATCGGCCCGAGGCTCGCGGCCGAGGCGTTGCCAACGATGTTGCCGTCAGCGTCGGTGCGCCAACCCTCGAGGTAATTGCCGTTGTTGACGAGATAGCCGGCGTTGTCGGTGGTGAACGCACCGTTGCGCGTATAGGAGGTGGTGCCGCCCGACGTCGCGTTGGTGGTGACGAAGAAGCCGCTGCCCTGGATCGCAACGTCGGTGGCGTTGGTGGTCGCGGCCAGCAATCCCTGCTGGGTGATGTTGGCACGGCCGGACACCGTGACGCCGCCGGACGTATATGAGGTGGCGCTGTTCGACGCCGTCACCAGATCTTCGAACATCGCCGAGGTGGTCTTGTAACCCGTGGTATCGGCGTTGGAGATGTTGTCGGAAATCATTGCCAGCGACTGGCTCTGCGCATTGAGCGCCGAGATCGCCGAGGAAAGTGCACCAGTGAGACTCATGATAATACTCCGGAAGCAATCAGGACGTGACGCCGATGATGTTGGCGGCGCTGACGGGGACGCCATTCACAAGCAACGAGGGCGTCGAGCCGGAGGCATCGATCCCGGTCACCGTTCCCGTCATCGTGGTGTAGCTGAGCAGCGAGTTTCCGGCGGCGTCGGTCGCGGTCACCTGGATCGTGTACTGGCCGCCATCGCTGAGCTGGGTGCCGCTCGTGGTCTGACCATTCCAGGTGAAGCTGTTTGAACCGGCGTTTCCGGTCCCCTTGCCGCTCCAGACCGTGTTGCCCGAGGAATCCTGGATCGTGATCGCGACGTTGGAAGCGGCCGAGGTGAGCGAGTAGCCGAAGGTCGCCGAGCCATTGGTCAGTTCGGCCGTGCTCGTCTTCGCCTCGACGGTGTGGCCGATATAGTTGACCGAGTTCAACGTCACGAGACTCGAGAACGAACTCGCCAGCGACGTCATGCTGGCGTTGGTCGACTGCTGCTCGGTGAAGTTGGCGTAGGAAGTGAGCTGGTTGATGAAGTCGGTCGTGCTGGTGGCGTTCAGCGGATCCTGGTTCTGCAGTTCGCTGACGAGCAAATTGAGAAAATCGGTCGAGCTCATCCCCATCGATGCGCTCGACGATGAACTCGACGAACTCGAGGCGGCGGAGGCTGCAGCAGAGGTTGCCGAGGAGACGGTCATGACAAGGCTCTCTTCGCCGCGGGCTAAGGCGGCGGAACGCGTTGGAACATTTGGATCGTGAAGTCGTTCGCAGATAAAACGGACGACGCGCCGATTTCAGGCGCGGATTCATTCGCGCGGAATCACTTGATTAATCGGCAGAATTTGCCGCGTCGGCTGCGGGCTCACGGCGCGCCGAGCGGGCGCAGGCGACCTGCCGCGGACACCGGGCCGCGGGCGCAAAAGGAATGTGGAGAGCCTAGAGCGAGAGGCTGATCGGCAAATCCGGCTCGCCGAGCATCAATGCCGGCGGCGCCAATGCTGGCAACAGGCAGAGGGCCAGCAACAGCGCGGGCAACACCTTGCCCTGCTGTGCGGTATCATCCGGAGCTTGCGCATCGTTCGGCTGTTCCGCCGGCGCGGCCGGCTCCGAGGCCGTCTCTTGTGCCGTCTCTTGGGGCAGTTTCGCCGCGGCGGTCACGATGCGATCGACAAGCCCCTTGGGCGCGCGAACCGGCGGCGCCGTAAGCGCCCGGCGCACCGCGCTCGCCTCTTGATAGAGCGTCCGCGCCTCGGCCGAGGATGCGAGGAGTTGGACGGCGGCAAGACGTTGATCGTCGGGCCAGCGGGACAGATCCTCCCCCAGCCGGTCGATCAGGTCTTCGAATATCGCAACGTCCATCGCGCGCGCAGATCCAGCCTCGTCGCCAAGGCTGTCATAAAGCATTCGCGGGACGGCGGAAATCAATTTCCGCCGCCGGTGCGTCACGTCCAGCATGGTGTCCGTCAGGCGGCTATTTTCCCCACCAGGACGCCTTCCGCGGGGCGTCCTGCACCACCGGCGAAGCGGTCTCGCCGGGCGATTCGTGCCTCAGCCGCGCCTAGCGGCCGGCGGCTGATTCGAGCGTTTTGGCCTTGGCGGCCTTGCCGGCGGTGGCCTCGACGTACTTCCAGGCGTCGCGGAGTTCCGTCAGGCTGGCGATGATGCGCCGGAAATTCTCCCTGGCCTGCGGCCGGCCATAGGAACGCAGGCACGCCATGATCAGGGCGTTGTAGGTGCGGTAGAGCCGATCGGCCATCGCGCCGCCACGGGTGAAGTCGAGATTGTGGCTCAGTCCGCGCAGGATCGCGGTCGCCCGCGTCAGATAGGTGTGGCCTTCCTCGAAGCGCTTCGCCTCGTGCGCGTCCAGCGCCTTCTGCAACAGCGTGATCGCGCCGTCGCACAGCATCACCACCGCCTTCAGCGGCGGCACCGCCACTGCGGCGGATCGGTAGGCATTGTTGGCAAGGTAGGCGGTAGCGTTCTGTGTCATCAGTTACTCGATGCTGAATCCAGGAGTGCTTTAAGGTAGCCCAGCGTGTTGTTCGCGCTTTCGATGGCAGCCTGATAATTGGCGTATTGGACCTGCAGCTGCGCCTTGAACGTCGCGGCATTGCTCTGGATGTCGCTGACCTGGGACTGCAGATCGGTATCGCGCGACTGCAAATTGGTGATCATGGTCTGCAACTGACCGCTGGTCCCGGAGCTGGTATGCGCGAGCTGATAGAGCTGCGATGCAAGGCCGGACGTCGACGTCACGGTGATCGATTGCGAGGTCGATCCGGTGTAGGTGAATGCCATGCCGGCGTAGATCGTGCCCGAATTGCCGATGAGGGTGTTGCCGACCACCGAAAAGCCGGAACTGTCGCCGCCGACCGAAGCGCCGCTCAGCGTGCCGGTCGAATCCACCGTCACGTCGAGCGTGAACGATTGCGGCGATGTGCCGGTGTTGACGACGTTGAGCTGGCTGGACGAGGTGGTCGTCTGCGCCGACAGCAGTTGGGTGACGCCGGCGAGATTTTGCGTCAGCACGGTCGACAGCGTACCGGTATCGAGCTGCAGCTCGTTGTTCTCGTTGAAGGACAGGCCGAGGTCGGCCATCGTCATGCCGCCCACGGAGCCACTGAGCACCTGCTGCAGCTCGGTCATGATATCGCGCATCGTGCTATCGCCGAACAGCACGGCGCTCGATGAGGCCGTACCGTCGGAATTCTGCGCGGACTGCGCGATCACCTGGTCGCGGAATGCGTTGTAGTTGGTGACGAAAGTCTGCAGCGCGGAGGTGATCTGGCTGGTGTCGGTCTGGATGCTGATGTTCAGGCTGGTGCCGCTCGGCGTCGGCTGCAGCAGATCGAAGGTGACGCCCGAGAGAACGTCGGAAATGTCGTTGGTGTTGCGGGTGAGCGCGATGCCGTCGAGGGTGAATTCCGCGGACTGCGACTTCTGCAGCACGTCGGTGAAGGCACCCGACGTGTCGGTGACGCCGAGCTTGTTCAGGATGTCGTCGCCGGAGGTCGAGGAATAGGTGATGTCGGCGGCGTCCTCGGTCCCGGTCAGCACCATCTCATAGGACCCGCTCGACACCTGGACGATGGAGGCCTGGACATTGGTGCTCGAGGTCTGGGCGTTGATGGTGTCGACGACATCCTGCATCGTCATGCCGCTCGTGATCGAGATCGCGGTGCCGCTGCCGCCCGCGAGCCCCAGCGAAAACGTGCCGGCGAGGCCCAGCGCCGTCGACGAGCTCGACTGCGAGGAGCCGATCACCTTCTGTGCGGTCGCGAGCTGGGTGATCTGGAGCGTGTGATCGCCGGTCGCCGAGCCGCTGTTCACGCTCATGTTGAGCGCCGAGGAGGCACTGACGTCGCCGGTGGACGAAATCGTCGCCGAGCGCGTGGCAAAAGCGTTGGTGGCGATCGAATTGATGATCGACGAGCTGAGCGACGACAACCCGGTTGCCAAAGTCGACAGCTCGGTCTGCAGCGACTGGTAGGCCGTGACCTTGGCCTGGTTCGCGGTGATCGTCGTGGTGATCGAGGTTGCCGCCGCGAGCTTGGCGTCGACCTCGGCTTCGATCAGGGCGTCCCAGTCGATGCTGGTCGAATTGGTCGTGCCGGTCGTGGTCACCGTGCTGGCAGAGCTGGCAGAACTCGACGACGTCGTGCCTGATGTACTCGAGGTGGCGCTGCTAACCGTCATGTCGACACTTCCGCCGCAATGGAAATCGGGCCGGCATCATGCCGGCCCGATCTGTCCTTCGAATTAGCCAAGCAGCTTGAGCAGGTACTGCGGCATCTGGTTCGCCGCCGTTTCCGCCGAAACCGCGGCCTGGGTCTTCACTTCGGCCGAGGACAGCGTCGCCTGCTCGGAGGCGATATCGACGTCCTTGATCGCCGAATTGGCGGACTGCAGGTTCTGGGTCTGGGTCGAGATCGAGTCGGCGCTGAAGTTGAAGCGCGACTCCTGGGCACCGATCTCGGCGCGGGCGGACGACACGGTGTCGATCGCGCTGTCGAGGGCCGACATCGCGCTGGTCGCGCTCGACAGGCTGGAGACGTCGAGCGAGGTGACGCCGAGCGAGGACGCCGTCAGGCTGGTCAGCGTGATCGTGATGGTGTCGGCCGAGGTCGAACCGACCAGCACCGAGACGCCCGAGGAGAACACGCTCGAACCATCGAGCAAGCTCTGGCTGCTGTAGCGGGTGCCGGAGGCGATGGAGTCGATTTCGCCCTTGAGCTGCGTGAATTCCGAGTTGATGTAGGCGCGGCTGGAGTCGGCCACGGTGCCGGAGGCGGACTCGGAGGCCAGCGACTTCATGCGGGCCAGGATGTCCGAAATGTTGGAGGCGCCGCCGTCGGCGGTCTGCAGGATCGAGGTCGCCTGCGCCGCGTTGGTGGCGGCCTGCTGCAGCGTCGTGATGTCGGAGGAGATGCGGGTCGAGATCGCGAGACCGGCCGCGTCGTCGGAGGCCGAGGTGATACGCGAGCCGCTCGACAGCTTCGACAGCGCGCTGGTTTCCTGCTGCGAGTTGATGTTGAGGTAGCGGACCGCGGAGTTGGCGGCGGTGTTGGTGGAAATTGCCGGCATGAGTAGCTCCTGTGCTGATGGGGCATGGCATGCCGCATCGTGAAAAAGAGAGGTGACGCGGATCCAGCCCCCGTCCGCCCGATCAAACGGGTCGGCCGCCGGTGGTCAGGCGCAAAAACTTCAGAAGCCGGAATTTATGGTTAGCAGTCGGTAAACGCGCCGCGCAGGTCACGTTCGTGCCGCTTCAGCATTTCGCGCAGCTGTTGCCGCCCGCGCTTCAACAGCGACTCCACCGCGGCCACGGTCGTATCCATGACCTCGGCGATCTCGCCGTTACTCATGCTCTCATGATAGGAGAGGATCACCGCAACGCGCTGCTGCTCGGGCAGCCGCTGCATCGCCACCTCCAGAAGATTGCCGATTTCGTTGCGCTCGATGACGGTCGAGGCATCGAGCTGGGTATCGGCGACTTCGGGCACGACGTCGACATTCTCGGTGCGCGGCTTGCGGCGCAGATCGATGCAGCGGTTGCTGACGACGCGATACAGCCAGGTCGAGAACTTGGCGCGGCCGTGCTGCCAGCGGCCGCGATGCGTCCACACTTTCAGCATCGTGTCCTGCACCACGTCTTCGGCGTCGGCGGCGTTGCCGACGATGCGCAGCGCGATCGCGTAGGCACGATCGACATGGCGTTCGACCAGAGCACGAAACGCCGCCTCGTCGCCGGCGGCGAGGCGGTCGAGCAGCTCCTTGTCCTCGTCCTGGATCTCGACGGTGTCGAGCGGGCCTGCATCGGCGACCGTGGGAACGTCGCTCCAGGGCGCAGCCGTCTCGACTGGCGCGACCGCGGCTGTTGTAGCCTCGATCTCGGCCGCTGCCGTCATATCAAGCGCGTAACTCATGCCCCGCTCTCCAACCAGCGCCGCTGGCACACATCCCATGCGGCTTCTGAGCGTTGAACGGAGGGGCTGGGCAAACCAGGCGAAGATTTTTTGTTATTTTTCAAATGCTTAGCTGGATGTTTTTGCCGACTGCCCGGCAAAAGCTGCCGCTGCGTCAGCGCGCAAGGAAAAGTTCGACGGGATCTGGAGCAGTCGTTCAGCATCGCCTTGCATGCCCGCGGGAAGAGATCGTCGCGCCGGAAAACGCTGTTGTCACACCAACTAACGCCACGCGAACACATGCATGCGCGGAGCATGCGAGTGATCCATCGCCGTTGGTCGCCATCTTGCATTCGACGATTGCGACTAGGCAATTTTTTCCGAATCACCTTTTCGACGTTATCGGATTTTTTGAATCTGTCAGTCGCGAAGCGCGCGTTTTTGAATCGCACATCAACTTTTTTGGATCAGCGCGCCTGATTTGTCTCACGCACGCGTTCAACGCATGAGGACTGGTGGGAATATTGCGCATGACGATCATGACGGTCGACGCGACGCGTCGAGCGCAGAATGTTTCTGCATGTTCATTCGATGTTTTCGATACATTTCTGTTGCGTGCGTGCACGACGCCAGATGGCGTATTTGAAAGGGTTTTTCAGCTTTCGCGCATTGCTGAAAAATTTCCAAATATGTCCGTCAGTTTCGTTCAGCATCGAATCCAGGCCGAAGCGCGCGCGCGCAAGGTTGCGCTGGAGCGCAGCGGCTACTGAAGTGCACATCGCCGACATCTATAAGTACTTTCCGTTCAGGCTGTTCGGCTTGAGCCGCGATGCGTTGCGCGATCTCGCGCGAATCGAGTTCGAGGTCGAGCTCGAGCTGTGTCGCGCCAATCCAGAAATGCTCGAGAAATATCTGGACATGAAGCGCGGCGGTTTTCGCACTGGCTTCATTTCCGACACCTACTGGAGCACCGACCAGCTCGCGCGGCTGTTGCGCAGCTGCAGCCCCGGCCTGACCTGGGATTCCTCTACGCATCCTGCGATCACGGCTCTGGCAAGAGCGAGGCGCTGTTCGAGGCCTATCTCGCCGAGCAAGGCATCGATGCGGCAAGCTCGTTCCATATCGGCGACAACCACATCGCCGATATCAAGGGCGCCCGCCGTCATGGCATCCGCCCGCGCTACTATCCGCAGGCCAGCGCGGCATTGTCCTCCAAGTTTCAGCGCGAGACGTCGATCTACGAATTGCTGTGTCCCGATCAGCCGTCGCGGCTCGATTGCGGCTCCCGCACGCTGCGGCGCGCGGTGACGGCACAGAGCGCGGAGCATTCTCCCGCCTTCCATCTCGGCGTCACCGTGCTCGGCCCGGTGATGGCGGCGTTCGACGCTTTCATCGAAGCGCGACGCTCCGCGCTCGCCCGCGAGGGCGCGCGGGTTGCGATCGGATTTCTCGGCCGCGACGGCCTGCTGCCGCATCGTGTCTGGCAAGCAGACCATGGCGAGAGCGGCGCCTATGTCGAGATCAATCGCCGCGTCAGTCTGGTCGGATCCGCCGATACACTCGAACCGCTCTGTGAACTCTTGAGCCGGGTCGTCAAGATCGATGCGGCGACCTTCGTCGATATCGTCAAGGTGCAGCCGCCCGCGGTGATGAGTTTCTTCGCGCAATATCCTGACGGCATCGCGAGCGGCCGCGAACTCGCCGACGCCCTGCCCGATCTGATGGATCCGCGCGAGATCACCGACATCGCTGCCGGGGTCCGCGCACGGCTGCTCGCCTATCTGCGCGCGCATATCCGGGATTTTGACGACTGCACCGACCTGATCCTCGTCGATCTCGGCTATTCCGCTAGCGTGCAGAAGTCGCTGCGCCGGATCTTCGATCGCGAGGGCATTCGCACCCGCCTGCACGGCGCCTATCTGCTGACGCTTGACGATGCCTTCGACGACATCGCCGATGACGACACCGCAGAGGGGCTGATTTCCGATCGGGTCGTCACGCCGCACGTAAAACGCATGCTGATCCGCAACGTCGCGCTGTTGGAGCAGCTATGCTGTTCTGCGGAAGGATCGGCGCGCGACTATCGTGGCGGCGAGGTGTTGCGCGAGGATGATCAGCGCCCAGCCGCGCAGCTGGCGCTCGCAACCGAAGTGCAGTCGGGGGTGCTGGCCTATGCCGCGCGCGCCCACGAGCTGGCACCGCGCTACGCGCTGCAGCCTTACGCGGACCCCACTGTTGCGGCACGCTGGGCCGCCGCTGTGCTTGGACGCCTGCTGCTGCTGCCAGACGACGACGAGCTCGTGCTGCTCGGCGGCATCAAACATGACGTCAATCTCGGCACCCAGGCGCTGGCGCCCCTGCTCGACGCCAGCTTCGTCAACGACTGCATCGTCGCCCGCGGGCTCGTGTCCGCCTGCACCGCCCCGGCACCTCCGATGTGGCTGGCCGGCAGTTTTGCCGCCCTGTCACCGGCGCATGCCTATCTCTACACGCTGTTCGGCGCCAACCGCCTGTCCGCGAACGTGTTCGGCGAAGCTCAATGCGGGACGCTGCAGGTCGGCCTGTTCCGCCACGACGGCCAGGCGTCGCTTGAGGCCATCAACGTCTATCACACCGGGCTCGGCGACCTTCGCCTGCGGATTCCGCTGTCGCGCCGCATGGCGGTCGCGACCATCGCGCTGCCGCTGGCAAAGCTCACCAGCAACGGGATGCTCCACGGCATCACGGTGCAGTACGGCGAGAGCGCCGCAAAGGCCGCGGACAATTCGAAAATGAAGACGATCGCCGAGGGACGGCTCACCGATGCCGGCATCGAGAGGAGCGGCCGTCACTTCCGTGCCGCCGGTGACGACGGCATGCTGCTGATCCCGGTCGACGGCTTCGAAGACGATGTTGCGATCTACACGGTCGCGCTGACCGCACTCGACCATGACCGCATCCTTGCGCTCGGGGACCGCGACGGCAACGAGGCCCCCTCGGCCACGCTGACCTGGCGCAGCGCCAATCGCACGCCGGCAACCAACGGCAAGTGATTTGTCCGCCTGATCTGACCGCCCCGCTCGTAGAAGGTTAACGAGGGGTAGCGCGGGCATGACATCGGCTGACACGGCGCAAGCGGACGGCTTGCACACGAATTTCGACCAATTGCTGTCGGCAAACGGCATCCGGATCAACGCGGCGCAGCGCCGGCGGTCTCATGGCTGTCCGCGCGGCTCGGACGCGCAGCCGTCCATCAGCCCGGTTCAGTTCCGGCGCGGGATCACGGCGTCGTCATCCTCGTTGAGCCGCCGAGCGGCCCGGCCGCCGAGATGCTTTACCGGTCGCTTCGCGCCGACTGTGCGGTCGTTATCCCCTTCGGCGAGAATCCGGCATTCGACTTCCTCAAATCCAAGCTCACCGACTTCGGTACGATCGGGCCGAGCTCCGACCGTCCGCACGAGATGTGGTGGGGCGGCCTCAATTGGCGCCCGATCGCGCCCGAGGAGGGCTCCCGATCCGACGCATCGCTGCGCGTGGTCTCCTGCTATCCTCGCGCCCTCGGGGACGATCATGCCGGCACGCTCCGGCAGAAGCTCGCCGAATTTCAGATCGCCTGCGACATCGTACCGATCGACACCGCGGACGGCGAGCAGATGCTCGCATCTGAGAAATCAGCCTTCATGCTGCGGATGTGGGAGGAGCATCGCGAGCCGCTGCTCTTCGTCGAAGCCGATGCAACGCTCAGCGAGCCGCCGCTGCTGCCGTCATATCTCGATTGCGACGTCGCCCTCCACAAGTGGAACCGGTGGGAGATGTCGGCGCGCACCCTCTATCTTGGCCGGTCGCCTGCCGCCGAAGCGCTGCTGCGCAACTGGCATCACATCGCGACCGCCTATCCCGCGGTCTGGGAGGGCTATCTGCTCGATCAGGCCTGGAGCCTGACGTCGTCGCAGATGGCGCTCGACACCGCCTGGCTGCCGCGCTCGTACCATGCGCCCGCTGAGGACGTCGGCACGCCCCGCCACACCACCGTCGTTCACAATCTGCCGACCGATAACAGCGATCTTGGACCCGACGTCGAATTCGGCGTCGCAATGCGCCCCGCGCGGCGCGCCTGCCGCAGCGGCGGCCGCGACGCGATGATCGTAATCAACTCGCAGGCAGTTTCGAATGCCGCGATCACCGTGATCATGCGCGATATCGCGACCAGCGACGCGCGCGAGATGGCCGCCAGCATCGAGGCGGTGACCGGCGCGTTCGTCGCCGACTGTGGCGGGTTCGGCCGGCTCGAGCTCGCGCTCTGTCCCTGGCAGGACGATATCCGCGCGGCGAAGTCGGCCGCGAAAAGCGCGAACAACCGGATCATCGAGATTGCGCCGTGGCAGACGCTGCCCGCCGATCTGTTCCGCACCGTGGGTCAATCCCGCGATGCCGGCAGTGTCGTCGTCATGGCCGGTCAACGCGGCTGATATCGGCTGAAGGGCTGAACAGGGGAAGGACACCCGCACCATGAAGACCATCATCCTTCTCACCGGCGTCGCCAGCCAGCAATTCGCGCTCACCGAACTGTTGAAGGCGCACAATCCCGCGCTGTCGTTCCGCTGCGTGGTGGCGGCCGACGACCTCGCGGCGATCGAGCCGGAGGTCCTGCGCGAAGCCCGGCTATTAGCGTTCACCACCAGCGTCATCGTGCCTGAAAGCACATTGGCCGCGCTCGGTCATGGCGCCTACAATTTCCACCCCGGCCCGCCGCAATATCCGGGCTGGGCGCCGGCGCATTTCGCGCTCTATGACGGAGCCCGCACCTTCGGCGCGACGGCCCATGTGATGGCTGCGCGCGTCGATGCCGGGCCGATCGTCGGCGTCGAGTCCTTCATCATTCCCGACAAGATCAGCGTGCGCGGGCTCGAGCAGATTGCCTATGTGCGGCTTGCCCATCTGTTCTGGCGGATGTCGCGCGACCTCGCCTGCGATCCCTCGCCGCTGAAGGAATTGGACATCGCCTGGTGCGGCATCAAGAGCACCCGGCGGATGTACCGGGAGATGTGCGAACTCCCCGCCGGCATCAGCGCCGGCGAGCTGGCGCGTCGGATCCGCGCCTTCCACGACGATTTTCGCGGCATCCCGCTGGCCGTTTCCCTGCACGGCATCCGCTTCCAGCTGGCGACGACGGCCACGCAGACGTCCGAGGCGCCGCAGGTGGTCTCGCCACCGCTCGCCGCCGCCTCCTGAACACCGAGCCCAACCGGGCCTTGCTCTCGTTGCAGTAACCTCGCTCTGCCGCCAAACAACGGCAGAGGGTGGCAACGCAGCCGCCCTCTGCCGGGAGACTTCAGCTCACGATCTTGAAGTCACTTGCGCTGACGGAAGCAGCCGTCGCACCGTTCAGCCACACTGCAGTGTCAGGATCGACCTGAACCACAAAGTATGCGCCGTTCTGGTAGGAGTGCGACAGGACATCGGAGAAGGATTGGAACCCGGAGCCGTTGAGTTGTACGGTGTCCTTGCCTTCCGTCCAGTCCTGCACGACGTCGATGCCGCCAAGGCTGACGTTGAAGGTATCAGTGCCGATGCCGCTACCCGGTGCGCCGCCATCGCCTCCGAAGTAATAGTTCACGCCGGTGCCGCCATCGAAATAGTCGTTGCCGGAGCCGCCGATCATGTCGTCGACTCCGCTGCCACCGAAGAACTCGCCGTTGCCGGTGCCGCCATAGAAGTAGTTGTTGCCGCCGGCAGCACCGTACATGACGTCGTTGGCGCCCTCGCCGATCATGACCGATCCGTTCGGACCGGCGATGAAGACGTCTTCGCCCGCGGTGCCGCCGAACGCTTCCGAGCCCTCGCCGCTGGAAAGGTAGAAGTAGTCCAGCGACGTCGCGGTGCCATGGCCAATCTCAAGGCTCTCTCCCTCGCCGCCGACATAGATATCGTTGCCATTGCCGCCATACATCGTGGAGTCGCCATAGAACAGGTCGGTCCCGTTGCCGGCTTCGATCAGATCGTTGCCCGTACTGGCGTAGAACACGTCGTTGCCGTCGCCGCCATACAGGCCTGAATTGGCGGTGTGAGAGAAACCGGAAGCTACCGCAACCGTAATGCTGGCTCCGTTGTCATTGCCGGAACCGCCGAAGAACGTGTCGTTGCCGAACGCGCCGTAGAGACCGTCCGTCCCGGAGCCGCCGAACAACATGTGCCTTTGGGTTGTACTGGTGCCGTCATCTTCGATGATGGCATTTCCGGTGCCGCCAAACTCGTGCTGAATGTTGGTCGTGGAGTTTCCGCCCTGGATCCAGTCGTTGCCGGTTCCGCCGTAGATGTCGCCCCAGGCAGTGCTGCTCCATTCATACCAGAGATAGTCGCTGCCCTGGCCGCCATAGATGACGTCGAAGCCCACAACGCTCGACGAAAGCTCGTCGTTACCCTGACCGCCGAACAATGTGTCGTAGCCCGAGGCAGGTTCAATATCTTGATTGGTGCTATCGCCATAAAAAACTGGCATCTCTTCGTCCTTTCATTTACGCGCGGACGGACAGGCTCGTATTTCTGGATGTGATACTTTTTCACCACGGAAAAATGCGTGGGCGAGAATGGCAACGCGTGCCGCATGAAATTACGCGCGCCGCGCAGAAGGCTAGTTGTCGAAGCTGACGCTGACCTTACGGCCCCGCGCGACCGCAGATCGATCGTTCGAGTCCGATTGTTCGACGGTTTGAATTTCAGAATGGATCGATAGCCGAACGATCGCATGCGCTTGCTGGCAACGCGATCGCGACCAGTCGCTCAGTTCCGGCGACGCGCACGACCGTTCGTGGCTGATCGCTTCGCCATCAAATGCTGGTGAAGTTTGACGATGAACGAAGTCTCCTGCTCACGCCGCCTCCGACGTCTAGCGAAGTGTGAGACAGGTCACGAGACGATGTGTGTCAGATGTCACTGATGTTCGACGACACGCATCTGGCCAACGCGCGCTGACATGAGGTTGAATCGTCATCGCGCTTTGGCTCGATATATGAGCGTGATCTCCGAGCGCACTCGTTCACGAGCCGGGTATCCACTTCCAGACGATATCCGATACGTTGATCGATTTTGGAATGAGCCCGATCCCTTTGAACCGATCGGCAATCGCCTGCTGGCTCCGGACGATCTCGGCATCGACCGGCACCACCTGGTAGTTCGAGCGCGCAACGAAGCGCCTGATAGCCTCGATGTCGACGCCGGTCGCCTCGGCTTGCGCGCGGGCCACCTCCTCGCGGTGGTCAGTCGCCCATTTTCCTTCGGCCGCGAAGAGCGAGTTGAGCTTCGCAACGACGGACGGATATTTCGCAACAAAGTCCGATCCCGCGATGTAGAATGCGTTCGGCTTGTGCACGTCCTTATCGAAGGCGATGACGCGCACCTTGTCCTTGATCTCCGCCAATGCCAGATACGGATCCCAGATCGACCACGCGTCGACGATGCCTCTGGAGAAGGCGACGGTCGCGTCCGCGGGCGCAAGCGGCGTCGGCGTGATCTCGTTCCAGCTGAGGCCCGCTTTCTCGAGCGCCGCGACCAGCAGGTTATGCGCGCTCGACCCCTTGCCGAACGCAACGCGCTTGCCCTTGAGGTCGGCCAGCGTTTTGACGGGAGAGCCCGCCGGCACAATGATCGCCTGATTGTTGCCGTCCGAGGTCACCGCCGCGACGTATCGGATGTTGGCTGCGCCAGCCTGCGCGAAGATCGGCGGCGTATCGCCGACAAAGCCGAAATCGACACTGCCGACATTGATCGCCTCGAGCAGCGGCGGCCCGAACTGGAAGTCGATCCACTTGACCTCAATGCCGAGCGGCTTGAACGCGTCCTCGACCGTATGCCGCTGGCGGACGGCGGGAAACAAGCCGCCCTTCTGCGTGCCGATGCGTATCTCCGCCGGCTTGTCGTCGGCCCGCGCCGGCACGGCCGCAAATGCTGACAACACCAACGCGACTGCAAGGATGCTACGTCTGGTCTTCATGACCGTCCTTTCAAAGGTTGCCTTTCAGATATTGCCTGAGCTCGATGACGGCCGGCTGCGGGCCTGACGTCGCTGCTGCAACGGCGCCCTCACCGCGCGCTCCGCGGCCCGCGCGGAGCCGAAATAGCCGCCATCGAGGCCGTCAAAGGCGCGATCCGAGGAGAAGAAGCAGAAACCGCTTTTGTCGCCGACAACGATACCCGCGGTGCGATCCGATACTTCGATGACATAGGCCTGGGACTTTTGGGCCTGGGATTTTTGGGTTTGGGACATGCGTGCTCGATCGCCGAATGGCGGCGCTCCTGTCTGATTGTCGCTGGCTTTGGGTTTGTCGAAGCGATCAACAACAGACGCCGGTCGCCGCCGAGACGCAGCGATGCTGCATGCGGCTTCGCATGTCGCACATCAGGCTGCGGTCATCATGTCTCATTGCGGTGGCCTTGAACAACGCGGGATAGCGCGCATCAATATCCAGCCGAAGCGCGCGGCGGTCAATGAAATGGCTGTCCAAAGTTGACCGCCCGGCGCGATGCATCCATTCGCGACGGGCAGAAAAACAGCACAGATTTGGTGATGACGGTTGCGGACCGCCGAAGTGGCGGAGCGACGGCCGGGCGCCGAGCGCTATGGTGCCCGGCCGTGATTCCTCAAGGCAGGATCGGCGGGTGATAGCTGAAGGTCGCCATCAGGATTGCCGCCAGCAGCATCACGATCGGGAAATGGATGAAGAACTGCACCGAGGTGTAGCCGATCAGATCCTTCGACTTCAGGCCGAGAATGCCGAGCAGCGGCAGCATCCAGAACGGATTGATGAAGTTCGGCAGGGTCTCGGCGATGTTGTAGACCATCACCGTCCAGCCGAGATGCGCGCCGATATCGTTGGCCGCCTTCATGATATAGGGCGCCTCGATGATCCACTTTCCGCCCGCCGACGGCACGAAGAAGCCGAGCAGCGCCGAATAGATTCCGACCAGGAACGAGAACACGGTGGAATTGCTGGAGGCGCCGACGAACCAGTGCGCGATCGTGTCCGACAGCGTGGTGCCGCTGCTGTTCGGCACCTTGGTCAGGATCTGCGCGATTCCGGCATAGAACGGAAACTGCAGCAGCACGCCGGAGACGCTCGGCATTGCCTTGGAGAAGGATTCGATCAGGCTGCGCGGGCGCCAGTGCAGCACGATGCCGAGAATGAGGAAAACGAAATTGTAGGTGTTGAGCCCCGACAGCGTGATCAGCGGATTGCCGGACTGAAACGTCTGCCATAGCCAGCCGGCGGCAAGCAGCGCGATCAGGATTGTTAGCAGCGGACTGAACTCGAGCCAGTCGCCCGGACGGGCCGGCTTCCTGGCCTCGATCCGGTCATCGCCGAGCGCAACGCCGAGGTCTTCCGCCGTCTTCGCCTGCTCGGGCGCCGGCGTCGTGAAATAGCAGATCGTGGCCGAGACGACGGTCACCATCACGACGGTGACCATGTTCTGCCAGGTCAAAATGGTTTCCGAGAAACCGATCACCCCGGTGATCGGCAGAAGCGACGCCGGAATGCTGCCGGCATTGGCCTGGAGCTGCGCAGCCGACGAGGTGATGCCGAGGGTGAAGCCACAGCCGAGCCCGAGATAGCCGGCCGCGCCGGCCGCCCGATAGTCGAGCCGGATGTCGGTGCGCCGAGCGATCTCCCGCACCAGCAAGCCGGAAAAGATCAGGCTGAGACCCCAGTTCAGCAGCGAGAGAAAGATGCTGAGCACGCCGACAAAGACCACCGCGCCGCGCCCGGTCTTCGGCACGCTCGCCAGCCGCGCAAGCACGGCCGCCACCGGCGGCGACATCGCCACGACATAGCCGCCGATCGCGACCAGCGCCATCTGCATCGTGAAGGGAATCAAATTCCAGAACCCGTCGCCGAACGCGCGACTGACCGCTAGCGGCGAGCCGCCATGCAGGATCGCACCGACGGCAACCGCAATCACCGCGATCAGGACGAAGACATAGGCATCCGGAAACCAGCGCTCCGCGAACGCCACCAGGGCCTGCGAAAATCGCGCGATGATGTTATCAGCGACAGGTTTTCGCAGGCTCACGGTTTGGTCATGCGTTGCATTGGTCATTAATCTCGTCCCCCTACCGGTGATGCGGTGACAGCCTTCAGTGTGATTTGATCATCAAACCGCGAGCGTGAGGTCGGTCAGAGGGACCGCCTGGCAGGCAAGGCATTGTCCCTCGCTTGCATCGACAGGCCCGAGATGGGTGAACTCGCCATCGACGACCTCGACCGCACAGCTTTCGCATTGCCCGACGCGACAGCCACTCGGCAACGCGACGCCCGCCGCACTGGCAGCGTCGAGCAGCGTCCCTTGCTCCGGTGCCCAGGAAAAGCTCTGCTTGCTGCTGGCCAGCCGGACGGTGCGCGGCGCAAGATTGCCTGGCACCGCGGGCGGCGACACGAAGCTTTCGGCGAAGATGTCGAAGCGCGGGATACCGAACGCCGTCACAGCCGCGATCTGCGCCGCGACGAAATCCGGCGAGCCGCAGATGTAGACCAGCGGCCGACGCGTCGACAGCCGCTTGACCTGTTCGAGATCAAGCCGTCCCTTGCGCTGCGAATGCGAACCGACCGGGTCCTGCGCGAGCGGTGCCGAATAGAACGTCCGGCGCTTCAGCCCTGGTGTACAGGCTTCCAGCTCCGTGAGCCGCTGCGCGAACGGATGCTCACGGCTGCTGCGGCAGCCGTGCAGCAGCAGGATCTCGCCGACACGATCATCCGGCGCAATGTGTTGCAGCGTCTCGAGATGGCTGACGAATGGCGTGATGCCGATGCCGGCGGCGAGGAAGATCAGCGGCCGCGGCCCCTTCAATGGCGGCGTGAAGATGCCGCCCGGCGGCTCCAGCAGAACCTCATCTCCGACCGCGAGACTGTGCAGACGATCCGGCATGAAGAACGGCGCATCGCCGCGCCGTGCTTCGTCGAAGAAGCGCCCCTTCACCGCAATTGACAACGCTTGCGACAGTTCGCGCGATCCGGTCAGCGAATAGGCCCGCGCCTCCGCTGCGCCAGGCAGCGAAATCATCACGTGCTGGCCCGGCAGGAAGTCGGGCAGCGGACCACCGTCAAGCGGCCGCAGGCTGAGCGCGACCACGTTGTCGGCCTCGGCCCGGCGCTCGCCAACCACGAAGCGCCGCCGGCCGCTCCAGACGCCACGGCTTGCATCGGCGTCGCGCCTGATGTCGCAGACGATCGCGCGCAGCGGCACGGAACCGCTGACGGGATCGCGCGCATCGTCGTGCAGCACTGCGTTGATATTGCGCGTGCGGATACCTGCCGTCGTGGAGCGATCGCGGCCGAGCGGCGGACAATCCTCCCACCAGCCGAATTCGGCGACGACGACGCGATCGTCGAGCGCCGCATTGAGACGCACCTTCAGGCGTACGGCACCGCCCTGGGTCTCCACCACGGCCCAGTCGCCTTCCAGCAGCCCGCGCCGCTCGGCGAGTTGCGGGCTGATCTCGACGGCCGGATCCGGTGACTTTCGCCGCAGCGAGGCCACATGCCGATAGGAGGAGTGGACGAACCAGCCGCTCTTGGCGGTAGAGAGCACCAGCGGAAAGCGCTCATCCGCGGCACTGGTGAGCGGGCTGCCGACCGGCTCGACATGATCGGGCAAGGGATCGTACCCGTGCCCCAGCATCAGCTCCGAATAGATCTCGACGCGTCGCGTCGGCGTCGCAAATCCCGCCACCGTTCCGTCGTCGCGCGCGACGGCGTATTTTTCATTGCGGAAGGTTTGCGGGAAGCGGCGTCCCTCAGGATGCGCGCGCAGCTCATCGACGCCGACGCCGAGCGGCGCCAGCTGATAATTCCAGCCGGCCTTGATGTCGCCACCGAAGAACAGTTCGCCCATGCCGAGCTTCAGCGCGAGCGCCGCGGCGATCTCGTAATCGGCCTTCACCGCGCCCACCGGTTCGACCATGCGCGGGCGAAACTGCACGGTCTCGACAGCTTCCTGCGTGATCTCGAACCCGATCTTGAGCGCGTCGCGTTCCCACGGCGTGCTAGCCGGCAGCACGAAATCGGCGCTCTCCGCGGTCGGGTTCATGAACATGTCGATATGAACCTGGAATTCCAGCGCATTCAGCGCCGCACGGTTGCGCTCGGAATGGCCCTGCGAGACCACGAAGTTGGTGCCGAACGCGACCAGCGCGCGCACCCGGTAAGGCTCGCCGTCGAGCACAGCCCGGCTGAAGTCGCGCGCCGTGATCCAGCCCTTCGCCGGCGGGCCGAGCGGCAGTTCGCCAATGCCGAGCGCTTTGGCCTGCTGCTCCGGCGGCAGGATGTTGTAGTCGTTGAGGGCGCGGGTCGGCGGCGGTACCGGCCAGCGATTGCCGCCGGGCCGATCGCAGGCGCCGGTCAGCGCGTACAGCGTTGCGATCGCGCGCTCGATCGCGGTGGCGTTGGTGTGCTGGCCGACACCGGTCCAGGAGTGATAGGCGAGCCGCGGCCGGCCCTCGAGCAACGCGTTGAACGCGTCGACATCTTCGGTACGTAGCCAGGTCAATTCCGCCACGTGCGCCGGCGTGTAAGGCGCAACGCGCTCGGCCAGCAATTCGAACGCGGTTGCCGCCGATATCATCCGGCCGTCGCGCGCACGGATCGATAGCGCGCCACGCAGCCGGCCGCCGCTCTCCGGCGCGTGGCTTGTGTCGCAGGGCACCGGCGCGCCCGACGCATCGAGACGAACGAAGGCGTCCGCCGCGCCATCCGGCCACAGCGCGTCGGCGCGCAGGAAACGGCCGGTCGCGCGATCGACCAGCAGCGATCCATTGGTCCATGCGTTGACGAATTCAGCATCGAAGCTGCCGCTCGCGATGAGATGACGGATCGCGCCCATCGCGAGCGCGCCGTCGGCGCCCGGGCGGATGCGCAGCCAGAGATCGGCCTGCTGACCCGAGCCGTTCGGCTTCGGATCGACCACCACGACCTTGGCGCCGCGCCGCCGCGCGTCCGCAATCCGCGTCGCCTGGGCGAGCCAGGTGCGGGCCGGATTGTGGCCCCACAAGATGATGGCATCGGCGTTGTCGTAATCGGGAAAGCCGATGCCGCGGCCGAAGGTCAACGCATGCGCGTAGTCCTTGTGCCAGCCGCAGATCTCGACCGCATAGATCAAATTGGGGCTGCCGAAGCCGCGGATGAAGCGCTCGACCCACTCGAAGCTATCGACCATCGGCGTGCCGCTCGGCGTGGTGACGCCGAATGCGACGGCTTCGGCACCGCTCTCGGCGCGGATCGTGCCGAGCCGGTCGGCGATCTCGGTCAACGCCTCGTCCCAGGACACCTCGACCCAGCCCGGATCGGCGGCACCGCGCGGACGGGTCCGCTTCAGCGGCACGGTCAGGCGGCGCGGGCTGGCGACGATTTCGGGGGCGGCCCGGCCCTTGGCGCAAAGCGCGCCGCCGGTCGGGTGGTTATTTAATACCTCTACGCCGACAAGACGCCCGTCCTCGACCACGGTGACGGCACCGCAGCGCGAGCGGCAAAGCGTGCAATAGCCGGGCAGACGCTGTTTCACCGCCATCTCACGATCAGTCACCCCTAGTGACGCATCTTAGTAACGCGTTACACATTTACGTCATACGCTACCGCCCTCGTCAAGGCTAAGTAATAATCAGAGACGAATCGGAGCTCGGAGCGAGAGGCGACCACGACCACCCATGGACCAGAATTTGCGCGAACAGGTGCTGCAGCGGGTGCGCGCCGAGATCATTTCAGGGCAGAGCCTCCCGGGCACGATGTATTCGGTGCCTAGCCTCGCCGCGAGCCTCGGCGTCTCCTCGACGCCGGTGCGCGAGGCGCTGCTCGAGCTCAGCCGCGGCGGCCTGGTCGAGCCGATGCGCAACCGCGGCTTCAAGGTGGTGGAGCCGACGCTGACCGAGCTGCGCAATCTGTTCGACATGCGCGAGGTGCTGGAGTTGCACGCCGCCGTGCTGGTCGCCGCCAATCCCCCGCGGGATCTTCCGGCGGTGCGCGGCTGGGCTGACCAGATCGCCAGGGCCGTCGAGAACGACGACGTCCAGCTCTATCTGGAAGCCGACCGCAACTATCATCGTGAGTTCATCGCAGCAGCCGGCAACGAGCTCTTGACCGACATGGTGATGGGCCTACGCGACAAGATGCGGCTCTACGGCATCAGCTCCCGCGCGGGCCACGAGCGGCAGCTGGCGTCGGTGCCCGAGCATTACCGGCTGATCGAACTCGCGCTCGCCGGCGAGACCGAGGCGCTACCGACCCTGCTGCGCAGCCACATCCGCTCCTGGGAGCCGATCTTCGTCGATGCGCTGCTGCGCTCGAAGGAGCACGTGCGCGAGCCGCTGCGCCAGGCGCGCGGCTGACGCGGAGCGAGGCAGATAGCTGATCGCGGCGGCGATCGGCTAATCCAGAATGCTCTTGTAATGCTCCGAGAAGACATCACGGCCGATGATGAGCCGCATCACTTCGGAGCTTCCCGCCAGGATCCGATTGACGCGCGCGTCGGTGAACATGCGGCTGATCGGATATTCATCCATGTATCCTGCACCGCCATGCAGCTGCACGCCGAGGTCGAGCATCTTCCACTCGACTTCCGACGACATCATCTTGGCCTTGGCGCCCATATTGCTGGTCAGGCGTCCGGCATTGTGCTCGGCCACGCAGTGATCGACATAGACCTGCACCAGATCGATTTCCGCATCCATCTCCGCCATGCGGAACTGGGTATTCTGTTGTTCGGCGAGAGGCCTTCCGAACAGCTTGCGTTCCATCACGTAGGCACGCGTGATGTCGAACGCCTTGCGGCCATTGGCGATCGATCCGACCGCGGAGATTAGCCGCTCCTCCGCAAGGCCTTCCATGAGATAGTAGAAGCCCCTGCCCGGTTCTCCCAGCACGTTGGCCTTGGGCACCTTCACATTGTGGAAGAAAAGTTCGGCGGTGTCCTGCGCCGGCATGCCCATCTTCTTGAGATTGCGGCCGCGCTCGAAGCCTTCCATGCCGCGCTCGACGATCAGCAGCACCATGGCATGCTTCTTCTCGGCACCGGCGAGCCTGGCGGCCACGATCACCACGTCGGAATTGATGCCGTTGGAAATATAGGTCTTCGAGCCGTTGAGCAGAAAATGATCGCCCTTGTCCTCCGCCATCGTGCGCATGCCCGCGAGGTCTGAGCCCGCGCCGGGCTCGGTCATCGCGATCGCCAGGATCGTCTCGCCGCTGACGCATTTGGGCAGGAATCGATCACGCTGCTCCTCGGTGCCGAAGCGCTTGAAATAAGAGCCAACCAGGCGGCTGTGCAGCGTGTTGTACCAGCCCTTGCAGCCGGAGCGCGCGGTCTCCTCGATGATGATCTGCTCATAGCGGAAGTCAGCGTCGCCCATGCCGCCGTATTTTTCCTCAGGCCAGATCATCAGGAAGCCGAGGTCGCCGGCCTTCTTGAACGCGTTGCGGTCGACGATGCCGGCCTCTCGCCACTCCTCCATATGGGGCGCGATCTCGCCGGCGAGGAACTTCCGGTAGGAGTCGCGGAAAATGACCTGATCTTCGGTAAAGCTGCGCATCATTCCCCCAATAGAGCGTTTTCGAGCGAAGTGGGCACCGGTTCGCGTGAAGAAGCGACGTGGACACCGGCCGGCGTAAAAATTCGGAGCGCCGGTTCTGATTCAATCAAAACCGGCGCTCCGTTACCGAAACAGTCGATGGCTTACTTGCCCTTCCAGTTCGGCGCGCGCTTTTCTGCAAAGGCCGCCGCGCCCTCGCGGGCATCCTCGGATACGAAGACAGGACCGACGATCTCCTGTTGCCTCTTCCACATCTGGTCTTCCGGCCAGAGCCGGGATTCGACGATCACCTGCTTGGATGCCTTGACCGCGAGCGGGCCGTTGGCGCCGATCGCTGCCGCAAGCTCAAGCGCGGCGTCGAGCGCGGGGCCATCGGTCACGCGGTTGATGATGCCGAGTTCGTAGGCGCGCTCGGCGCCGAAGAACTCGCCGGTCAGTGCGAACTCCATCGCCACGCGAATGGGCATCTGGCGCGGCATGCGGATCAGCCCGCCGGCCGCAGCGGCCAGCCCGCGCTTCACCTCAGGGATCCCGAACTTGGCGTTGCCGTTCGCGACGATCATGTCGCACGACAGCGCGATCTCCATCCCGCCGGCGAGCGCATAGCCGTCGACGGCCGCAATCAGCGGCTTCTTCGGCGGCGCCTCGGTGAGGCCGGCAAAGCCACGGCCGGGGATCGACGGCCGCTCGCCCTTCAGGAACCCCTTGAGGTCCATGCCCGAGCAGAACGTGCCGCCGGCGCCGGTGATGATGCCGACGCCAAGGGCATCGTCGGCGTCGAGCCGGTCGATCGCCGCAGCCACGCCCTTGGAGAGGGCGAGATTGGCCGCGTTCTTGGCTTCCGGCCGGTTCAGGGTGATGATCAGTATCGGTCCGCGGACTTCAGTGAGGACCGGCGTTTCTTCGGACATCGCTTTCGTCTCCTGTAGTCACCTAGCGCGGGGCCATGCGGATGGCACCATCGAGGCGAACGTCTTCACCGTTGAAGTAGCCGTTGGTGATCATGGTCAGCGCCAGCTGCGCATATTCCTCCGGCATGCCGAGACGCTTCGGGAACGGCACCGACGCGCTGAGCGCGGCCTTCACGTTCTCCGGAGCGCCCTGCAGCAGCGGCGTGTTGAAGATGCCCGGCAGGATGGTGTTGACGCGGATGCCCTCGGCCATCAGGTCGCGCGCGATCGGCAGGGTCATGCCGACGACGCCGGCCTTCGAGGCCGAATAGGCGGCCTGCCCCATCTGGCCGTCCTCGGCCGCGACGGACGCCGTATTGACGACCGCGCCGCGCTCGCCGTGCTCCAGCGGCGTCAGCGACAGCATGCCCTGCGCCGACTTGGCGATGCAGCGGAAGGTGCCGACGAGGTTGATCTGGATGATGCGGTTGAAGGCGTCGATCGGGAAGTGAGTAGGTTCGCCGGTCTTCTTGTCCCGGCCGGCGGTCTTCACCGCGTTGCCGGTGCCTGCACAGTTCACCAGGATGCGCTCCTGGCCGTGCGCCGCGCGGGCCTTGGCGAAGCCCGCATCGACCTGCCCGTCGGAGGTGACATCGACCTTGCAGAACACGCCGCCGATTTCCCTGGCGATGGCTTCACCCTTCTCCTCGTTGAAGTCGAAGATCGCGACTTTCACGCCTTTCGCGGCGAGCGCCCGCGAGGTAGCTGCGCCGAGGCCGGAAGCGCCGCCGGTGACGACGGCGGCGACCGATGAATCGAGTTTCATTGCAGGTTCCTTTCGAGCTCAGATGCGTTCGATGATGATGGCCGGCGCCATGCCGCCGGCGGCACACATGGTGACGAGACCGTAACGTCCGCCGCTGCGCTCGAGTTCGTCGAGCGCCGTACAGATCAGGATCGATCCGGTCGCGCCGATCGGGTGGCCGAGCGCGATCGAGCCGCCGTTGATGTTGACCTTCTCGCGATCCAGCTTGAGGTCGCGGATGAATTTCTCGGCGACGACCGCGAAGGCCTCGTTGATCTCCCAGACGTCGATGTCGTCCTTGCTCAGGCCGGCCTTGGCGAGAACCTTCTTGGCCGCCGGAACCGGCGCGTTGAGCATCAGCGTCGGGTCGTCTCCCTGGTTGGCATAGGCCACGATGCGGCCGCGCGGCTTGAGGCCGTGCTTCTCGGCATATTCCTTCGAGGTGATCAGCACCGCGGCGGCGCCGTCCACCACGCCGGAGCTGTTGCCGGCATGATGCACGCCCTTCCAGTCGAGGTCCGGATAGCGGCGCTGGATCTGCTTCTTGAATGTCACCCCGTTGCCGAGATCGAAATCGGCAAGCTGCTCGAAGCTCGGCTTCAGCGATGCCAGTCCTTCGGCAGTGGTCTCGGGGCGCGGGAATTCTTCGCGATTGAGGGCGACGCTGCCGTCGTCGTTGAGCACGGGGATGACCGACTTGGCGAAGCGGCCTTCATCAATCGCCCGCTTGGCGCGCTGCTGGCTGACCAGGGCAAGGGCATCGCAGGCCTCCCGGCTGATCCCCTCACGCGTGGCGATCGCGTCGCCGCACACGCCCTGGTGAGACTGCGGGTGAATTTCGTCAAGCGCCGGATTGCCCGAACCCATCATCCGCGCCGGCTGTCCGGCCTTGGAGCGCTCGGCTGCGAGGGTCTGTTGATAGCTCATCATCTCGGTGCCACCGGCGATGACGCAATCCTCCATTCCCGACATCACCGACGCCGCCGCAAGGTTCACCGACGTGATGCCGCCGCCGCAGAAACGATCCAGCGTCGTGCCGCTGGCGTTGATGTCGTATCCGGCCGCGAGCGCCGACATCCGTCCGAGATCGCCGCCCTGCTTGCCTTCCTGGGTCGACGTCGACCAGATGATGTCGTCGACGGTCGACGTATCGAGCTTGTTGCGCTGCTTGAGCGCGCCGAGCACCGTTGCTGCCAGTTGCTGCGGGTGCAGGTGCGACAGCGCACCCTTGCCCGGCTTGCCGATGCCCCGCGGCGTGCGAACAGCGTCGATGATATATGCTTCAGACATGCGTTTCCCCTTCGTTTCAGATGTTTCGTGACTGTGGGCTCGTGGCGATGGTCCCGGTCATTCCGCCTCGGAACAGGCCGAAGCGTCAGCGGTAAGGTGGCGTCGCCGCAAGCGGCCCGGCAACCGAGTTGCGCTGGTCTTCGAAGTACTCGAAGCGCGAGCTCGTCCCCCGCGGCATCGATGCTTGCGCGTCCGGGAGTACTCGCTCTTCGGCACAGGCCGGCCTGTCGCAACCCTCCGCGAGCAACGGGGCGCCGGCCGTGTTGGCGTCGGGAGCCAGAGCATATTTCTGCTCGTGCGGCAGATAGATCAATTGACCGATCTGGGTGAGGGTCAATGTGAGACGAGAGACCGTCGATCGCGGAAGCCCGCAGCGATCGGCGATCTCGCGATTGCCGAGGCGCATGCTTCGACCCTCGAAGCAACGCACGATGTCGAATGCGCGCGATACCACCTGTATCACGCGTCGATTGTCCGTGCCGGCCGTCTCTTGCGCCATCAGTACTTCAGATCGACGTCCCATCGTTTACGCCTCAATCCTCATTTTCGTACGGGTGAACAAAGCCCACGCTGATTCGAGCAGAAGGCGCCGATCCGCGACGTCGCCGTCGGGCGCGCAACGTGGCGCGGCCCACGCGCGAGCGGACACGCATGCAGGATTTGACGGCAAGGATCGGGGTACGCCCGCGTCGGTGATCGCAGGGGTGCTGGTCAGCTTGTTCCGGGATCGACGGTTTGGCGCGGTCGCCGGTGTCATTCGGCGGAATGGCGCCCGCGTCGATTGTGCCGACACCGTGCCGCCGCAGGCTCAGCAAGGAATGCCGCCTGCCAGACAAGGCCGCCTCGGCCCGTTCGAGGCCGGTCTGCATGGAATCCGTGAGCGCGTGGTGTTCCAGCCGAGCGAAGCCGCCACCGAACGGGGCAAGCAGCTTCGGATATCTTTGGCCGGCCAGCATCAGGCGGATTCTTTCCCTAGGGTTTCTGCCTTAATTAAATGATTAATTAGTTGATTGGCTGATTAAGATGGGCGGGCCTCGCTGTCAACCGTCCTTCGGCGCGCGCCTGCCCCTCGCCCAGCGCCTTACACATCGCTCCACCCGCTCGCGGCCGGCTTCGTCGGAGCGGTGACCACGAGCCCGGCGTGACGAACTTTCTTCAAGCTGCGCCGACGCCGAACAGTGATCGAGCAGAACGTCTGCGAAAGTCCCCGCAATAGCGGGCATGCTCCGACGCATGATGCAGGAGCTATCGCGGAATGAGGTGCCGCCGGCCGCAATCGGTCGGCGCGACAATGGCAGGCTCATGCGAAACGCAGACGCACGCAAATTGAGATCGGACTGGGAAGCGGAGCAAACGCGCGCGGGCGTTGCCGGAATAGACACGACCGCTGGTCGGAATGACCGTTACGAGGGCGAACCTAAGCTATGAAAGCTTGGTGGGCGCACCAGGGCTCGAACCTGGGACCCGCTGATTAAGAGTTCAAAATCCGCGCTTCGCTGCGATTTCTAAATCTGCTCTACGCTACGACGAACCTTCAGAAGTCCTTTGTTTTACAGGGCTTTGTCGCATAGCTTCGCAGTACATCGAACCCACACCTCCAAACACCCCGGTTCGCCAACACCGTTTCAAAACCGTTTTAGTCGACTGGCTTCCCCCAATGAACGACATTCGCATGCCCCTGAGCGATAAGAGCATCGCTCAGTTACCCACCCCGAAGGACGGCTGGTATCTTGCCCGCGACACTGAATTGAAGGGATTCTTCGTCGTCGTTGGGAAGAGGAAAAGAACCTTCACCGTCCAAGGCGATCTCCGGCAGGGAGGAAAGCGGGCGTCTTCGATCAGAGTATCTATCGGCGACACGCGCGAGTTGACGACCCGAGCAGCGCGCGCGATCGCGAAGGAATATCTGGCTCAGATCAGCAGAGGACAGCATCCGAAGACGGCGAAGCAAGATGGAGACACAGGCTCCGGCCACGCTGGGAACGAGGCGAAAATCGAGGTTTCGACAATCACCCTTAGGCAAGCATGGCAGCGATATCGGGAAGCCCACTTGATCCGAAAGGGTCGCAGTGAAAAGACCATAAGCGGTTATCGCGATCACGTAGAACGCCTCTTTGCGGAATGGCTTGATACTTCACTAGGCGAACTCGCGTTGGATCCTGCTCGCGTTGCCATGAAGCACGACGACATTACGAAAGAGAACGGTCCCTATATCGCAAATGGCTGCTTGCGAACGCTGCGCGCAATCTACAATCATGCTCGCAAGACCAACAGATTGCTGCCACGCGACAACCCAGCAGACGCCGTCGACTGGAATGAGGAGAAGCGCCGAGATACCGGCATGGGCGCGAGCGACTTGACCGAATGGTTCCTGGAGTTGGCTGCCCTCGAAAATCCGGTCCGCCGCGAATTTCATCTGCTCACGCTGCTCTGTGGATCTCGGACTACCGCATTACAGCAGGTAAAGCCGAGTCACGTCGACTTTCGCCGCCGAACTCTGTTTATCGAAAAGCCAAAGGGCGGCAGGAAGCGGGCTTTCGACATCCCACTCTCCCGAGAAATGATACTGTGTCTCATTCGGGCAATACGCTTCGGTAGGCAGATGTATCCGTTGCAGTAGCGGAAATGGATCTTTCCCGGCGACAGTGAGTCAGGCCATCTTGCTGAAACAAAAGAGGATCGCGATACCCTTTCGAAGTGGGGTAACGATCTTCGTCAAACATTCCGGACCATTGCAACAGCTGCTGGAGTTTCGGAATTCGACGCAAAGCTGCTGATGAACCATTCAATCCCAGGCGTGAATGCCGGCTACGTTACCCGCCACAAACTGCTTGAGGACCACCTGCGCAGCCAGCAACAAGCGATCAGCACCGCTGTGTTCTCCGCTATCGGTAAAATGCTTACAAAGGACGCCGCCTTGCGAGATTGGCTCGGACGCTGCGCAAGCCGATGTGTAACCGGCGGGCAACGGATGAAGCGAGGCGATCTGGGTGAGGATCAAGACAGAATATGCGCCTGAATGCACGCATAGGCCGGATAGCTTAGGTGCTCGGCGCCGCGGTCGGTGCAGCGCACCTCGGAATCTAAAAGGCTGTAGCGCAACCGCCTATTCCAACATTCGGTTCCCTGCGTCCCGAACGCAGTGAGCATCTTCTAGGTTATTGATCTTTCTTGATGTGGGGACCGCATTGGTCGCGTTCTTTTCACGGTCGTTTCACTCAATTCGTTGCGAATTCGTTGCGGCGTCCTAGGCGAGAACGGGACTTGCGGGAGATCTGAGATCGTTGGATGCGGCCTGAGACTAGGTGCTGGCGGCCGGCAACGCGGCGCCTTTCCAAATGCTAGTTTCCAAATGGGCAGCCCACCTAGAGCGCTAAGTCCAGGAGTTCCACACCAACGTCTGCCTTGAGCGAACTCCAGAATGGCGGAATCAAAATCTGTATTCACGCTCGGTGTGATCTACCTAGCCGGCTTTCAGCTGGCTGATCGCCGGGTCGGCAAGGCCGTCAAGGGGGCGGTCATCTCGCTAGGTTTGAAACAACGTAAGTTCAAGTGGCGACAGCGGCAAGCCCATAACGCTTTCCAAAAAGCGCGCATTCACGTTGCCTATTCCGCCGCTCGCACATCATCCCTTGTTGCCGGCGAGACGTGGCTGTGGCGACCACTCGCACCGTCAAAGATCTCCTTGGATCCTTAATTGGAGGGTTTCTTCAATCCAATGCCGGGTCATTCCCGCCTCAGGCTGTGGAATGGCCAACCAGATCCGAAACATGCGCGCGGATTGCGCGCCGAACATGGCGGCAACCATCGAGATATCCTCGACGCATCATGAAATTTCACCATGCGTAGAACAATCTGAGGAGGTTCAATGGCCCCCTTTTTTGCAAGATTGAGTTCCACGGGAAGGCGGCCAACGTCGTGGTACAGCTAGAATCATCAATCTTGGTACTGTTGTGCGGTCATACGCAACGCATCTGTTAGCTAGCACCAGTGACTGAAGCGCTCCCGATCTATCGGAAGTTCTACTTAAGCACTGCCTGGCATTTTGTGGATCTCCGGAGCTTCCGCGCGCCCGGCAAAATCCGACAGAGAGACAGATGACCGAGGAGATATTCACATGAAGGCGATCGTTGTAACGGATCAGACCGCGGGAACGGCCGGGTTGAAGCTGGTAAAGCGGCCCGAGCCGCAGCCGGCGATAAACGACGTCATCGTTCAAGTTCACGCGTCGGGATTCGTCCCGACCGAGCTAGAGTGGCCCTCAACCTGGACCGATCGCCTCGACCGTGATCGAACACCGTCGATCCCCGGCCACGAGCTGGCCGGAGTGGTCACCGCTCTCGGCTACGGCACGACGGGGCTGTCAGTGGGACAGCGCGTGTTCGGCCTCACCGACTGGTATCGCGACGGGACCTTGGCGGAGTATGTCGCCATGGAGGCGCGCGACCTCGCGCCGCTCCCGGGTGATGTCGACTTCACACTGGGCGCGAGTCTGCCGATCTCGGGCCTCACCGCATGGCAGGGACTGTTCCTGCACGGCCGCCTTCAGGCGGGGCAGAGCGTCCTGGTGCATGGCGCAGCCGGCGCAGTCGGTTCGATGGTGACGCAACTCGCACGAGATGCCGGTGGCTACGTCATCGGCACCGGACGCGCCGCCGACCGTCAGACGGCCCTCGACTTCGGCGCGAAGGAGTTCGTCGACCTCGACAACGACGCCCTGAAAGATGTTGGCGGAATAGATCTGGTGTTCGATGGCATCGGCGGCGACATCGGGAAACGGTCCGCAGGTTTGGTTCGAGCCGGAGGAACGCTGGTCTCCGTCGTCGGGCCGGCCGAGATACGGCCCGCCGATGGCCGCGCGGTCGACTTCGTCGTCGAGTTCGATCGTGCCCAACTGAGTGAGATCGCCCAGCGCTTCCGCGACGGACGACTGCGGACGAACATCGGCAAGGTGTCGACCCTCGACGAGGCCGTCGACGCCCTGAATCCAACCGAGCGACGCAAGGGGAAGACAATCATCCGCGTTCACCCCTGAGGCACGCACGCCCATTGATGCAAGCAAGCCGGCCGCCGCTGTTCGCGTCGGCCGGACGAGCTTATACTGTGAGTTTCAACAGCGTGCGCGCCTCTCGCACGGTCGCCGGATGTCGCCCATATCGGTCGCAAAGCTCGACAACACGTTCGACAAGCGCGGCGTTCGAAGGCGCAAGCCGCCCTCGATCTAATCGGACATTATCCTCAAGCCCGGTTCTACAATGGCCGCCTAGCTCGAGTGACCATGCGTTGACCGTAATCTGGTCCTTCCCGATACCGGCGCCAGTCCATGTTGCGTCAGGCGCGAGCCGTTTCAGCGTCTTTATGTAAAACTCAAACGTTTCCCGATCGACAGGCATCGCGTTCTTTACGCCCATCACGAATTGGACGTGCAATGGCCCCTTGATTTTGCTCTGTTTCTGCATCGCAACAGCTTGGAAGATCATCGAGAGGTCGAACGCTTCGATCTCCGGTTTTACATCATAAGCGAGCATCTCGGATGCGAGCCACTCGACAAGGTCCGGTGCGTTCTCGTAGACGCGCGTCGGGAAATTACACGAGCCTGTCGAGAGAGACTGAGAGGCGTACTCCATCGCCAGGCTCTGGGTGGCGGCATTGATGCCGCCCTTCGCCGCTGAATATGGCACTCGGTGAATACCTCGGGTGGCGTTCGATGAGATGTTGACGATGGTGCCCCCACCGCTCTTGAGGAAGAAGTGAGGAAGAACCGCGTGGCAGCACCAAAGCGTCGGCATCAGCGAACGTCGGATCTCTGTATCAATTTGCTGAGGCTCGAACCGGTTATATGGCCGCATCCGGATCGCGCCGCCGACATTGTTGATGAGGATATCGATGCCGCCGAAACGGCCTAGCGCCTCAGCCATGGCGCTAGCCGCCCCATCGTACGTTTCGAGATCGCAAACGAAGCTACGCCCGCGGGCGCCCGCCTCCGCCGCGACGTCATCTACGAAGTCCGCGCGATCGACAAACAGGACGTTGCCGCCCTCGGCCGCAGCCCGCAGCGCCACGGCCCGGCCAATGCCTTGCGCGGCGCCGGTTACGACCAGCGTCTTACCGGCAAATCGGTTGGAGAAGATCATGCCGCCACTGCTTCCGTTGCTGAGAACTTCTCATAGAAGAAGTGCGACGGGTTCATGCCCTTCGCCGCGAAGAAGCTCCGCACCGCCTCGACCATCGGCGGCGGACCGCACAGATAGACGTCGCAGTCGCCATCGTTGAGATGTTCGTCCGTAAGATGCGCGGTGACCTTATCCCTTCAGCGGGTGCGCGCTATCCGGGTCGCCCCGCCCGCAGGCGTCAGCCCGACCCGTTGCTCAAGTCGGTACGGAGCGGCATCGCTGCTAATAGAATGGAAAAGGCCCCCGCCGATGCGGGGGCCCTGCAAATCAATCGCGCTCTTTGATGATAGTCTTTTCGCGCGGTTCGTTATGCTCCCTCTTGATGACGGTCGTGCGATCGGCGGGCTCGCGCTCCTTGATCACGGTGGTGCGGTCGCGGTCGCGGTCCCGATCGACGTGGGATTCGCCAGTGGTTACGCCGGCACCCACGGGTCCGACATGGACACCAACTTCATCAGCGAAAGCGGGGGTGGCAAGGGCGACAACAGCGGCAACAGCCAACACGTATTTCATCTCGTAGCCTCCAGTTTGTTCGATCCTGGAAAATGCCGCGAGCTGCCGAATGTTCCTCGTCATCTTGACAGTTTGTCGCACCGGCGCCTTTTGGTCATCAATAATACCCCCGCCGAGTCCGGGACCGAGGGGGGTTGGGAAAGATGGTGCGAGGCGAGATATGTCCCGGTGTCGCTCCAAGGACCCGCCTGAAAACGCGCCCGTGTACCTTCAAAAGCAAGCGCCTCCAAGCCCCCTGTTGCGCGTGAACGGCCGCCTTGCGCCAGAAGCGGCCGCACGGAACCAGATTGAAGAGCGATGTCCGCTGTTGTCCGAACAACGGACTCAAGTCGGACATCGCGACATGTCCGAGAAGGGCCACAAGCGGTCCTCAGCCTCAGCTTGTGAGCAGAAGGGGAATATGATAGCCCTCGAAGCTCGGGCCCTCGACAACCGCCCGACAAGCTCTCGAGCCAAGCGTTGTTTCGCTCCACTACGGAGGTGAAACATGTCTTGCAGCAACATAGCGCGAGCTTCATCCGATACGTCCCACGCAGCTTTACCCGCTTTTCCGGATACTAGATGGTTCTGGCAATTTCCGCTCGCGCAGTTGGCCGGAATAGCATTGTGGTTAGAGCGACGCCGTCAATACAGCGAGCTTCTCGAATTAGACGATCGGCTGCTCAAAGACATTGGCGTATCAAGGACGGACGTTGAAGAAGTACGAAGGTCGTCCTTGTATTTAGACGCTTGGCGCGATAGCCGATGAGTATCCACCATCCTCATTGGTTGGGCGCGTAAGAAACCGGCGCGCGGCCCATCTACTGAGGGCGGCCTGCGCGATCTCAGCCACGTCACGGTAGAAGTCGAAACCTTCCCCCAGCGCGGCTAAAAGATCAGTACAGCGCCCGAAACCAGCAGTAGCGCCAGCACGATTTTGCGGAACGTGGCCTCGTTGATCCGACCGTAGAGCTTGAGGCCGAGCCACGTTCCTGCAAACAGCGCAGGCAGCCCGATCAAAAACAGTTCGAAAGTGTCCCGCGTGACAGCCCCTTTCGCGCCGATCCACAGAGCGGTCATCAGGAAAACCGTCACCGCGACCGGCTGGAAGACCGTGCGTTGCGCGTCCTTCGGCCAACCGCGCAGGCCGCACCAGATGGTGACTAGGATTCCCGCCAATCCTGTTATGCCGCCCAGCACGCCGTTGAGAAAACCAACGCCGGCGTCGGCTGCAGCGGCGCCCTTCGCAGGGGCGATCGTGGGGCGAAACCACGCGTAAAGACTGTATGCGACGAGGAAGGCGCCGATACCTATACGTACGTGGAACGGGATTGGACCAAGTTAGGATCGTCACCCCGACCGGCACGCCAATTGCGCCTCCGAGCAGGAACGGCCGGAGCTTGAGCCAGTAGAGTGCATGGCGAAGTTTCCAGACCGAGTAGCCCTGCACGATCAGCCCGAACGCGATGACGAGCGTCGTTGTCTGCAAGGGCGTGAGCATGTAGAGCCAGATCGACGAGACGACGAGCCCAAACGCAAAGCCCGGCGACAAGCGCACCGGCAAATGTTGCGAGAAGAAAAAGCGGAAGTTCGATGAGTAATCCGTCCATGTGTTCGCTCCATAAAGAAAGCGAACAGCGCTTGCGTGGGATCACCACTTCACGGGGAGGCTGCCACACCCCCGAAGTAGAACCTTAGGCCGAATGATGAAGAACCTCAACCGGTAGCCTAATCGAACTTCCGCTTCGGGTCGTTGAGCACCTCAATCTGCGACGCGCGTAGGTCCGCTAGTCTAAGGGCCAGAAGCAGAAGAAACTTCATCGATTGGACCAGGCGTTTCGCTTATCTGCGAGCGGCCTCGCCACCTCTTGAGCGCACTCGACGAGCAGCCGCTGAGCAGGGTTTGGCGTTCTGCCCTTGCGCAATAATCCCGACCGGCCACATCTGAATGGGCATTTCGACAGGTAGAGCGCGTGACGAGGCAAGCTGTTGGCGCTTGGCAACAATGAAGCTGTTAACAGAGTATATTGAGCACGCCTTGCAATTTGAACGCCTTGCCCGCCGAGGAGAGCGATCCCGCGCTCAAGGCGCAGTTCGCTCAGCAAGCGAAGGAGTATCGGAGAAGTTGGCCGCCGCTCGCGCCGAGCGTTACGGGCTACCCCCACCGAGCCCTCCGTCTGAGGTTGAGTAAGCGTTGTCACGTCGTTTCGGAGCGTTACAGAACCGTCTCGATCAGACCCAACGTCTTCGCCTCCTGCGCCTCCAAATACCAGTTCGACGGCGCCTTCTGCATGACCTCGTCGATCGTCACGTTCGATCCCAGGATGAGATTTTGAAAGCCCTCGTTCTGCATAGCGATCGAGCATTCGATTTCGTTGAGCGTCGCCCTTACAACCGCGATGCACGTCGTCAATGGGCCATCGATCACCAAGCTTTTCGAAAGCTTGCGTTCATGGATCATCAGTCGCGTGCCGCGCGCGAGGTATCGGTTCGGCCGTGCGAAGAAGCTCATGAACGTAACGCCGGCCGAATAAATCACAGCCTTACCGAGGAATACGAAGCGCCGTTGCGGCTCCGTCTCGCTCGCGAACCGCACATCCTCACCCATCATTCGGGCGACCTCGGGATCGCCACCTAAGGTCGACAATTCGATGACGACTAACTAGGTCTTTATCGGCTGCGTTGTCGAACTGCGTTCGAAACGCGGTGTACATATTGTAGTCGACGACGCCTGAAAGGCTGATCGCCGGCGACTTGAAGGCGGTAGCAGGCAGGGTCGCTGGTTCCATCGGTCGATCCTATCGTGGTGGTCATGGTCATGGTCTACGCGCCACATGCAGATGCCGTGCTACTCTTCGGACCGATACAGAACCCGGTCGCGGCGCGCGGTCATCCGCCAAAGCCCGGCGATCGTTGAAAGACCGATCCGTAGGACGAGGACAACCAATGTAATCTGGAGCCAGATCAGGCCACCTATCTCCCGGAAGACGAATTCGATGCGAGGTCCCCAAGGGGGCGGAATGGCGTCGCCGATCGCCTCAATGCCGCGTTGGAGAATGCGCTGTGCGCCAGTTAGCAGTTCCGGCTTCTCGTAGAAGGCGGCTACGATCAACACCCATGCCAGGATCGCCGTGATTGTGCGGAAGGAATGCACCTTCAAGTGATAGCCCAATCCGGGTTGGTCGTTACCGCGCGTTCTCGCCATCCGCTCCGCCAATCCCCTCGCACTCGCAGCAAAGGTTGGTCACAACGTATCCGGGGTCCGCAGCGGCGATCCTTTATCCTCGTTGAGCAATTCCTGCTCGGCCAGATGCCAGAACTCCTCATCCCGTTCTTCCGGTTTGCCGGCCTTCTCCCAAAGCTTATAGGCGCGCGCCGCTACTGCTTCGTCAATCCGTCTGTTCATTGGGCCTCTCCTGCCCCTTAAACGGAGAGATACTTTATGCGTTCCTTCGATTATGCTCCCGATTATGAGACCATCGGAGAAGACGTTGCCACCTTACCGCCAGGGACACCACTCGGACCGTGGCCCACACGATCGAAGGCGGCCGGGCGCCGGGTGGACCGCTTGACCCACGAGGGCGTTGGGCGCGCGAGGCTCCTTTGCAAGCGCTTACCGTCGCGGTCCTAGTCGGCGTCCTGTTTGGCCGCCGGGCGCGGCTGAAGGATTAATCGCAGGCCGCGACCGCAAACGAGCGGCGACCTAAGACCGCGCCGATCCATGAGCCGGAGCACGACGCGCGTCGCTGTTTGCCTTCTGCTTCGATTTTTCATCCTGGGAAAACCCCATTTCCCTTCGCAGATAGTCCCTCGGAGGAACCTGCGGTCGCGGTGCCGGTTACCGTTCACAACAAATTTGGAGGGAAAGCCATGTGGAGAATTGTAGCTGCGCTCTCGCTACTAACGCTGCCAGCTTTCGCCGACGACAAGGGCGTCGATCCCGAGGCACTCAAGGAATGTCGTCCCATCGGCCAATCAGCTAGGGGCGAACTGATCTACGGTATGGATTGTGCAGCGCTTAAACCAGAGAACCGGGTCGAGGTTCTGCCCAATATGCCGAAGACAAATATGAAGGACACGGTGATCCCGAAGCCAGGGGGGGTGCAAACTCCGGAAACAACCCCAACGACGGGCGAGGTAAAATAGCCGATCCGAGGAGCCCGCGATGAAAAAGCCTGAGATCAAGCCCGGCGATTTCCCAGTCGAAGCTGACAAGAATATTGTGAAGACTAACAGGGGAAGACCTATCGCAACCGCGAAGGACGAGCCGTTAGCGGAAGA
>NZ_AUGA01000009.1:0-203250 GCF_000426785.1 Bradyrhizobium sp. th-b2
GCGGCGTGCTGATGCGCCCGGACGATGGTGGAGTCGACGATCAGATATTCGAAGTCCGGATCGTCCGACATCGCCTCGAAAATCCGTGCCCAAACTCCCTTGATGCTCCACCGGCTAAAGCGCCGGAACACGCCAGTCGCCGAACGCCTCCGGAAGGTCACGCCAGGGAGAGCCTGTACGCACGATCCAAAGTACGCCCTCCACAAACATCCGGTTGTCGCGTCCCGTTGAGCCCTTCTGGTCAGGCCGACCGATGATCAGCGGCGCCATCCGCTCCCACGCCGCATCGCTCAAAACCAACCGCTCCATCACACCCAAGACTGCCTCCCAAAAGCAGCTTTGAATCTGATTTGCTCCTAAAAAGGAATCCCTAGAGTCCACACCACCTAGGCGCCGGCTCTCGGCAGCCTGCTGCCGCGCAAGCATTCCCTCGTGGTAGAATCTGCGTGCTTCCATGCCGGCTCTCGCGACGCGCCGGTTCAGCGAACAGACTCCATAGCATTGGCACGCGCAGGCGGTCCCGCGATGTCGTTGGGCGTTTTGCCCGAAGCGGCGTGGAAATATTCCCGGCTGATCAACGAACCACGTTCCTGTAAAGGCGTGAGCTCATCGTCCGGGAAAGCGAGCCCTTTGCGCGCCATCGCCGTGTCAAGCGCGGCGCGCCGGCGCGCTGCGAACGATATGCAATCGCAGCAAATTGATCGCGCCA
This sequence comes from Bradyrhizobium sp. th-b2, assembly GCF_000426785.1. NCBI lineage: Bacteria > Pseudomonadati > Pseudomonadota > Alphaproteobacteria > Hyphomicrobiales > Nitrobacteraceae > Bradyrhizobium > Bradyrhizobium sp. th-b2. Next base: position 710 of record NZ_AUGA01000009.1, read on the forward strand.
ATCGATGTCACGCGACTCGATCGGCGGTTCATCCCGTCATCAAAAAAAGATTGGCCGAGCGAACAATATTCACCGCCTTGCGCGGATAAAGCCGCGCACCACACTTCCGCACCGCAATTCTTGGGTGTGCAGGTTTGGGCTCCCAAACCGCCCAGTTGCGAATTGTGGAGATGGACCTATGGACTTCCTCGGTTTTCTTAATGGTTCAGGTTTAACCCAGCCTGCCATTTGGATCGCTGCAGCGGTCGCATGTGTGATCCTGCTGCGCGTATCAAACGTGTTTCGCTACATTCCCAACAATCAGGTCGGTATCGTCGAAAAGCTGTGGTCGCTGAAGGGCTCGATCGACGACGGCTTCATCGCGCTGAACGGCGAGGCCGGCTACGAGCCCGAAGTGCTGCGCGGCGGCCTGCATGTGCTGTTTCCCTTCATGTACCGGATTCACCGCTCGGATCTCGTGACCGTCGGCCAGGGCAAGATCGCCTATGTGTTCGCGCGCGACGGCGCGGCGCTGGAGTCGTCGCAGGTGCTCGGTGCCAACGATACCGAGGACAAATCGGACTTCCAGGACGTGCGCCGCTTCCTGCTCGGCGACGGCCAGAAGGGCCCGCAGCGCAAGGTGCTGCGCGAGGGCACCTATGCGATCAACACCACCCAGTTCGCGATCATTACCGACGAGCGCGTCTACGGCCACGCGCTGAGCGAGCGTGAACGCGGCGTGCTCGAGGGTATGCAGCTCACGATCACCGAGCGCTGGGGCTTTGCGCCGGTGGTGCTGGCGGCCGATCACGATCTGGTCGGCATCGTCACCGTGCATGACGGCCCGTCGCTGCCTCCGGGCGAGATCATCGCGCCGGAGGTCGGCACCGAGCTGCGCGACGGTGAGACGTTCCACAACAACTTCCAGGAGCCCGAGAAATTCCTGCGCGGCGGCGGCTATCGCGGCCGGCAGCTGCAGGTGATCGTCGAGGGCACCTGGTACATCAACCGCCTGTTCGCGACCGTCGAGGCGGTGCCGAAGACGGTGATCCCGGTCGGCAATGTCGGCGTCGTGATCTTCTATACCGGCCCGCGCACCGACGACGTTTCGGGCGAGCAGTATCGCCACGGCGAGCTGGTGCTCAACGGCGGCCGTGGCGTCTGGAAGGACCCGCTGTTGCCGGGCAAATACGCCTTCAACACCTATGCCGGCAAGATCGAGATCATCCCGACCGTCAACTTCATCCTGAAATGGGTGCGCGGCGAGGTCGGTTCGATGAAGCTCGACTAGAACCTGTCGGAGATATCGCTGATCACCAAGGACGCGTTCGAGCCGACGCTGCCGCTCTCGGTGGTGATGCATATCGACTACAAGAAGGCGCCGATGATCATCCAGCGCTTCGGCGACGTGAAGAAGCTGGTCGAGCAGACGCTCGACCCGATGGTCAGCGCGTTCTTCAAGAACATCGCGCAGAAGATGACGCTGATCGAACTGCTGCAGAACCGCGCCGCGATCCAGGAGGAATCGGCGCGGGTGATGAAGGCGAAGTTCGAGGGCTATTCGCTCGACCTCCAGGAGGTCCTGATTGGCACGCCGCGCGCCGCCGCCGGCGACCACACCATCGAGAACATCCTGATCCAGCTGCGCTCGCGCCAGATCGCGCGCGAGCAGATCGAGACCTATCAGGAGCAGGAGAAGGCCGCGGTGCAGGAGCGCACGCTCAACGAGGCCAAGGCGACGGCGGCGGCGCAGTCGGCGCTGACGCAATCGCTGATCCAGGTCAAGGTCAACGAGAACGAGGGCGCGGCCGCGCTCGCCCGTGCGCAGAAGGATGCCGAAACGAGGAAGGTGACGGCGGCCGCGGTCGGCGAGCAGTCGCGGCTCGAAGGCCAGGGCGAGGCTGACCGGGTGCTTGCGGTCGGCACCGCCAACGCGCAGGCGACCAAGCTGTCGGTCGATGCCTATGGCGGGCCGGAGTACCGGCTGGCCGAGCAGAACTTCGCGAAGTTCGCCGACGCGCTGACCCGGATCAACCAGCCGCTGGTGCCGCAGTTCCTGATGTCGGGCGGCGCCGCGCAGGAGAACAGCAATGCAGGGTTGATTCCGACCGCGATGCTGAGCTCGATGTTCGGGCAGATGATGCCCGGCGCGCTGGAGAAGCTGAAGGACGAGGCGCCAAAGGCCGCGCGCCGGACCAACGGCCAGTGACGCGCAGGTACCTCTCCCCGTCGGGGAGAGGTGGGGCGGCGCGAAAAATCGCGCCGCCGGTTCTATTCGGTCTTGTCGACGTTCCAGAAGACCGGCGGCGCCGGACCGTCCAGCACGCCGGTCAGTGATTTGCGCCAGGCGCTCGGCATCCGGAACTGGCCGAGCGGGATATAGATCACCTGCTCATAGGCCTCCGTCTGGATGTCGACTGCGAGCTGCTTCTGGGCTTCAGGGGCGGTCGCGCGCGCGAAGGCGTCGCGCATCTGCTCGATCTTGGCGTTCTCCGGCCAGCCGAACCAGGCGCGCTTGCCGTTCGCGGCAATCTGGTTGTTGACGATCGGGTTCATCGTTTCGGTGGCGCCCGTGAAGGTGAAGAACATGTTCCAGCCGCCTTCCTTCGGCGGCTTCTGGCTGGCGCGGCGGCTGACCACGGTCTGCCAGTCCGTCACCTGCGCGTCGACGTTGAAGCCGGCCGCGCGCAACAGCTGCGCCGCGACGGTCGGCGGTCCCTTCAGCGTCTGCACGTCGCCGGGGATCATGATCACGACCGGCGTGCCGTCATAGCCCGAGGCGGCGAGCGCCTTTTTGGCCTCGGCCATGCCGTTGCCCTTGATCAGCGTCTCCGCGCCGGCGTCGCTAGCGAGCGGCGTGTCGCAGGCAAAAAAGGCCCCGCAGATCTCGTAATATTTGGAATTGCCGACGGTGGCGTCGAGCACGTCCTTCTGGTTCATCGCCAGGAACGCGGCGCGGCGGATCTTGGGGTTGTCGAACGGCGGGTGCAGGAAATTCATCCGGCCTTCGATCTGGAAGCCGAACTTGTTCAGCACGGCCACGGTCAGGTCGGGATTGGTCTCGAGCACCGGCACCATGTCGATCGACGGCTGCTCCAGGAAATCGATGTCGCCGGATTGCAGCGCGTTGATCGCGGTCTGTGCGTCGGGCATCGTGATCCAGTCGACGCGATCGACCTTCGCCACCTTGCCGCCGGAGGTCCATTCCGGCTTCTCCTTGCGCGGCACGTAATCGGCGTTGCGCTCGTAGACCGCCTTGACGCCCGGCTGGAATTCGGCGGTCAAGAACTTGAACGGGCCGGAGCCGATCTGTTCGGCGATCTGGTTGCCCGGCTGCGTTTCGGCGAGCCGCTTCGGCATCATGAACGCGACATAGGAGGAAGGCTTTGCGATGCTCTCCAGCACCAGGCCATACGGCTCCTTCAGCTTGAGCACGATGGTCCTGGGTCCGGCGGCCTCGAGCGCCGCCGTGAAGTCCATCAGCTTCTGTCCCGTGCCGTCATTGGTGGCCCAGCGCTTCAGCGAGGCGATGCAGTCCTCCGCCGTGACAGGCGCGCCGTCGTGCCATTTCAGTCCGTCGCGCAGCGTAAAGGTGTAGGTGAGCCTGTCGTCGGAGATCGTCCACTCCGCCATCTGCGGCCGGACCTTGAAGCTCGCATCGATGCCGAGCAGCGTGTCGTAGACCATGTAGCCATGGTCGCGGGTGATGTAGGCGGTGGTGAAGCCGGGATCGATGATGCGCAGGTCCGAATGCATCACCGCGGTGATGGTCTTGCCCTTGGCCGCGGCGATCGCGCGCGATGGGAGGATGGCCGGGACCGCGATTGCCGGCGGCACGCTGGCCGCGAGCTTGAGGAGCGTTCTGCGCGAAACATCGACCATTCGCCGTCTCCCGATTTGTCGTTGCGCCGGCACGCATGCCACAGCGGCCGGCATGCTTCACCAATCCGCTGCTCAACGCAAGCAAGCCCCATGCCGCCCGTCTCGGATGCGCACAAGCCGGGTTCGCCGGGGCTTTGGACGTGAACGTTCCATGACCGCCGCTTCGGCGCGGGCTGCGCCGGGGCCGCGCAAGCGCGCATCCTGCATAGGAGCCTGCGCTTTCCACCGCACCTCGACGGCTGTTCGGAGCGTGCTCTGCCGTGTAGGCTTGCGATCTGCTGGCCAGCAATAAGGCCACACGCCCGCGAATTATGGGAACAAGCAGCCGAGGGAGTCCAGAAAAGCCACATGACCGATATCCGATACGTAGCACCGCGCACGCTTGATGAAGCGATTGGCGCATTTGCTGCCGCCGGGAGTGCCGCCCGCATTATGGCAGGCGGTACCGACTTATTGGTGCAAATGCGCGCCGGCCTGGTGCGGCCGGGATTGATCGTCGACATCAAGAAGATCGGCGAGATGACCGAGATTACTGAGGCCGCCGATGGCGGTTTCCGCGTGGGTGCTGCCGTCTCCGGCATGGAGCTCGCCGAGCACGCACGCTTCGGCAAGGTCTGGCCCGGCGTGCTCGAGGCCGTGAACCTGATCGGCTCCAAGCAGGTGCAGGGCCGCGCATCCGCCGGCGGCAATCTCTGCAACGGCTCGCCGGCCGGCGACAGCGTGCCGGCGATGATCGCGGCGGGCGCAATCGTCACGGTGCAGGGCCCGAATGGCCGCCGCGAGATCAAGGTCGAGGACGTGCCGGCCGGGCCGGGACGGACCAACCTCAAGCCGGGCGAGATCCTCGTCAGTTTTGCGCTGCCGCCGCGGCCTGCGGGCTCCGGCGACGCTTACCTGCGGATGATCCCGCGTACCGAGATGGATATCGCGGTGGTCGGCATCGGCGTCAGCCTGACCTTGAAGGACGGCGTTTGCACTGCGGCCCGCATCGGCCTCGGCGCGGTGGCGCCGACTGTGCTGCTGGTTGAACCGGCAGCAAAGGCGCTGATCGGCTCGAAACTCGACGCTACAGCGCTGGAGGCCGCCGCCGCTGCATGCCGTGCCGCCTGCCGTCCGATCGACGACAAGCGCGGCACCATCGCCTATCGCATCAAGACCGCCGGCGTGCTGCTCAAGCGCACCGCCGCGATCGCCGCCCAGCGCGCCGGAGGACACTAGCACCATGGCGAAACTGCACGTCACCACCTCGGTCAACGGCGAGCCGGTCGAATTCCTGTGCGAGCCCTATGAGACCATGCTCGACGCCTTGCGCGGGCAATTGGCGCTGACCGGCTCCAAGGAGGGCTGCGCCTCCGGCGATTGCGGCGCCTGCTCGATTACGCTCGACGGCCGCCTGGTCTGCTCCTGCCTGATGCTCGCGGCCGAGGCCGAGGGCCATGAAATCAGGACCATCGAGGGCATGGCCAAGGGCGGCGAGCTGCATCCCCTGCAGCAGAAATTCCTCGAGCATGCCGCGCTCCAGTGCGGCATCTGCACCTCGGGGATGCTGGTCGCCTCCGAGGCGCTGCTCGCCAGGAATTCCAATCCAACCGAAGACGAAGTCCGCTTCTGGCTTGCCGGCAATCTCTGCCGGTGCACCGGTTACGACAAGATCGTCCGCGCGGTGATGGAGACCGCGGCTGAAATGCGGGAGACTGCTCGATGAACGTCGTCAACAACAAATGGATCGGCCAGCGCACCATCAGGCCCGATGGCGTCGACAAGGTGACGGGCCGCGCGGCGTTTGCGGCCGACACCACCATGCCCGGCATGATCTGGGGCAAGGTGCTGCGCAGCCCGCATCCGCATGCCCGGATCAGGTCGATCAACACCGCGAAGGCGGAGCGGCTACCCGGCGTCAAGGCGGTCGTCACCTCGCGCGACATCGTCGACTTCGGAATCGAGAAGGGCGCCGTGATGCTCGGCATCCAGGACATGCGCTGGATGTGCCGCAACGTGATGGCGCGCGACAAGGCGCTGTTCCCCGGCCATCCCGTCGCCGCCGTCGCCGCGACCACGGAAGCGATCGCAGCCGAAGCCTGCCAGCTGATCGAGGTCGATTACGAGGTGTTGCCCTGGGCGATCGAGATCGACGACGCGATGAAGCCTGATGCGCCGATCCTGCACGAGTTCAACAAATTCGACGGCAAGCCCTCGAACATCATGGGCCGGATCGAATCCAAAAAGGGCGATATCGCGCAAGGCTTCAAGGACGCCGATGTTGTGATCGAGCGCTCCTTCACCACGCGCCCGGTGCACCAGGGCTATATCGAGCCCCATGCCTGCCTGATCTCGGTTGCCGCCGACGGCAAGACCACGATCTGGTCGTCGAGCCAGGGCCAGTTCATGGTGCGTGCGATGACCTCGATGCTGACCGGCATCCCGCAGAACGATATCCGCGCCATCCCCGCCGAGATCGGCGGCGGTTTTGGCGGCAAGACCATCGTCTATCTCGAGCCGCTCGCGACAATGCTTGCCAAGAAGTCCGGCCGCCCGGTCAAGATGGTGATGACGCGCGAGGAGGTGATGCGCGCCACCGGACCGACCTCGGGCTCCAAGAGCACGGTCAGGATCGGCGCGAACAAGGATGGCACCATCGTCGCCGCCCACGGCAGCTTCTACCTGCAGGCCGGCGCCTTCCCGGGCTCGCCGATCCGCGGCGCGGTCGGTTGCAGCTTTGCGCCCTACGAAATTCCGCATGTGCTGTCGGAAGGGTTTGACGTCTGCTCCAACCGCTCCAAGGTCGCGGCCTATCGCGCGCCAGGCGCGCCGATCGGCGCCTATGCGGTGGAATGCGTGCTCGACGAGCTTGCCGAGGCGCTGAAGATGGATCCGCTGGAGCTGCGGCTGAAGAACGCGGCGAAGGAAGGCACCAAGGCGGCGCACGGCCCGGTGTTCCCGCGCATCGGCTATATCGAGACGCTGGAAGCCGCCAGGAACCATCCGCATTACGCCGCGCCGCTCGGCAAATATCAGGGCAGGGGTGTCGCGAGCGGCTTCTGGTTTAATGCCGGCGGCGAGTCCTCCGCGCAGGTCAACATCACCGAGGACGGCAACGTCGTCGTCACGACGGGGCATCCCGATATCGGCGGCTCGCGCGCCGGTATCGCCAACATCTGCGCCGAGCTGCTCGGCATCGACTACAAGCGGATCTCCGTCATCATCGGCGACACCCAGACGGTCGGCTTCTCCAACCTCACCGGCGGCAGCCGCGTGCTGTTTGCCTCCGCAATGGTGGTGACGCAGGCAGCCGACAAGGTGATCGCGACCTTGCGCGAGCGCGCGGCAAAAATCTGGGAGATCGATCCTGAAGCCGTGAAGTGGGAGAACGGCGCCGCGCATCCGGTGAGCCCGAATGCCGGCCAGTTCGAGCCGTTGACGCTCGCGGATCTTGCCGAGAAGGCGCCGTCGCAGGGCGGCCCGATCGGCGCCAGCGTGCAGCTCAACACGCAAGGAGCCGAAGGCGGCTTCGGCACGCATATCTGCGACGTCGAGGTCGATGTCGATCTCGGCATCGTCAGGGTGATCCGCTACACCGCCGTGCAGGATGTCGGCCGCGCCGTGCATCCGAGCTATGTCGAGGGCCAGCTGCAAGGCGGCGTCGCGCAGGGCATCGGCTGGGCGCTGAACGAGGAGTACATCTACAACAAGGACGGCAAGGTCGATAATCCGGGCTTCCTCGATTATCGCATGCCCGTCTGCTCCGACTTGCCGATGCTCGATTGCGCACTCGTCGAGGTGCCGAACCCGAAGCATCCGCAGGGCGTCAAGGGCGTCGGCGAAGTGCCGCTGGTGCCGGTGATGGCCGCCGTCGCCAACGCCGTGCACAACGCGCTGGGCAAACGCTTCTACAGCCTGCCGATGTCGCCACCGAAAGTCTCGGCGGCACTCGATGCGCCGACGCAGCAGGCCGCGGAGTAGGGAGCGTAGGGCGGGTTACGCTAACCGTAACCCGCCCTACGATTCCGTTCCGAACAACGGCCATTGACGTCTCCGGCTTCGCCTCGGCAAGATCGCCGGGATGCATCAAGCTCACCCTGAACGGATGAGAATGGCCCACCCCGACGAGCTCTCCGCCTATATGGTGTTCGGCCGCGGCGATTGGGCGGCCTTGCGCGCCAGCACGTCGCTGACGCTGTCGGACGCTGATCTCGCGGCGCTGCGCGGCTTGAACGAGCCGATCAATGCTGCCGAAGTTGCCGATGTCTATCTGCCGCTCACCCGCCTCTTGAACCTGCATTTCGCGGCGGCGCGCAACCTCGCGCAGGTCAAGGCGGAGTTTCTCGGCCGGCCGGCGCGCGCTTCGCCCTACATTGTCGCGCTGGCCGGCAGCGTCGGCGTCGGCAAGAGCACCTTTGCCCGCGTGCTGTGCGCGCTGCTGGCGCGCTGGGCGGATCATCCGCGGGTCGAGCTGGTGACCACCGACGGCTTCCTGCATGCCAACGCCGTGCTGGAGGAGCGCGGCCTGATGCGGCGCAAGGGCTTTCCCGAGAGTTACGACCTGCCGCGGATGCTGCGGTTTCTCGCTGCCGTCAAAGCGGGCGAACGCGAGCTCGAGCTGCCCCTCTACTCGCATCTGATCGGCGATATCGTGCCGTCGGAACGTCAGGTCATCCAGCAGCCGGACATCCTGGTGTTCGAGGGCCTCAATGTGCTGCTGGCGCGCGGTACGGCGCCGGTGGTGGTGTCGGATTTCTTCGACTTCTCGATCTACCTCGATGCCGACGAGGCCGACATCCAGACCTGGTATGTCGAGCGCTTCCTCAGATTGCAGCCGACGGCGTTCCGGAACCCCGCCTCCTATTTCCACCATTACCGGGACCTGCCGCCCGGCGACGCGCGCGAGGTCGCGGAGCGGCTGTGGCGCGAGCATCACCGCGCCAATCTGCGCGAGAACATCCACCCGACGCGGACCCGCGCCGATGTCGTGCTGCGCAAGCGCGCCGACCATTCGATCGGTGAGATCTGGTTGCGGGAGACGTAGGAGTGTAGGGCGGGTTAGGCGAAGCCATAACCCGCCATTGCTCCGTTACGTCGAGTTGCGGCGGGTTACGCTTCGCTAACCTGCCCTACGGCAGCGATGCTTACCGCAACTCCTTCCCCAACTGACGAAACACCGTCTCGCAGGTCATCAAATCCAGATGCCCGCCGCCGGCGTTCTTGAAGAAGGTGATGTCGTCGGCTAAGAGCCGGCCTTTGACCGCACCGCTCGCGAGGTCGTAGTGGTCGCCGAGCACGTCGCTCTCCTTGATCGCGCCGCTCTTGATCGGCTGCAGGATGTCGCCGACGCCGTCGAAGGCGGACTCCCGACGGTCGACGAACACGCGTGAACGGCGCGCCGCCTCGTCGTCGGATTCCCGGGTCTCCGGGGTAAAGCCGCCGACCAGATCGAGATGGGTGCCGGGCCGCAAATTGGCGCCCTTGACCAGCGGCTCGCGCGAACGGGTGCAGGTGGTGATGATGTCGGCCTCGCGAGTTGCGGCGTCGAGGTCGGTGACAACATCGGCGGCGATGCCGTCGGCCTCCAGCAGCGTCGCCAGCTCTTGCGCGCGCTCCACGGTCCGGTTCCAGATCCGCACCCGCTTCAGCTGCGGCCGCACCGTGCGGTGCCCGCGCACCAGCCAGTGCGCCATCTCGCCGGCGCCGACAACCAGCAGCGTCTCGGCATCGGGCCGGGCGAGATGTTTGGCCCCCAGCGCGGAATCCGCGGCGGTCTTCCAATGGGTGATCTCGGCGGCGTCCATCACCGCGAGCGGCCGCCCGTCATCGCCGTCGAACAGCACGCAGACCGCCTGCACGGTCGGCAGTTTGCCATGCGCGAGGTTGCCCGGAAAGCTGGTGTACAGCTTGGTCATCATGAAGCGGCCGGCATCGACCGCGCTGCGGGTGACCAGCTGCTGGCCCTTGTCGTCGCCGAGATAGCCGTCCCTTACCGCTATCTTCGGCCGCCGGTGCGCGGCCTCGATCGCCTCGATCAGGATCGGAAAGGTCAGGACGCGGTTGACCTCGTTGTCGTCGACAATATGCACGTGTTGCTCTCCCAGGGCGCCCTTGCGCTCCGCCCAGGCGCGACCGGCGCGCCAAAAACCGGTCTGGACTGGATAGCGTGTGGGCAAGGTTAGTCAACAAGGCCAGTCAACCGGACATGCGCCGCCGCCCGTCACTTGCTATCCTGCTGACTGATTCTCTCGCAGGTCTTTGCAAGCCGTGGTTGCAGTCGTCGTCGCTATCCTGATTTTCATGCTGTTGAGCGGCGCCGCGCTTGGGACCATGGCGATCCATGCCCGGCTCAAGGACCATCATCGCAGCGACGAGACCAACACCTCGGTGCGTCTGGTCGCGACGCTGTTCGTCACCATGCCGTCGCTGCTGCTCGGGCTGATGATGAACAGCGCCGCCAACACCTATGTGGCGGTCGACCGCAACCTGCATGTGTTCGCCACCGACATCATCCTGCTCGACCGTGGCCTGCGGCCGCTCGGCCCCAGCGCCGACGAGCCGCGCCGCCGGCTGCTCGCCTATGTCGAGCAGGTGCTCAAGGACGTGCCGATCTCGCGGGCGAGCGAGGTGTCCGAACATCTGCTCGACGAGGTCGGCACCAGCCTCCGCGAGCTGCGCTTCGACGACGAGCAGAAGGTCGCGCTGTGGAACGACGCAAGGTCGGTCTACCGGCAGGCGGTGCAGCAGCGCTGGACCTTCGTCGAGCAGTCCGACGGTTCGTTCCCGTCGCCGCTGATCTGCATCCTGGTCGGGTGGCTGACACTGATGTTCGCGACGCTCGGCTTCCGCGCGCCGCGCAACGCTGTGGTGATCGCGACCTACATCGCCGCCGCGGCGCTGATCTCGGCCGCGATCTACCTGATCCTCGAAATGAGCACGCCGTTCTCCGGCCCGATCCAGCTCTCCGACCGCCCGCTGGTGCGCGCCGCCGAGGAGATCAGGCGGTAGAGCGTTTTCGAGCGAAGTGGATACCGGTTCGCGTGAAGAAAACGCGTCAAACAGGAAGCTAGCGGTATCGGCACGCGCTCTCGGCTTTATTCCGCTCACGTCCTTCGCGCGGCCGAAAATTCTTCGCGCACCGCAAGCGGAATATGGTGCGGCGTCGGGCGTCCTTACGCATGCAAGCCATTTGCATTCGAAAAGGAGACATCATGAAGACATCGATCTCGCTCGCACTCGCCACCGCCATGTCGTTCGCGCTCGCGTCCGCCGCCTTTGCCGCGCCGCCGACCAAGACCGGCACGACGGCAAAGGGCTCGGTGCTGACCGACGCCAAGGGGATGACGCTCTACACCTTCGACAAGGACGCTGACGGCAAGTCGGCCTGCAACGGCCCGTGCGCGGCCAATTGGCCGGTGCTGAAGGCGGAAGCCAGCGACAAGGCCGAAGGTGGCTACACCATCATCTCGCGTGACGACGGCTCCAAGCAGTGGGCCTACAAGGGCAAGCCGCTCTATACCTTCGCCAAGGACCAGAAGGCCGGCGACATCACCGGCGACGGCTTTCTCAACGGCGCCTGGCACCTCGCGCAGCCCTGAGGATTTTTGCAGGTTCGTCGGGCGGGTTAGCGCAAGCGTAACCCGCCCTCTCTCCGCGCGTGAGATTTTGTGGCGGGTTACGCTATCGCCAACCCGTCCTAAGATCTGACGCGAAGAGGGTGCCTACGTCCTGCTCTTCAGCGCCATGCCCATGCTGATCCAGCTGACGCCGGCGCAGATCAAATCGACGCTGAGGAAGATGCCGAGCACGTAAAGGCTCGACACCGGCCAGCGCGCCAGGATCATGGCGCCGAGCACCAGCGTGATCAGGCCGGAGATCGCGACCATTCCCCACGGCGCCGCCGAGTTCATGCCGAAGGCGAGGAAGATGCGGACGATGCCGGAGACGACCAGCGCGATGCCGAGGAACAGCGTCAGCGTCGCCGCGGCGAGCAGGGGGTTCTCGAAGGTGATGAAGCCCGCCACGACATAGAGCGCGCCGAGCAGCAGCCAGAACAGGAACTTGCCCCACGATTTGAACTGGAACGCGTTGACGATCTCGGTGGCGCCCGCGACGATCATCATGATGCCGACGAACAGCACGCTGACGACGGTGGCGAAGAATACGCTGCCGAAGGCGAGCACGCCTGCGATCAGATAGATCACGCCGAGGGCGACGATCCAGCCCCACTTCGCGCGAAGGTTGGCAAGCCCGGATCCGAGGCTGTGAGGAGGTGTAGCGGGTGAGCTGGAGGCGGTGGACATCGTATCGCTCCCGAATGCTGAACCAAAACCATGCTACCATAGGTGAAGGCGCGGACAAGGTCAGGTGCCCGGGGTGGCACGAAATGCATGGTGGCACCAAAGCCGACCGGAGACGTTGATTCAAATCAATCGATGTGTTGCCGCGCAGCATTCGTCGGTTTGACGACGAGAGGTCCGCATCGGACAACGGACTGTCCGGATCGGAGAGCAGATTGTCCGGATCGCGCATCCACCCAAGGAGGTCGACATGCCCACCACGCACGACATGGATCACACCTACAAAATCCTGGAACTGGTCGGATCATCGGACAAGAGCATCGAGGCAGCGATCGAGAACGCCGTCACCCGCGCGTCGAAGACGATCCGCGAGATGAAATGGTTCGAGGTGGTGCAGACGCGCGGCCATATCGAAGACAACAAGGTCCGGCACTATCAGGTGACGCTGCGGGTCGGCTTCACGCTGGAATAGGCGGCTTGTTCGCATGCAGTCCGTGGCTAGCGGTCCACGCAAAGCGTGGACCGCTGAACTGTATCGCTTTGCCATGAAGGTGAGGTGAGCACGCATCTCGGGCTCCCTCTCCCCTTGCGGGAGAGGGTGGGGAGAGGGGGGCCCGAATGCGGTGTTAGAGATTGAGTGGCGTTCCTTCAGCCATCGCGCTGGGCGGGTCGCGTGTTGTCTTCGTCCACCATCGGCAACGGGGCAAGCGGCACCCCTCTCCCTAACCCTCTCCCGCAAGGGGAGAGGGAACCCTTCCGTTAGTGCCTCCCTCACGCGCACAGAGCCCATGGGTGCGATCGGCACCCGGCTTTCCCTCTGTTCAAGAGGAGGCGAAACGAAGAGCAAAGCTCGGGCAAATCATGTCGCGAGAACGCGAAGCTGTATCGCCACCCACGCTGTCATCGCCCGGCTCGACCGGGCGATCCAGTACGCCGCGGCCTCTCGGCTCAAGCACGGACCTCTCTGGAATACTGGATCACCCGCATGCGCGGGTGATGACATCGCTGTTTGAAATGTAAACCGAGCCATCCCCGTCACTGCGAGGAGCGAAAGCGACGAAGCAATCCATCGCCCCGCATATGCCGAAGAATGGATTGCTTCGCTTCGCTCGCAATGACGCTGATAAAGCCTTGTCCCCATCACCTTCGCGACAGCGGTGCGGGCGGGGGCGGTGCGGTGGCGCCGGCGGCGAGCGAGCGCTGCACCATCACGGTGTCGGACCAGCGGCCGTAGCGATAGGCGACACCCGGCAAGTGCCCGACGCGGACGAAGCCGAAGCGGTCGTGCAGTGCCAGCGAAGCGGCGTTGTCAGCGTCGATGTAGCCGATCATCTGGCGGAAGCCGGCCGCGGCACAGGTGTCGACCAATTCCTGCAGCAGCCGCCCGCCGACGCCCTTGCCGGTGAATCGATGATGCACATAGATCGAATGCTTCACCGTGTAGCGATAGGCCGGGCGCTTGCGGAACTGCACGACATAGGCGTAGCCGACCACCTCGCCGTCGCACACGGCGACCAGATGCGGCAGGCGGGTGTTGCGCAGATTCTTGCGGCGGTCGCGCAGATCGTCGGGCTCGGGCGTGCCGGTATCGTCGACGCTCTCGTCGATGCCATGGCGGATATGGTGCCGATAGATCGACAGCATCGCGTCGACGTCGCTGTCGCGCGAGGGACGGACGGTGATCTTGTGATCATTCTCCATTGCGCTGCGTCCGTTCGCCTATTCGGACACGACATAGGTGTAGAAGCGGACGCGGCCGGAATCGTCGATCTCCTTGTAGATGCCCTGGACCTCGACCTCGAAGCCCGGAAACGCGTTGAAGCTCGCCTCGAACATCCGCAAGTAATCGATCATCGGCTTGCTGCGTTCCGACAGCCGCTCGCCGGGCACGATGGTGGCAATGCCGGGCGGGTAGACCACGAACGGCGTCGCGGCGATGCGGCCGAAAATCTGGTCGATCGGCAGGTAGTCGACGTCGTTGCGGATCAGATATTGCGCCGCCTCGCGCGGCGACATCGCGATCTCGGGGAGATGTTCGGGCAGGAATTGCTTGGCCTGCAGCGTGCTGACGCCGCCGTCCCGGAAGAAACGGTGCATGTCGCCGCAGAGGTCGCGCAGCCGAACCCCGGTGTAGCGTTGGGGGCGGCGACGGAAAAATTCGGGGATGACGTCCTCGACCAGCGCGTTGTCGTCGTGCAGCTTCTTGAAGGCGACGAGCCCGGACACCAGCGTGCCGGCCTTGCTGGCCTCGACACCAGGCGTGAGCAGGAAGAGCAGCGAGTTGAGGTCGTTCTTCTCGGCAACGATGCGGTTCTCGCGGAGATATTGCGCCACCACGGGGGCAGGGATGCCGTGGTCGGCATAGGCACCGGTGGCATGGTCAAAGCCGGGCGTCAGCAATGTGAGCTTGTTGGGGTCGGTCATGGCAAAGCCCGCCGTCAGCTCGGGGAAGCCGTGCCACGCCTCGCCGGGGTTGAGCTGCCAGTAGGACGGATTGGTCGCAAGCTGATCGGTCGAGATCGTCTCCCAGGCGACATTGTGCACGCCGTTCTCGCGCGCGACGTCCGGGATCATGACGCGATCGGGCACGAAAGGTTCGAAGAACCAGCGCCGCTCCGCGCGCGTCTCCTTCTCCTCGAACTCGCGCTTGACGGCACGGATCTTCTTGCGCAGCTCGATGCCGAGCCGGATCGTATCGTCCCACAACACTTCGCCGGAGCGGCCCTTCATCATCTGCGCGCCGACGTCGAGCGAGGCGAAGATGGGATAGAACGGCGAGGTCGAGGCGTGCTGCATGAAGCTTTCGTTGAAGCGGCGATGCTCGACGCGGCGCTTCTGGCCCTTGATGTGGCGGTCGCGGATGTGGATCTGCGAGGCCTGCGAGAAGCTCGCGAGCTGCTTGTGGGTCGATTGGGTGGCGATGATGCCGGGTGCCTCGGGGCCGAGATCCGACAGCCCCATCGCGAAGCGCCCGGAATAGATCGGGTGGAATTTCATGAAGCCGGCCCAGGCCTCGTCGAACAGGATGTAGTCGCAGAGATGGCCGATCCGCTTCAGGATCATCTCCGCAGAGTGGATGGTGCCGTCATAGGTGCACTGCTCGACCACGGCGACGCGGAACGGGCGTTCCTTCTTCCAGGCGTCCTCGTCCTTGACCAGCGGGTGCTTGCGGATGTGGTCGCGCAAGCTCCCCTCGTCGAGCAGGTCCCAGCGCATCGGGCCGATCAGGCCCCAGGCGTTGCGCACCGTCGGCACATAGACCGGGATGCCGCCGCCGATCAAAAGCGCGCCGTGATGCGCGGCCTTGTGGTTGTTGCGGTCGAACAGCACGAGGTCGCCGTCGGTGACCAGCGATCCCAGCGCGACCTTGTTGGAGGTCGAGGTGCCGTTGAGCACGAAATAGGTCTTCTCGGCGCCGAAGATCCGCGCCGCCTCCTTCTGCGCCTTCAGCGCCGGCCCCTCATGGGTGAGCAGGTCGCCAAGGTCGAGCACGGAATTGTCGAGGTCGTCGCGGAACACGGCTTCGCCGAGATGTTCGACGAACACGCGGCCGATCGGGCTGCGGCTGTAGAACACGCCCCCATTATGGCCCGGGCAGGTCCAGAGTTGGTTGCCTTCCTCGGCATAGTCGACCAGGGCGCCAAAGAACGGCGTCTTCAGGTTCTCGGCATACTGCTTGAGCCTGGAGATCAGGTTCTTGGCGATGAAGGGCGGGGTTTCCTCGGACAGGAACACATAGCCGTCGATGAAGTCGAGCACCTCGACCGGCAGATCCTCGAACCGCTTGCGGCGGATCAGCAGGATGATCGGGAAGTCGAGGCCGCGCCGGCGCATCAGGTTGATCAGCGCCGCGGTCTTGCCTTCAAGTCCCTTCTTGCCCCAGTCGACCACCATGCAGCCGATCGCGGCATCGGTCTGCACCGCGATCTCGGCGTCTTCCAGCTTGCGGGCGCGCACCACCTCGAAGCCGGAGCGCTCGATCTCGGCGATGATCTGGTTGAAGCGGATGCCCTCGAGGTCGTCGGCCTCGAACACCGGCGCGGCGAACAGGAAGTTGAAGCGTTTGAAATAGTCCATGCGTGTCCCCGAAACTCGTCAGCCGAACCTGTCGGCACAATTCATGACAATCAGATGACAGAGGGTGGGGTGGCCCCAGCGAAGCGAATAATCCACATGTTACCCGGCCACGGGCACCAGGCCGTAGCGCAGCATCGTTTCCTTCATCTTCGCCGGATCGGGGGCGCCGCCGGCCATCAGCGCGGCCATCTCCTTGAAGTATTGTGGGCCCAGCGCACCGGGGCTCAGCAGGCACAGGCAGGTCGCAGGTCCGTTCGAGCGGTTGGTGAAACCGTGCACGACGCCGCGCCTGATGAAGACGGTCTCGCCGGGAGCGAGGTCGATGTCCTTGCCGTCGACCCGCCAGGTCGAGACGCCGGACAGGCCGTAGATCGTCTCGTCCCAGCTCTCGTGATAATGCGGGATCGGCATTCGTGCATTCGGCGCCAGCGTCATCTCGAACAGGTCAATGCTGCCGCCGGTCGTGTCCTTGCTCTCAAGGAATTTGAGCCGCAGCGCGCCAATATCGATCAGTTCGGGCATGGTGTCCTCGCGTGTGGTTCGCGGGCCACGATAGCGGATGGTGTGCGGCGAGGCGAATCGCGCTCGGCGGGCGTGTCAGTGTCTCGACGTATCCGTTGGATCGCGCGGAAGCTAGCCGGCGAAGACATCAATCGAAATGGCGCAATTCCGCAAAACCGGACACGCGGATGTCCGCGCACAAGCGGCGTGTCCGCCGCAACTGGTAGCCCGGATGAGCGCCAGCGACATCCGGGGCGGTCCTTCCCCGCATGTCGTGCAGCCTGTCATCGGGCGCGCACTTCGCGCGACCCGTTGGCTCATGCGGGCTACATGCTACACGCCGGCGCGCTCAGTAGACCAGATTCGTGCCCGGCGGCTTCTCCAGCGCCGCCGCCAGCGTGCGATACTCCTCGCAGCCGGTGCCACAGATCTCGGCGATGCGGCTCAGGTGGTATTGCGCCTGATCGCGGTTGCCCTGTTCGATCTGCCAGAGGCCGTAATAGTTCCACGTCAGCACGTGGTTCGGATCGGCCTTCAGCGCGCGCTCGTACCAGACTTGCGACTGCTTGTAGTCGCCGAGCTTGCGATAGGAATAGCCGATCAGATTGGCGACGTTCGGATGATCGTCGCGGCCGAGCGCGTGCAGCTGATCAATCGCGGCGGCGTAGTCGTTGCGTTCGTAGATCGTCGCATAGGCCGCGCGATAGGCGTCGCGGAATGCCGGATCGTCGAAGCCGGATTGCTTGGTCGGCTTCTTGGCCCGGTGCGTGTTCTTCCGGCCTTTATCCTGAGGATAGGACGGCGCCGGCGTGTCGTAGCTCGATCCGTAGGGATTTCCGCCGCCGCCTCCGCCTCCACCACCTCCGCCGGCCGCGACGGCAGTCTGCGGCGGAAACAGGATGATCGGCGCTGTCAGAAATGCCGCAAGCATTGCGAGCTTCATCGGTGACTTGATCATGCACACCTCCCGATTCGACGTGGACAGTCGTTGTTCAGAAGCACTAACTCCCGATCGCGGGAGACATTCCGCTCGTTCTGAAAGATTGTCCGTGACAGCCGATGCGGCAATCGCACTGTCGCTTCAGGACGTCGCGCCCGCACGTGGGTGCCGGCCGAGTGTGTTGTTCGCACCATCGAACGGCGGAGTCGAAACTAACATCGGTGTTAGAATTGCGCCGGTCGTGCGAGGTCTGTGCGAAGGGCGAGCCAGCGTCAACGCGTGTAGCCCGGATGAGCGTAGCGATATCCGGGGTCTCTCTTCGCCGCATATCGCGGAGCCTGTGATCGGGTGCGCATTCGCGCGACCCGTCGGCTCATGCGGGCGACAACCGTCGCTACTTCTGCTCCATATGCCAGGCGCCGTCCCAATCCGCGGCCGGCGGATTTTGCATGAAGCCTGCGACACGCGTCTTCATGGCGATCGACGGCCCATCGCCCGGCACCGCAGCCAGCGCGGCAGTGAAAGCTTGCTCGGCGTCATCCCAGCGCCGCTCGCGATAGGCGGCAAGACCATCCGCGTAGTGCTGTCGCAACTCGGTCTGCGCCGGCGTCAGCTCGTCCTTCTTGCCGATGATCTCGAACACTGCGACCGGCTGGCTCTGGCCCATCACGACGAGACGGTCGATCTCGCGCAGCTCGATAGTCGCGGCGCAGGCTGTGGCGGTGGCCTCCGAGATCAGGCTGCGACTGCCGTAGAACTTGTTGGCGCCTTCGAGCCGCGAGGCGAGGTTCACGGTATCGCCGAGCACCGTGTAGCTCATCATGAACTCGGAGCCGATGCTGCCGACCAGCGCCTCGCCGGTGGCGATCCCGATCCGGATATCGCAGTCGGTCGGGATCGCGCGCACGCCGAGCAGTTCGGGCAGATCCTTGCGCAGCTGGCTGACCTGGCCGATCATGTCGATGGCGGCAAGCGCGGCCAGATGGGTCTGCTCGGCCTCCTCGACGAAGGGGGCTCCCCAATAAGCCATGATGGCGTCGCCGATATACTTGTCGATGATGCCGCGATGCGCATGGACCGGCGCGGACATCGTCGACAGATAGAGGTTCATGATCTTGACGAGGCCGCTTGGCGTCACGCCTTCGCTCAGGCTGGTGAAGCCCTTCATGTCGCAGAACATCACCGTCATGATGCGGCGCTGTCCTTCGGTGGCGGCGATCGCCGGCTGTTCGAGCAGACCCTCCGCGATCCGCGGATTGATGTAGCGGCCAAAGGTCTCGCGGATGCGCTGGTTGTGGCGCAGCGTCTCGATCATGCGGTTGAAGGCGGCGGAGAGCTGGCCGATCTCGTCCTGGGTCGTGATGGCGATGGCGCCGTCGAGGCGGCCGGCCTCGACCTCGCGGGTGCCCTCCAGCAGGCGCATCACCGGGCGTGTGATGCCGCTGCCGACCAGCATTGCGAACACGAAGCCGAGGATCGCGGCAATCGCGGTGACGACGCCGGAGATGATGATCGCCCGTTGCTGGGCGGACATCACCTTGGCCGCCGCCGAGCCAACCTGCGCCAGCATGTCGGCTCGGATGCCCCTCGATCCGGCTGTTGAACTCGTCGCGCAGGGCGTCGGCGCGGAGCGTGGTCTGGCGCGCGGCCGTAAAGTCCTTGGCGTCGAGCTGCTCGAGCAGCGTCTTGTTCTCCGCGTTCAAGCGCATCAGGAGGTCGTTGACGGCATTGTCGATGCGGTCATCGAGACGTCCGAGCGCGGCATTGTCGGAGGGGGTCGAGGGATCGGCGATGATCGCGTCGATCAGCACCCGCGCGGCATCCGCCTCGCGCTTGATCAGCGGCTCGATCTCGTCGAAGGTCTTGCGCGCGCTGTCGTAGCCGCTCTCTTCGCCGGGCGCCTGCATCTTCGCCATCATCATGCGTCGCATCGCCAAAGACCGCTCCAGCGCGCGGATGTTGACGCGGGCGAGATGGCCGTAGGCGGGGATGTAGCGGTTGGTGAGCTCGTCGAGGAGATGGCCGACCTGACCCGCCATCACCATCGACAGCAGCGAGGTGATCACCGCGAGGATGATGAGCCCCGTGGCGATGCCGACGATCTTCTGCCTGATCGAATTTCGAAACATGCCCGGCCCGGCCGCAGCTGTAACAAGCGGGTGTATCCCGCCGTGGCGGCGAAACAGCTAATAGAGTTCCGCGGGCTGCGGTGCAAGCGACCGGCACCCGCTATCCCGTTCTTGTCCCCGGGCCCGGTTCGGGGCGCGGGGCTAGCGCAGGCCTTCGTAGACCATCAGGCCGCGGGCGATCGCGAGCTTGCGCAGGGCCCGTGGCACAAACCGTTCCTGGGGATGCAGGTAACGCCACGAGGTCAGCACCAGGTCGCGCAGCCGGGTGACATCGTCCTCGAACGGGGCGAGCAGGCCGGTCAGGCTCGCCGGCGTATGGACGCGGGCGGTGAAGGGGAGCAGCAGCAACTCAAGATGCGCCTTGGACCCGGTCTCGGTCGTGGCGGTGACGCCGGCGATGGCCGGCAGGGTCTCTTCAACGACGCAGGTGATGATGTCTTCGATCTCGCCGCGGCTGGTATCGGTGAACAGGGCGGAAAAACTGCGGTTCTTGAGGTCGCAGCCGAGCAGGGCGGAGGTGCGTGTGCCGGCGACGCGGAACGGAAAGCGGGTTTCGCCGTCATAGGCCAGCACGAAGATGTCGGACAGCAGCTCGCGCACCGCGGACGGCTCAAACTCACTCCGGTCAGGTGCACGGGCGGTGCCGCGCTTCGCATTCCAATAAGCGAAGTACTCGCGGCTGGAGCTGTGTTTCATCTAAAGAACCTTGCCCGGCGCCTGTCTCGGCGGGACACATCTGTCCCGGTTTTGCTCAGGCGCCTTCCCTTCTCTGTTGTGCAGGGAAGGCTGTGCAGCGTCCATGCCGCGGCCGTGCTTCGGGCGGCTTATCGGCAGCTTTGTGTTGTTAACGTAAATTTAACTATGTCCTTGGCGCCCGTGGAACCTCCGAGTAGGGTCCGCGCGTTCCCGTTCGCCGGCTGCCCCAAGCGCCGGCGTGGTTGGTACACAGGTGGCGTCAAACAGCTTGGTCATCGTGCGGGGAGGGGTGGGGATGTCCTCCCGATCCCTCTGGGACACGAGAAGATCAGCCGATCAGGGAGGACGTTCTCAGCGTCCTCCCTTTTCTTTTGTCTCGAGCTCTTTTGCCTCAATTTTCGCGCCGCGCGACAGCGGGTGTCCGATTTCGGGATTGTGCACTTGCACAGTGGTGTCAAAGCCGCCTATCTCTGATTCACCGCCGCATGCGAGGTCGCCGACCCCTTGGACTCCCATCCCGAATCCCCGCTCGCGCCGCCGCCGGAGGCGCCGCGCGAGCCGATCCTGACCTTGCCGCCGGCGCTCACCGCCTACATCCTCCTGATCGCGGTGATCCATCTGCGGGTGCTGCTGCCGCCGGAGATGGAAAACTGGACCATCGACGTCTTCGGCTTCATCCCGAAGCGCTACGATTCGACGCTGCTCGACATCACCTTCCCGGGCGGCGACGGCGCCAAGGTCTGGACCTTCGTCACCTATTCGCTGCTGCATGCCAACCTCACCCACATCGCCTTCAACGTGCTGTGGCTGCTGCCGTTCGGCAGCGCGCTGGCGCGGCGCTTCGGCGCGTTGCGCTTCTTCGTCTTCATGGCGGTGACGGCGGCCGCGGGCGCGCTCGCGCACCTGCTGACCCATGAGCACGCGATCGCGCCGATGATCGGTGCATCGGCGTCGGTGTCGGGCACGATGGCGGCGGCGATCCGCTTCGCCTTCGTGAAGGGCAGCTTCCTGTCGTTCAACCGGGGCGACGCCGAGGCGGCCGCCAAAGTGCCTGCGCTGTCGCTGTGGCGGGCGCTGCGCAACGGACGGGTGCTCGCGTTCCTGGCGATCTGGTTCGGCGTCAACATCCTGTTCGGCGCCACCTCGCTGTCGCTCGGCGGTGAGGGCGCGAGCGTCGCCTGGCAGGCCCATATCGGCGGCTTCCTCGCCGGGCTATTGCTGTTCTCGCTGTTCGATCCGGTCCCGCGCGCGCGGGACGATGCTGCAGATGCGTCGTCGTTGGATCAGTCGGGGCGCGTCTGATCGCCGCTTGCGGCTCGGATCGAATTCCTCCATCATCTTTGCGACGCAGAAACAAAGCGGGCCGACAGATAGAGCCCTGCTACTGACCGCGCCCCGGAACCGAAATCGGCGCGGAACTGTTGATTGAAGACTCTGGCGAACAGGCGCGACCTCCTCGAGAGGGCCGCCGACGGATTCAGGGAGACGACAATGACGGTACGTTCCATTCTCGATGCAAAGGGCCATCAGGTGATGAGCGTCGCGCCCGGCGCGAAGCTTTCGGCCGCGGTCAAGCTGCTCGGCGAGCGCAAGATCGGTGCGGTACTGGTGATTGAGCAGGGCCGCATGGAGGGTATCCTGTCCGAGCGCGACATCGTCCGCGTTCTCAGCGAGCGCGGCGCGGGTGCGCTGGACGAGCCGGTGAGCGCGGTGATGACCAGGAAGGTCGTGAGCTGCCGCGAGTCTGACACTGTCAGCGGCCTCATGGAGGTGATGACCACCGGCAAGTTCCGCCATCTCCCTGTGGTCGAGGACGGCAAGGTGGTCGGGCTGATCTCGATCGGCGACGTCGTCAAGCGCCGCGTGCAGGAATACGAGCACGAGCAGGAAGCACTGCGCGACTACATCAAGACCGCCTGAGTGCTATTTCCCTGACGTGCCGGCGCCGGTCGACGGCGGCGCCAAGATCTCGATCGCTTCCTCGATCGCGCCGATGGCGCGCTCGGCGGCGCGGATGCCGTGGGCGATCAGGTCGTCGGCGCGGTGGAAGTCGAACCAGCCGATCTGGCCGACCCGCGGCGAGATCAGCATGTCGGGCGGATCGCCGGCGAGGCGCGCGCGGGTGATGCGGTCCTGCATGATGTTGAAGGCGTCGACCATCACGCTGGAGATCCCGGGCCGGCTGGCGCTGCCGAAAAACTCCCGTTTCACAGTGCGTTCGGCCGAGAAGAAGCGGCCGAAGCGCCGCTTCGGCGGCTCCGGTTCGATTTCTGCCTCGGCGGTCACCGCGACCGTCACTTCGGGGGCCGGGGCCGTCGCGCCGTGATTGTAGATCGTGGTCGAGTGCGCGAACACGTCGCTGGAAAGGTTCGCCGCGATCACGATCTCGGCGCCGAGCGCACGCGCGGCCGAGACCGGCACCGGGTTGACCAGCGCGCCGTCCACCAGCCAGCGGTCGCCGATCAGGACCGGTGCGAAGATGCCGGGCAGGGCGTAGGAGGCGCGCATGGCGTCGACCAGGGGCCCCTGGGTCAGCCAGATCTCGTGGCCGGTGCGGACCTCGGTCGCGACGCTTGCGAACTTGACGGCGAGGTCCTCGATCATGGATTTTCCGAGGGCGCCCTCGATCTCGGCGGCCAGTTTGGCGCCGCCGATCAGGCCGGAGCCGTTGAGGCGGATGTCGAGGTAGCCGAGCACGCTGCGCGGCTGCAGGCTGCGGGCCCATTTCTCCAAAGTGTCAATATGGCCGGCCGCATAGGCGCCGCCGACCACCGAGCCGATCGAGGTGCCGACCACGACGTTGGGGACGATGCCATGGGCGAGCAGGGTCTTGATGATGCCGATATGGGCAAAGCCGCGTGCGGCGCCGCCGCCGAGCGCAAGCCCGATCACCGGCCGGCGAACCGTTCCCAGTCCTACCTTGTCGGGGCCGTCGGAGCTCTTGTGGCCTCGGCCCATCCAGCTATCCAACACGACAAATCTCCTGCCAGCGCAAGACTAGGCCGCGCAGCAGGGCTGCGCCAGCGTCGTCCATTTTCATGGTTATTCCCCGCAGGCATAATTCATGCCCGGCCCGATCGCGGTAGGCAGGGATTGTGACTGGACCGCGACCTTACGGCTAACATCGGCTTGATCGGCCGGTTCCAAATGGGGGACGGCGGCCCCGGGACTGTGACAAAGCCTTGGACGCCCCTTGGACGAAGGCTTGAATTTGCCGCGTTTTCGTTGAAAAGCATGGTGATGACTTCGAGGGGCAACGGCATCGGCGGATGCGGGCGGGGCGCGCGGCTCCTTCCGCTGCTGGCGCTTGCGGCATTTTTGCTCGCCCTGATCCCCGCTTCCGTCTCGGCGCAATTCTTCAGCGACCGGCCGCCGCCGATTCCGCCGGCCTCAGTGCCCGAGGTGGCGCCGTCCGGCCCCGCGCTGAATCTGGCGCCGCCCTCCGGGGCCGGCTCGGGGCCCGTTCTGCCCGGTCCGCTGACCCAGCCGACCATCGTCCAGCCCTCGATTGCGACCACGCCGCCGGCGGCGGCGCCTCCGGCCGGCGCCGCGCCGACTGCGGGGCAGGCGGTGCTGTCGCTGATGGCGCGCTACGGCAAGGACCTGCCGGTGATCAATGCCGGGCTGGTGTGGCGGGTGTTCGCCGACAAGCCCGACGACAACGGCACCTACAAGCTGATCCGCGAGGAACGGGGGGCGACGCCCAACCTCGTGTTGCCGCCCGGCAATTACGTCGTCCATGTCGCGCTCGGTCTCGTCAGCGCGGTGCGCGCAGTCAGCCTGAAGTCGGAGACCGACCGCGAGTCCTTCGTGCTCCCGGCCGGGGGCCTGCGGATCGAAGGCCGGGTCGGCAGCAGCAAGATCCCGGCCAACCAGATTTCGTTCGCGATCTACAAGGGCAGCCAGTTCGACGGCTCGGATCGCGGTGCGCTGGTGCCCAACGTCGCCGCCGGCGACGTCGCGCTGCTGCCCGAGGGCACCTACTACATCATCTCCAACTATGGTGACGCCAACTCGGTGGTGCGTTCCGACATCCGTGTCGCGGCCGGCAAGCTGACCGATGTCACCGTCACCCATCGCGCGGCCGTCATCACGCTCAAGCTGGTCAGCGAGAAGGGCGGCGAGGCGCTCGCCAACACCGCATGGTCGGTGATCACGCCGGGTGGCGACGTGATCAAGGAATCGATCGGCGCGTTCCCGCGTGTCGTGCTGTCCGAAGGCGAGTATCGCGCGATCGCCAAGAACGAGGGCAAGGTGTTCGAACGTCCCTTCAACGTCGTCAACGGCGTCGATGGCGAAGTCGAGGTCGTGGCGCGTTGACGCCTGACGGGGCTGTATTTCATGCAGCTGTCATAGTCTCTAATCCGAACTAACCATCGCACGAATTTGAGCCGTCACAATCGCTCGCCGCGACGCGCGGCCTCGCTATTTTTACATGACGTTAAGCCGCGGCATGACTTGGATGCCACGGGGACTAGCGTTTGCGTGAGCGGGGCGTGCCATGATCATGGCCAACAAGAAATCAGCAACGACATCGGCCAAGTTCAATTCGGAGATGTTCGCCGACGTTCCGGTTCTGCAGCGCAAGTGGCAGGCCGCGGTCTGTCCCGGCGAAAAGCTGCCGCACTATGAGGACGTGATGCTCGGCAGCCTCGGCCGGCTCGCGGATCACATCGTGCTGCTGCGCAACGTTGACGGCGTGCTCAGCGTGTCTCACACCGGCCGCTACGTCCAGACCTGGCTGAACGATGAGCGCTGGGACATTCCGCTCAGCGCGCTGCCGCCGGACTGCGCGACCGCGTTGACCGAAGCCGCCGCGAACGCGCGCGAGAACTGCAGGCCCCATCTCGCGTCGGCGCATTGCGTGCGCGACGGCCTGGTGCGGACCTTCGACGTGCTGGCGCTGCCGACGCGGTCGCGCTGGGGCGGCATCCTGGTCGGCGTCTATGTCAACGAGCGCAATGCGCAGTACAATCTTCTCGATACGATCTTCTCGACCGCCGACGAGGGCGTGCTGTCGCTTGCCGCGATCCGCGACGCGCGGGGCGAGCCGGCCGACTTCCAGATCGTGCATCTCAACCAGGGCGCAGCAAGGCTGCTGATGCAGCCCGCGACCGAATTGCTGTGGCGCCGGCTCAGCGCCGGCGGCAATCCGCTTGCGGCGCCATTGGTGATGAACCGTCTGCGTCGATTCGTCGGAAGCGGTCCTGGCGGCCAGTTTGAGATCGACAGCGGCGATCGCTGTCTGCGGCTCGGCGTCACAGCGTTCGGCGACATGCTGTCGCTGACGGTCTCCGACGTCACCGCGTTGAAGCGGCGCGAAGAGTCGTTCCGTCTGCTGTTCGAGAACAACCCGATGCCGATGTGGGTGTTCGCCGCCGACACGATGGAATTCCTCAGCGTTAACGACGCCGCCGTTCAGCACTATGGCTACAGCCGCGACCGATTTCTTGGCATGACGCTGCGCGAGATCTGGCCGGAAGATGAGTGGAGCGTGCACAGCGCGGCGCTGCGCGAGATCGGCGACGTCTATCAATCGAGCCGCGACTGGCGGCATATCAGGGCCGACGGCACCGAGATCCACGTGCTGACCTTCGGACGCAAGGTGACCTTCGAGGGCCGCGACGGCTATCTGGTCGCGGTGGTCGACATCACCGAGCGCCGGGCCGCCGAAGCGCGGATCGCGCACATGGCGCACCATGACGGGCTCACCAATTTGCCGAACCGCGACTTCTACCAGCAGCGGCTGCGCGAGGCGCTGGAGCGGGGCCGGCCCAGCAGCAAGCGCGTTGCGGTGATGTGCCTCGATCTCGACCTGTTCAAGAACGTCAACGATTCCTTCGGGCATCCGATGGGCGACCGGCTGCTCAAGCTGGTGGCGGAGCGGCTGCGCGAGGTGGTCCGCGACGACAATGTGGCGGCCCGTCTCGGCGGCGACGAGTTCGCGGTCGTGCTTGCCGCCGACGTGTCGCCGAACGAGGCGAGCGGCTTTGCCGAACGACTGATCGACGTGCTGAGTGCGCCCTACAGGATCGACGGGCTCGAAGTCGTGGTCGGCGCCAGCATCGGGATCGCGCTTTCGCCGGGCGACGGCACGACTTCCGAAGAGTTGATTCGCAATGCCGACATGGCGTTGTACCGCGCCAAGTCCGAGGGCGGCGGCGTGCACCATTTCTTCGAACCCGAGATGGACCAGCAGGCGCAGAAGCGCCGCGACATGGAGCGCGATTTGCGCGCGGCCTTCAACAACGGCGAGTTCGAGCTGCACTACCAGCCGCTGGTCGACATCGCGGCCGACCGCATCAGCGGCTTCGAGTCGCTGTTGCGCTGGCAGCACCCGCAAAAGGGCATGGTCTCGCCCGCGGAGTTCATCCCGGTTGCGGAAGATATCGGCCTGATCGTCGCGCTCGGCGAATGGGTGCTGCGCGAAGCCTGCTCGGAGGCGATCAAGTGGCCCTCCGACGTCAAGGTCGCGGTCAATCTGTCGCCGGTGCAGTTCCGCAGCCGCCATCTGGTCCAGGCCGTGATCTCGGCGCTGGCGCATTCCGGCCTGCCGGCGCGGCGGCTCGAGCTCGAGATCACCGAGTCGGTGTTTCTGGCGGAGACCGAAGCCAACCTCGCGATCCTGCACCAGCTGCGCGAGCTCGGCGTCAGCATCTCGATGGACGATTTCGGCACCGGCTATTCCAGCCTGAGCTATCTGCGCAGCTTCCCGTTCGACAAGATCAAGATCGACCGCTCCTTCGTGAAGGATCTGGCGCGGCGCTCCGACTGCCTCGCCATCGTGCGCGCGATCTCCGGCCTCGGCCGCAGCCTCAAGATCACGACGACGGCGGAAGGGGTCGAGACAACGGACCAGCTCAACCAGCTGCGCGCCGAAGGCTGCAACGAGGTGCAGGGTTTCCTGTTCAGCGCGGCGAGGCCGGCGGGCGAGATCGCGGCGCTGCTGAGCGGCTTTGCGGCGCGCACGTCGAAGGCGGCGTAGCTGCGTTCAACTCGTCATGCCCGGGCTTGACCCGGGCATCGATCCTCTTTCGAAAGAACTTTCACGTCTTGATGGATTGCCGGGGCAAGCCCGGCAATGACGCGACCCAGCAATGACGAGGGACCTCGTAGCCCGGGTGAGCGAAGCGACACCCGGGAAGAGTGTTCCCGCATATCGCTGCGCTCATGCGGGCTACAGGGCCGCGCGCCGTTTAAAACCGCGTCACGATATCCGACAGCGCCGGGCGCGGGCGATCTTCGCTCGGTCTGGTCGGCGTGCCGATGTGGATCAGGCCGGCGAGCTTCTCGTCCGGCTTCAGGCCGAGACCGTCGAGCACGTCGCGGTCGAAGGCAAACCAGCCGGTCAGCCAGCAGGCGCCGTAGCCGAGCGCGGTCGCCGCAGTCACGATGTTCATTGCGCTGGCGCCCGCCGACAATTCCTGCTCCCACGGCGGCACCTTCGGATGCGGCTTGGTGAAGGAGACCACGCCGATTACCAGCGGCGCATCGGTCAGACGCTTCTTCTCGACCTCGATGTCGGCGGCCGGCGCGCCGGGATTCTTCCGGGCGAACACCTTTGCGATCACGTCGCCGGCGCGCGAGCGGGCATCGCCCTCGAACACGATGAAGCGCCACGGCGCAAGCTTGCCGTGGTCGGGCACGCGCGCGCCGATCGTCAAAATGGTCTCGAGCTCGGCCGCGGACGGGCCGGGCCCGGTCATCTCGCGCGGTTTCATCGAGCGGCGTGTCTTCAACAGTTCAATGGCATCGGGCACGGAAATGTCCTTCAGGGGAGTCGTGCCCCCAAGATGGGGGCACGACCAGGCCAACGAAAGCCAGTTTAGACCGATTGTGAAGATCAGGCGACGGATCGCGCCCGTTTCACGTCCGGCGGCGTCGCTTCGTCGACCAGCGCGGCGATCGCCTCGTCGGTCGGCATCACGGTCTGGCGCTCGCTGCCGAGCCGGCGGACCGAGACCGAATGCGTCTCGGCTTCCTTCTTGCCGACCACGAGCAGGGCCGGGATCTTGGCCAGCGAATGCTCGCGGACCTTGTAGTTGATCTTCTCGTTGCGCAGGTCGATCTCGACCCGCAGGCCGGCGCGGCGCGCCGCTGCCGCCACCACCTTGGCGTACTCGTCGCCTTCGGAGGTGATGGTCGTGACCACAAGCTGCGTCGGCGCCAGCCAGAGCGGGAAGTTGCCGGCATAGTGCTCGATCAGGATGCCGATGAAGCGTTCCATCGAACCGCAGATCGCGCGGTGCACCATCACCGGCGCCTTCTTCGAGCCGTCATGGTCGATGTAGAACGCGCCGAACCGCTCCGGCAGGTTGAAGTCGACCTGGGTCGTGCCGCACTGCCAGTCGCGGCCGATGGCGTCGCGCAGCACATATTCGAACTTCGGCCCGTAAAACGCGCCTTCGCCCGGATTGATCTCGGTCCGGATCCGGTTGCTGCCCTTGGCCTTGATCTCCGACAGCACGGTCGCCATCACGCGCTCGGCGTGATCCCACATCTCGTCGGTGCCGACCCGCTTCTCCGGCCGGGTCGAGAGCTTGACCGTGAGCTCGCCGTCGAAGCCGAAATCGGCATAGGTCGACAGGATCAGGTCGTTGATCTTGAGGCATTCCTCGGCGAGCTGCTGCTCGGTGCAGAACACATGGGCGTCGTCCTGGGTGAAGCCGCGCACCCGCATCAGGCCGTGCATTGCGCCCGACGGCTCGTAGCGATGCACCACGCCGAACTCGGCGAGCCGCAGCGGCAGGTCGCGATAGCTCTTCAGCCCGTGCTTGAAGATCTGCACATGGCCCGGGCAGTTCATCGGCTTCAGCGCGAACCAGCGCTTGTCCTCGGCTTCATCGCCGGCGGATTGCGCCGCGAACATGTTCTCGCGGTACCAGTCCCAGTGGCCAGACGTTTCCCACAGCGCCTTGTCGAGGATCTGCGGGGCGTTGACCTCGTTGTAGTCGCCGAGCAGCCGGCGCCGCATATAGGCGATCAGCTGCTGGAAGATGGTCCAGCCCTTCGGATGCCAGAACACCACGCCGGGGCCTTCCTCCTGGAAGTGGAACAGGTCGAGTTCGCGGCCGAGCTTGCGATGGTCGCGCTTCTCGGCTTCCTCGATCTGCTTGAGGTAAGCGTCGAGGTCTTCCTGCTTGGCGAAGGCCGTGCCGTAGATCCGGGTCAGCATCGGATTGTTGGAATCGCCGCGCCAATAGGCGCCCGCCACCTTCATCAGCTTGAAGGCGTTGCCGATCTTGCCGGTCGAGGTCATGTGCGGGCCGCGGCAGAGATCGAACCAGTCGCCCTGGAAATAGATCTTGATCGGCTCGTTGCCGGGAATCGCGTCAACCAGCTCGACCTTGAAGGCTTCGCCCTTGTCGCGGAACACCTGCTTGGTCTTCTCGCGATCCCAGACTTCCTTGGTAAACGGCTTGTCGCGGGCGATGATCTCGCGCATCCGCTTCTCGATGGCAGCAAAATCTTCCGGCGTGAACGGCTCGTTGCGGAAGAAGTCGTAGTAGAAGCCGTTCTCGATCACCGGGCCGATCGTGACCTGGGTGCCCGGCCACAGCGACTGCACGGCTTCGGCAAGCACATGCGCGGCATCGTGCCGGATCAGTTCCAGCGCGCGCGGGTCGTCGCGGTTGACCAGTTCGATCCTGGCGTCGGTTTCGATCGGATCGTTGAGATCGGCAAGCGTGCCGTCGAGCGCCATCGCGACGGTGCGCTTGGCGAGCGAGGGCGAGATGCCCCTGGCGATGTCGAGGCCGGTGGTGCCTCGGGCGAATTCGCGGGTCGCCCCGTCTGGAAAGGTGAGGGCGATCTTGTGCAAGGGTTCTGCGGGCTTGAGGTTGGAGAGGCTGTACTGGAATCCGGATTCGGATTTGGGCGTATCAGTCATCGAAGGCTCCTGGAGCTCACTCCTGCGAACGAGCGCAGGTAAGCGGGAAAGCAGCGGTATAGCAGGGGATTTGGCGCCTGCAATCCGGCAATATCAAGAAAATGGGCCTCTGGCCGCACCGAATCGAGGGGCGCTTGTCTGCGCCGGATGCCGCCCAACATTGCGACCGCGGCCATCATCGTCTAACGTCGAAAAGCCCGTTTTCCGCCATCGCGCGATCCGCAAGGTTCATGTTTTCCCGTCTCCTGTTTTTCGTGGCGTTGCTTCTGATCCCCGCCGTTTTGCGGGCGGAAGAAACACCGGTCGAGAAGGCCGGATTTGCGAAGCGGCTCACGATCTATCTTGCCAGGGGACCGGCTAACGCCTGCGGCGCCGGCTGCGATCGCTGGATCGCCATCGAAGGCGAGATCGATCGGGACGCCGCGGCGCGGATTCGTCGTTTCCTCGCCGGCGTCAAGGACACCCAGCTTCCGATCTACCTTCATTCGCCGGGCGGCAACGTCGAGCAGTCCTACGCGATCGCGCGGCTGCTGCGCGCCCGCAAGGCGGTCGCCCGGGTCGGCCGCAGCAGCGTGCCGGCATGTTCCACCGGCACGCAGGTCGATGCCGCCTGCCTGAAGATCAAGAGTGCGAAGGAGGAGGTCGAGGCCGAACTCACCACGCGCAACGCGATGTGCGTTTCGGCCTGCGCCTATCTGTTCCTGGGCGCGACCAGCCGCGAGGTGGCGCCCGATTCGGTGGTCGCGGTGCATAACTCCAAGCTGATGTTCGTGGTTCACGGGCATCCGCCGCCGCAGGTCGTCGCGGACTTCAGGCGGCGCGAGATGGTGAGCGCCGATCGCGACCGCAACGCATTCCTCGCCGCGATGGGGATCAGCCACGAACTCAGCGAGCTGATCCGGACCGTGAAATATGAGAACCTGCATGTGCTGACGCGGCCGGAGCTCTATCGATTTGGCATCGATACGCGGCCATCGCCGGAAACCCTGTGGGCGGTGGAGAAGGAAACACGGCCCTATGTGCGCAAGATCGCGCAGCAGAAGAAGGGCGACGGCAGCGCGTTCCGCATGATGGAGTGGCGCCTGCTTTGCGAGAATAAGGACCGCGGGCGGCTGATGTTCGTGCGCGAGTTCGACGAGGGCGCCGCCGGCAAGAGCACGGTGGTGATGATGGCCGGCGCCGACAAGACGGTCGCATTCGGCAGATTGCCGGCACGGTTCGGCAAATACGAAGTCTGGAGCGACGCGGTGAGCTCGGACACCGTCAAGGCGATGCTGGCGGCGCCGCATCTGCAGGTCGGCGAGAGCACACCGTCATCCGATGCCAAATCCGATCCTAAGTCTGACCCTAAGCCCGGCTTGGTGACATTCGACATCGACACCACGGGGCTGGAGCAGGGATGGACGCAGCTGTTGGCGTCGTGCCCGGCGGCAACTGCCGGCCCGAAGCCTGCGAGCGCGTTCCCGGCCGCTGTGTCGCCGAGCGTCAACGCCACGCCGGCGGCATCGCCGTCGCCGTGAGCGCAAGGGGGAGTGCAAGGCGCGCGATCGATCACGTGGCTTATCGGTCAAGTGCCATGCATTTAGATGCAGTTGCATTGATTTTGCGGTCTGCTATCAACGCGGCGTGAAACGCTTCGCTCCCACCGCATTGATGCTCGGCAATATCGTCACCGGCTGCTCGGTGCTGGCGCCGGCAGGCATGCTGGCGGAACTGTCCGGCGGGCTCGGCGTCACGATCCACACCGCGGGTCTGTTGATCACCTTCGGCGCGATCGTGCTGTGCGTGGGCTCGCCGGTGACGGCGTGGCTGACCAGCCGGGTCGAACGGCGCGCGCTGCTGACGGCGACGCTTCTGGTGCTGACGCTGACCAATGCAGCATCCGCCTTCGCGCCGGATTACAACAGTCTCCTGATCATCCGCATGGTGATGCTCGCGGTCGGCGTGCTCTACACGCCGCAGGCGGCCGGCACCGCGGCGTTGATCGTGCCGGTGGAGAGGCGCGGCAGCACGATCGCCTATATCTTCCTCGGCTGGTCACTTGCGGCTGCGATCGGGCTGCCGTTGATCACCTTCATCGCAAGCCGTTACGGTTTTCGCGCGACCTACGGCGCGATCGCGCTGACCGGGCTCGCAAGCTGCCTGCTGCTGTGGTGGCGGTTGCCCGGCGGATTGCACGGCGCGCCGGTCGACCTGAGGACCTTGGCCGATCTCGGCCGCAACCCGACCGTCATCCTGCTGCTGTCGATCACGACACTGCAGATGTCCGGCCAGTTCGTGGTGTTCACCTTCATGGGGCCGCTGCTCGCCAAATTGACCGGCGCCAATGCCGACGCTATCGGCTTCGTGTTCGGCCTCTACGGCATCTTCGGCTTCGTCGGCATCGCGATCGCAACGCGCATCGTGGATTCCTGGGGCGCCTGGAAGACCTCGGTGCTGTTCACCTGCCTGCTTCTCACCGGCGTGGCCGGCTGGGCGCTGAGCGCCGGCGCCTATGCATTGATGGCGGCCTCGGTTGCGGTGTGGGGCCTCGGTTTCGCGTCGACCAATTCGATGCAGCAGGTGCGCCTGGTCGGTGCGGCGCCGGCGCTCGCCGCGGCGTCGGTCTCGCTCAATACCTCGGTGCTGTATATCGGCCAGGCCATCGGCTCCGCGATCGGCGGATTGCTGTTCGCGCGCGAATGGCTCCTCAGTGCGGGCTACGTGGCCACGGCATTCGTCGCCGCAGCCCTTGCCGTTGTGCTCATCACGCGGCCGCGGTCGGCCGCGCGCGCTGCCGCCGAGTGAGCTTGCTGTTTCGACGCATGTCTTCGGCCGAGCCGGCGCGTCACCACTTCACGCTTTGGCTCGGCACGATGAACGCCGTCGTGCTCGGCTTGTTCGGATTGTGGGTGAAGTAGCCGTAGGCCGCGACGATCACGACCAGCAAGGCAAGCACGGCCAGCAAATCGATCTGCCTGGGATCGTGACCGTTGTCGCTGATTTTCCAGCGCATTGTTGTTTCCTCCCCAAGGGGGCAACGAAACAATGCGGCAAGTCTCGCCACAGTTCCGCCGGAACAGCTATGCGTGCCGCGTTTAGGAGCGCCGCAGCAACTCCTCAATTCTCGTTGACGCCCGTCAACCCTCGTTGACGCCGCGCCAGCGGCCATAGCGCCAGGGCAAATACCAATGCGCCCCGGGGGGCCTCGTCTGCGGGACGTTATCGATCCCGGAGGTGCCCCAGGGCTGGCAGCGCAGCAGTCTTGCCAGCGTCATCCACCCGCCGCCCCACAAGCCGAAGCGTTCGATCGCCTCATCGCCATAGACCGAGCAGGTCGGCAGATGCCGGCAGTTGTAGCCGACCAGCGGCGACAGTGTGTGCCGGTAGATCCAGATCAAGGCGCGTCCGAAGTTGCGCGGCAGGCGGCGCATGGAGGTGGCACAGTCCATGCATCGCGGATGGTGTGACGTTGAATGATCTGTCGGCGGCATACGCAAGTATGTACGTAGTCTTGCGGGGGTTCCAAGCCAAGGAACTGTTCTGTTGCAGATATTTACGCCACAGTTCGCAATTATCGCACAGCGCGGGTCGCGCTGCAGCAAAGGGCTCTATGGACGGTCCGGGTCAGCAACGCTACCGTTCTCATAACGCGCCGATGACAGAATCGCGGCGCATTGCCATGGGGCCATTGCCGCCGCTCGCGTCACCAGGGGCTTGGGGGAAGGAACCAAATTGAGGCTCGTGAACTCGCTTTCGTCGCGCAGTCGGGCGCTTATCGGCGCCGTTGCCCTTTGCTTCGCAGCTACCGGTTCCGTGACGACGCCGGGTCATTCGGCGCAGGCTGGCTCGACCCTCGAAGAACGCAAGCTGCCGATGAAGTTCAGCTGGATCGCATGCCAGCCGAATTGCCGGGGCTGGGTGTCGGCGGTCGGCATCATCACGGCCGACAGCCCCAAGGATTTCGACGAGTTCGCGCGCGGGCGCCAGCTCAGCGGCGCCACCATCGTGCTCGACTCCAGCGGCGGCTCGGTCAACGACGCGATCGCGCTCGGCCGCCGCTTCCGCGGTCTCGGCGTGCTCACCACGGTCGGCACCAGCATCGTCGATCAGGCGGCGGCGGGCGACCGCGCGAGCGTGCTGCCGGATGCCTATTGCGAATCGATGTGCGCGTTCCTGCTGTTGTCGGGCAAGACGCGCTACGTTCCGCCGGCCGCCCATGTCCGCGTGCATCAGATCTGGATGGGCGACCGCGCCGACGATGCCAAGGCCGCGAGCTACACCGCCCAGGACCTGATGATCGTCGAGCGCGATATCGGCCGCCTTGCCAAGTACACCTTCGATATGGGTGGCGCCGGTGAGCTGCTGTCGCTCGCGCTCAGCGTGCCGCCGTGGGAAGACCTGCATGAATTGTCGGCGGCCGAATTGCGGCTGACCAATCTCGTCACCACGGATGCGGTCGCCGACGTGCTGCCGCGGCAGGACAGTGCGATCCCTGTCGCCGAAGCGAAGCCGAAGAACGCCGATCGCTTCGTGAGCAGCGCGATGGAAGGTGAGGCGCCGCCGCAGGTCGCGAAGGCGACCAAGACCGCCGAGGCCGTGGTGCCGACCGGCGGCACCGCCGCGCCGGCGCCGGTCCAGCCGTCGCAGTAAGGTTTAGACTGGCAGTAGGGTCTACGCCGGCTGCTTTGCCTTGGCCTCGATCTGGCCGATCGCATCGACCACGGCATCGAAGGTCAGGAGCGTCGAGGCGTGGCGGGCCTTGTAGTCGCGCACCGGCTCGAGCAGCGCGATGTCGGCCCATTTGCCGCCCTGCGGGGGCTGACCATTTTCCTTCAGCATCTTGCGGACGGTCTCGCGCAATTCGCGCAGTTCGTCCGCCGTCGAGCCCACCACATGGCTCGCCATGATCGAGGAGGAGGCCTGTCCGAGCGCGCAGGCTTTCACGTCATGGGCGAAGTCCGTCACCACCGGGCCGTCCATCTTGAGGTCGACCTTGACGGTCGAACCGCACAATTTGGAGTGGGCGGTGGCGCTGGCGTCCGGCTCGGCCAGCCGTCCGAGGCGCGGAATATTGCCGGCCAACTCGATGATCCGCTTGTTGTAAATGTCGTTCAGCATGGGGACAGATGCCTGGTTCCGGCGGCGCCGGGCGCTCTTGGCGGCTGGGTTTCACCGTCCTATATATGGACGGCAGCGCCGGAAACATAGCCCGGCCATGCGGCCGCCGCGGCCCACCTCCGCCGCGGCGGTGCTATAACGATGGGACTCAGGCGCCCGGCGGCTCGATGATCCGCCCCGTCTGCCCGGTGACACATCCGGCCCCGAGGGCAAATGCCAGGGCCGGTCGAACGGAGAAGACATGGACGCCTTGATCAAATCGATCCGCCCCAACAAGCCGACCGACGCGAAAGCCAGCGAGCTCGACCCCTCAGAATTCATGGCGGCGGCCGTCCGTGCCGACCAGCTGCGCCCGTCGCGGGCAGAGGCCGAGGAGGCCGTGAAGACGCTGCTCAGCTATATCGGCGAGAATACGGGCCGCGAGGGCCTGCTCGACACGCCGCGTCGTGTCGTCGAGGCCTATGACGAGCTCTATCAGGGCTATCATCAATGCCCGGCCGAAGTGCTGAACCGCACCTTCGGTGAGACCGCGGGTTACGACGATTTCGTCCTCGTCCGCGACATCGAATTCACCTCGCAGTGCGAGCATCACATGATGCCGTTCTACGGCAGGGCGCATATCGCCTACACGCCGGTGGAGCGCGTCGTGGGTCTCTCCAAGCTGGCGCGGTTGACCGACATTTTCGCCCGCCGCCTGCAGACCCAGGAGCATCTCACCGCCCAGGTCGCGGCTGCGATCGACGAGGTCCTGAAGCCGCGCGGCGTTGCGGTGCTGATCGAGGCGGAGCATACCTGCATGTCGGTGCGCGGCGTCGCCAAGCACGGCGCATCGACCTTCACCAGCCGCTTCACCGGCATGTTCCGCGACAATCCGGCCGAGCAGCAGCGTTTCCTGTCCCTGGTGCGAGGACCGAGCCGGTAACCTCGCGTTTTCTTAAGCGAGGTTTTCCGTGTCCGCATCGAGCCACGATCACGACCGCGAAGAGGGGCTGGACTTCCAGCCCAAATTCGACGCGGCAGGTCTCGTGACCTGCGTCGCGACCGATGTCGCGACCGGTGATGTGCTGATGGTCGCGCACATGAACGACGAAGCCCTGCGCAAGACGATCGCGACCGGCGAAGGCTGGTACTACAGCCGCTCGCGCAATGCGCTGTGGCGCAAGGGCGAGAGCTCGGGCCAGACCCAGCGCGTGGTCGAGATCCGGATGGATTGCGATCAGGACGCGGTGTGGCTCAAGGTCGAGCAGATCGGCGCGGCCTGCCACACCGGACGGCGCTCCTGCTTCTATCGCGCGGTGAAGGGCGAGGGCGGCGAAGTCAGCCTGTCCTTTGTCGATGCCGAGCGGTTGTTCGATCCGGCGCAGGTCTATCGCAAATAGAGCGTTGATCTAAATCAAATGCGATGCGTCGAAGTGGTGCACTTCGTTGCCTCCTGCTCGGCCGTGTGCAAGTAATTGCGCATCGTCGTCGCGCTGGGGGATGAACTGTGGCGCACCGTCCGATACCGTTTTTTGCGTTTATCGCTTGGGTTGTGTTGCCGATCGGTATCGCGCAATCGCAAACGGCGGAGCGTGCGCCGGATACGATGGCCGCGCGCGTCCTCGCCTGCGCGCCCTGTCACGGCGCTGAAGGCGAGGGCACCAGCGACGTTTATTTCCCGCGGCTGGCCGGCAAGCCGGCGGGCTATCTCTACAATCAGCTGATCGCGTTCAGGGATGGACGGCGGAAATATCCGCCGATGAACTACCTGCTGGAATTTCAGACCGACGATTACCTGAAGAAGATCGCCGAGTATTTTGCCTCGCTCAGGCCGCCATTTCCGCCGCCGGTCCCGCCGGTCGACAGCAAGGAGATTCTGGCGCGCGGCGAATCGATCGTGAAGAACGGCGATCCGCAGCACGGCATTCCACCCTGTGCGGCCTGTCATGGTGCTACGTTGGGCGGGATGGAGCCCGGCATTCCCGGACTGTTGGGCCTGCGCGCGGCCTATATCAGCGGCCAGCTCGGCGGCTGGCGTTACGGCACGCGGACGGCGCTCGCTCCCGATTGCATGCAGATCGTCGCAGGCCTCCTGACCGAGGACGACGTGAAGGCGGTGGCCGCCTATTTGTCATCGCGGCCGGCACCAGCCGATCCGTCCTTCGCGCCGCGAGGCAGCCTTCCGATGCCGCTCGAATGCGGCAGCGAACCGCACTGAAGGGATCGTGCCGATGTCGCGAACCTCCACAGGACTGCTTGTCGGGCTGATGCTGGCGCTGTCGCCGATCGCGGCATTGGCGCAGCAGAAGGCAGCCGATCCGGCCGTCATCGCCAAGGGCGAGTATCTCGCGCGTGCCGGCGATTGCATCGCCTGCCATACCGCGCGCGAAGGCAAGACCTTCGCCGGCGGCCTTCCGATGAAGACGCCGTTCGGCACGCTCTACACCTCGAACATCACCCCCGACCCGCAGACCGGGATCGGCACGTGGACGTCCGACCAGTTCTACCAGATGATGCACAATGGCCGCTTCCCCGATGGCGGCCTGGTCTATCCGGCGATGCCGTTCGCCTCCTATACCAAGGTGACGCGCGAGGACAGCGACGCGATTTACGCCTATCTGCGCACCGTGCCGCCGGTCAAGCAGCTCAACAAGCCACATGACCTGACCTTCCCGTTCAACAACCGCTCGCTGATCCTCGGCTGGCGCACGCTGTACTTCAGGGAAGGCGAGTTCAAGCCGGATCCGACCAAATCCGCGGAGTGGAACAGGGGCGCCTATCTGGTCGAGGGCCTTGGCCACTGCGGCATGTGCCACACCGCGATCAATGCGCTCGGCGGCAGCTCGCAGTCGCAGGCCTTCGAAGGCGGCCTGATCCCGATGCAGAACTGGTACGCCCCATCCTTGACCTCGAACAAGGAGGCCGGACTCGGTGACTGGTCGC
The DNA here is from genome assembly GCF_000426785.1 of Bradyrhizobium sp. th-b2. NCBI lineage: Bacteria > Pseudomonadati > Pseudomonadota > Alphaproteobacteria > Hyphomicrobiales > Nitrobacteraceae > Bradyrhizobium > Bradyrhizobium sp. th-b2. The sequence goes on from NZ_AUGA01000009.1 coordinate 39,104, forward strand.
TCGAGGAGATCGTCGACTATCTGCGCAAGGGCGTCTCCGCCAAGGGCGCGGTGTACGGCCCGATGGCCGAGGTCGTCTACAACAGCCTGCAATATCTCAATGACGACGACGTGCGCGCGATGGCGATCTATCTGAAGGGCCTTGCGCAGGGTACGTCGCCGGAGAAGGCGTCCACGCCGCTGCCGACAGCCGAGAGCAGCCTGCTGCTCTCCTTCGGCAAGCAGCTCTACGACCGCGAATGCGCCAACTGCCATGGCGCGACCGGGCTGGGGATGCCGCCGGACTATCCGCCGCTCGCCGGCAACCAGTCGATCCAGATGGTCTCGGCGGTCAACGCGATCCGGATGGTGCTCAATGGCGGCTATCCGCCGGGCACAGCAGGCAATCCGATGCCCCACGGTATGCCGCCGTTCGCGCAGAAGCTGTCGGACGACGAAGTCGCGGCCGTCGTGACCTACATTCGAACGGCCTGGGGCAATCGCGGCGAGCCGGTGTCGGCGCGGCAGGCCAACGAACTGCGTGCGGCAACGCTGAACTAGAGGCGCGATCATGATCAACTCATCTTCGCCGCAACCGCCGGCATCCGGCTCCGAAGACGAGGCCGTCGAGACCATCGTGCGCGCGGGTCCGGGCGGCGCGATCGCGGTCGCAGGCATTGCGACGGCCGTCGTGGTCGGATTGTGGTTTGCATTCTACCTGTTCGTCTTCCTGCCGCGGAGCGTTCCCTGATGGCGACCGAGACGGAGCACAGCGCCGGCGAGGCCGTTGCGGCGCGGATCGAGCGGCGCTGGGCGACGCTATCGATCGTCATTGTCGGCCTTCTGGTCGGCATGGCGGCCTATATCGGCATCCATCAGGCGACGATGCCGCAGGGCCGGGTCGAAACCGCCGATCCCAAGACGCTGCATCTGTCCGGCGAGTTCATCGAGAGCAATCTTGGCACTGCCGTGGAGGCCGACGGCTCGGTCACGGTGCGTGCGATCGGCCAGCAATATTCCTTCACGCCGCAATGCATCGTGGTGCCGGCGGAGACGCCGATCACCCTCCGCGCTACCAGCGCGGATGTCGTCCACGGCTTCCTGATCGAGGGCACCAACGTCAACACGATGTTGGTGCCGGGCTACGTCACGGACCTGCCGGTGCGCTTCAAGGTGCCGGGCGATCATATGATGCCGTGCCAGGAATTCTGCGGCATCGGTCACCAGGGCATGTGGGGCAAGGTCAAGGTGGTCGACAAGAACGCGTTCCGCGACATGACGGCATCGAAGCGGAGGCTGACCTGTGTTGACTAACAAGCGGCTGATAGCGGCGCATTTCTGGCTCGCCTTCATCGTGTTCGGCGCGGCGCTGGTGCTCGGTGCCTGGCAGATGTTCGTGCGCAGCCCGTTGAATGCCTGGCATTTCAATCCGGAGTTCTACTATCGCTCGGTCACCGCCCATGGCTCGGCGATGGGATACGTATTCCCGACGCTGATCGCGATGGGGTTCGGCTATGCGATCACCGAAGCGGCGCTGGAGAAGGCGCTGATTGGGCGACGCTGGGCCTGGGTCGGCTTCTTCCTGGTCGCCGTCGGCGCCGTTGTCGCGATGATCCCGGTGTCGCTCGGGCTCGCCTCGGTGCTCTACACCTTCTATCCGCCGATGGTCGGCAATCCCTTCTACTACATCGGCGTCGTCATGGTCGTGGTCGGCTCATGGATCTGGGTCGCGCTGATGGTCATCAACTTCGTGATCTGGAAGCGCGAGAACCCCGGCAAGCCGGTGCCGCTTGCGATGTATGCCAATGTCGCGGGCTCATTGCTCTGGGGCTGGACCGCGGTCGGTGCGGCGCTCGAAATCCTGTTCCAGATCCTGCCCGTGGCGCTCGGGCTCAAGTCCACGATCGATGCGGGGCTGGCGCGCGTCTTCTTCTCCTGGACCCTGCATGCCATTGTCTATTTCTGGCTGATCCCGACCTACATCGCCTACTACACGATCTTCCCGCGCGCGATCGGCGGCCGGCTCTTTAGCGATCCGATGGCGCGGATTTCGTTCATCCTGTTCGTCGTGGTGGCGATGCCGATCGGCGTGCATCATTTGTTTGCCGACCCGCAGGTCGGCGCCGGATTCAAGTTCATGCACTCGGTGTTCACCGGCCTCGTCGCACTGCCGACGCTGCTTACGGTGTTCACGATCTGCGCGTCGGCGGAGATTGCGAGCCGCCTGCGCGGCGGCCGCGGCGCCTTCGGCTGGATCGGCGCTCTGCCATGGTCCAATCCGATCATGCTGGCGACGGCGCTGTCGCTGGTCATGCTCGGCTTCGGCGGCGCCGGCGGCCTGATCAACATGAGCTATCAGCTCGACGCCAGCGTGCACAATACGCAGTGGATCACCGGCCATTTCCACCTGATCTTCGGTGGCGCCATCGTCATCATGTACTTTGCCATCGCCTATGATCTATGGCCGCATCTGACTGGCCGTGCGCTGGACAGCTTTGGCCTGATGCGCACGCAGCTCTGGCTGTGGTTCATCGGCATGATCGTGACCACCTTCCCATGGCACTATGTCGGCATTCTCGGCATGCCGCGCCGCATGGCGTATTATGACTATGCCAACCCGGCGATCTCACCGCAGGCCTTGTCGGTCACGATGTCGGCGATCGGCGGCTTCATCCTGCTGATCTCGGGCCTTCTGTTCCTGCTGGTGCTGATCCGCGGGCAATTCGGTGCGCGAGGCGAGGCCGGCGCGTACCGCTTCGCGGTGCCGCTGCACATGCCGGCGCGGATTCCGGTCGCGCTCAACTCGTTCGGCCTGTGGCTCGCATTGATGGTCGGTCTCACCGTGGTGAACTATGGTTTCCCGATCGCGCAACTGATGGCGCTGAACGAGACCAGCGTGCCTGCGGTCTACGTCGGAGCGGGCCGATGAGCGATCAGCCGCTGTTCTCGCTTCGCAACCCGTGGTTCGCCACCAGCGTCGGCATCACGGTCGCGATCGCCGTGCTGTCGGCCATCGCGGGCCTGATCTGGTTGCCGCTGGCGCAACCGGATCTCAAGCTTGCCGGCGTCTGGGACGCGATCTGCAGCGCGGCCGGTGTTCCGCGCGCCGCCGTGCAGGAGGCTGGCGTCAAGCCGGATTTCAAGACCTCCAATGTCGTCATGACGTCGGAGATGCTGACCAAGGTGAATCAGGTCTCGATCGGGCGGGGTGCGACGCTGGCTCAGCGCTGCGCGATCTGCCACGGACCGCAGGGCGTCAGCGACGCCCATTCACCGAACCTTGCCGGGCAGTTTGCCGCGGTGACGTACAAAGAGCTCGCCGACTTCAAGACCGGCGCGCGGGTCAGCGTGGTGATGAGCCCGTTCGCGGCAGCCATGAGCGATCAGGACATGAAGGACGTTGCAGCCTATTACGCCTATCTGCCGCGGGTGCCTTCGAACAATCTGGATACCGGGCGCGCCGCGCCGGCGATCGTGGTGACGGGCGCCCCGATGCGCAACATCCCGCCCTGCGGCTCCTGCCACGGCGATATCGACAACAAGGCGGGAAGCCCTTGGCTCGGCGGCCAGTCGGCGGTCTACATCAAGGCGCAGCTCGACGCCTTCGCGTCGGGCGCCCGGCGCAACGACATCAGCCAGCAGATGCGCAACATCGCCCGCCAGATGACGGCCGAGGAGATCGACCAGGTCGCGCACTACTACGAGGCCCAGCCCTGAGCGGCATGTTAACGCGCCGTTAACCATAATTACGGCAGGTTGGCATGACATGGGTGCCGATTGCCGGCGCCCTGCAAGGCACCGGATCGATGGCAGTCGACCTCTACAATGCCACGGCTGCGGCAGGTGTCGATTCCTCGCGCCTGAAAGTTGCAAGCTCAATCAAGCAGGCGGCCGCGACCACCGGCACGAGCTTCGAATATCTGCTCACGACCGCGAAGATGGAATCCAACTTCAATCCGCGGGCCGGCGCCACCACCTCGTCGGCGCATGGGCTTTATCAGTTCATCGACCAGACCTGGTTCGGCACCGTCAAGGAGGCCGGAAGCCAGCTCGGCTACGGCCAGTATGCCGACGCCATCACCAAGAATTCCGACGGCAGCTATTCGGTCAGCGATCCCACCGCGCGCAATGCGATCATGAAGCTGCGCGATGATCCTGACGCGTCGTCGTCGATGGCGGCGGTGCTGGCGCAATCCAACAGCTTCAAGCTCACCGACAAGCTCGGCCGTCGCCCGACCGATGCCGAACTCTACATGGCTCACTTCATGGGCGTGGGCGGCGCCGGCAAGCTGATCTCGAGTGCCGAGGATAGTCCGAGCGCCAGTGCGGCTGCGATGTTTCCAAAGGCGGCGGCGGCGAACCAGTCGATCTTCTACGACAAGTCGGGCAGCGCGCGCAGCGTCTCGCAGGTCTATTCGGTGTTGACCACGCGCTACGCCGCGGCCGCGAATGCGGCGGATACGCGCACCGCGTTTGCCGCGGCGGGCGGCGACACGATGAGCCCTTACGCGATCGCAAGCGCGGCGCCGACACCAGCGCTGACCATGGACACCGCGTCCTATCTCTCGACCTTCCCGGACGCCCGTTCGGCCACGGCGGTCAGTGCGACCTCGACCGTCGCATCGGCGCAGCCGGCGCCGGCGTTCCGCTCGCTCTACCAGGGCGGCGACCGTTCACAGCCGATCTCGCCGGCGGTGCAGGAGCTGTGGGGCAGTTCCTCCGCGCTGACCAGCTCGGCGACGCCAAAGGTCCGCGCGCCCGGGCGGCTTGATCTGTTCAGCGACCCCAACGGCACCTACAGCAGCGGCTAGCGCTGCATTGCTGCGCGCGCGAAGTCGTGGCGCCTCGGCCGTCTTAACGAAACGTCAATAATCCCAAACGTTTATGGTGAACCCTTTGTTAAGCGTCATGGTTTATTTTTCCTTGTAGTTGGCGTCGTAAGTCGATGCCGTTTCGTTGCGTAAGCCGGAAGGACCATGATCGTTCGGCAGTTCATTAGTTGGATTAGGACCGCTCCGGCAGGCGAGCGAGCAGAGGCGACGCGGGCGTTGGCCCGGGCCTGGCTCATTTCGGATCTCGCCGAGGAGGATCGCATCGCCGCCGAAGGCGCGCTGCTGATGCTGCTCGACGACCCGTCGCCGCTGGTGCGCCAGGCGATGGCCGAGGTGTTCGCCCACAGCGCGGAGGCGCCGGCTGCGATCGTGCAGGCGCTGTCGGCCGATCAGCCGGTGATCGCGCTGCCGGTGCTGGAACATTCACCGCTTCTGATCGATGCCGACCTGGTCGACATCGTCGCGACCGGCTCCGACGAGATGCAGTGCGCGATCGCGCGCCGCATCAACCTGCCGGCCTCCGTCGCCGCCGCGATCGCCGAGGTCGGCTCGGCGGCGGCCGCGCTGGAGCTGATCGAGAACCCGTATGCGGGCCTCGCGCCGTTCTCCTGGGACCGCATCGTCGAGCGCCACGGCCATCTCGCGGCGATCCGGGAATCGATGCTGCAGCTCGAAGACCTGCCGTCCGCGACGCGGCTGGCGCTGGTCGCCAAGCTCTCCGACACGCTGGCGCAATTCGTCGTCGCGCGAAACTGGCTCGGCGCCGACCGCGCCGACCGGATCGCCGGCGAGGCGCGCGAGCGCTCCACGGTGAACATCGCCGCGCGCGCCTTCGGCGACGACATGCATGGCCTGATCACGCATCTGCGCGCCACCGGGCAACTGACCGCCGGGCTGATCCTGCGCGCGCTGCTGTCGGGCAATCTCGATCTGTTCGGGGCTGCGCTCGCCGAACTGTCCGGGCTGCCCTATGGCCGCGTCTCCGCGCTGGTGAACGACCGCGGCGGCAATGGCCTGCAGGCGCTGCTGCGTCGCGCGGGGTTGCCGGAGTCGACGTATGTCGCGTTCCGCGTCGCGCTCGAGGCCAGCCACGAAGTCGGCTATGTCGACAGCGGCGACGGCGCAGCGCGGCTGCATCGCCGCATGGTCGAGCGCGTGCTGACCCATTGTGAGACCGACCATTCGGCGGCCGAGCCGCTCTTGATCCTGCTGCGCCGCTTTGCGACCGAATCCGCCCGCGAGGATGCGCGGATGTTCTGCGAGGAGCTCGCCGCGGAAGACGCGGTCGCGGTGCTGCCTTACGACGATCTCGTCGCGGCCTAGGCCGCGTTTCTTCGATGCATGGATAGCTGAGGGCTGCCGCGGCGCGGCAGCCGGGCGCGCTGCTATTCGCTCGGTGCGATGCTCGGCGCGAGGATCGCCTCGAGATGCTCGGGCCGGTCGCGGTTGGCGTGGGTCAGGAATTCATCGGTGATGCCGCGGAGCTGCTTGCTCAGCACGCCGGCAACGACCGCGGTGTCTAGCTTGGTGCGCTCGCGCACGATCGCCTGCACCGCGTTGATGTGGTGGGAAATCAGCTGCGGCGGCACTGCGCTAAGGTCGGGCGCGTGCTCGATGATGCGGCACAGGCTCTCGGCGGCTACGGCCGCCGACGGATAACCGAATGTTGCGGCATCGCCCTTGATGTCGTGGGCGGCCCGGAACAGCTCTTCGCGGGTCTTCTTGTTGAAGCCCTCGCGCTGCACCGTGGCGTGCGCAGCCGAGAGGCGATCGGCTTCGATCGTCATCCATTCCTTGAATTCGCCCGACAGCCCGGCGAGCGCCTTCTCGGCGCGGCCGACCGGATCGTCGAGATCGCTCTCGGGGACGCGCAGCAGCATCTTGCGCAGCGGGTTCGGCTGCGTGATCACATGGTGCGTGCCGAAGCTCTTGACCTCGATCGTCCCCGGTTTGTCTTTCGCCATGACGGTGTCCTAGATGGTCGAGCGCGCCTTTTCGAGCAGCGACGGCTGTTGCAGCATCTCGACCTCGCCGCTGCCGCGGCGCTCGGGGCCGATATAGGTGTTGGTGGTGTTGCGACGGCGGTCGGGGCCGAAATAGGTCTTGGTCTTGATGAACGGGCGCGGGTTGGCGACCACGTTCATGATCCGCTGGTAGAGGCCCTTGGCCGAGATCGGCTTGGCCAAAAACTCGGTGACTCCGGCATCGCGCGCCACCGTGACACGGCGCTTCTCGGAATGCCCGGTCAGCATGATGATCGGCGCGTAGGGATTGCCCTTGGATTCCGGCTGCCGGATCATCTGCGCAAGCTCGAGCCCGTCGAAGATCGGCATCGACCAGTCGGTGATGACGATGTCGGGCACGTAATGGGTGTACATCTCGAGCGCGGTGGCGCCGTCCTCGGCCTCATACACCTCGCGCGCGCCGAACGAATGCAAAAGCGTCCGCAGGATGCGGCGCATGTGCGGATTGTCGTCGCAAATCAAAAATCGCAGCTTGTTGAAATCGATGCGATACATGGTCCGGTCCCGAACGGGCATACCGGGCCAAATGCGGTATTACCCGACGTTAACCATATCCTGCCCGGGGTTAATGATTGGTTGCCGGGCAAGGGGAGCAGGGGAAGGCGGCCGTCGTCAGTAGCCGAACTGCTCGCGCAGGATGCGCTCTTCCAGCGAATGGCCGGGGTCGAACAGCATCCGCATCGCGATCGTCTTGTCGGACAAGACTTCGACCCGGCGGACGTCGCGGACCTCGTCATGGTCGGCCACCGCCGCGACCGGGCGCTTGTCGCCCTCGATCACCTCGATCACCACGAAGGCGGAATTCGGCAGCAGCGCGCCGCGCCAGCGCCGCGGCCGGAACGCGCTGATCGGGGTCAGCGCCAGCAGCGCCGCGTTGATCGGCAGGATCGGACCCTGGGCGGAGAGGTTGTAGGCGGTCGATCCGGCCGGCGTCGCCACCAGAATGCCGTCGGCCATCAACTCCGCCATCCGCTCATGCTCGTCGATCAGAATGCGCAACTTGGCGACCTGGTAGGTCTGCCGGAACAGCGCGACCTCGTTGATGGCATGATGCAGATGCACGGCGCCGTGGATGTCGGTCGCGCGCATCAGGAGCGGATTGATCAGCGACTCCCGCGAGGCCGCCAGCCGCGTGCGCAGATCATGCGTCGAGTATTCGTTCATCAGGAAGCCGACGGTGCCGCGATGCATGCCGTAGATCGGTTTGCCGCTGCGCATGTTGGCGTGCAGCGTCTGCAGCATCAATCCGTCGCCGCCGAGCGCAACCACGACGTCGGCCTCGGCGGGTGGATGGTTGCCGTACATCGCGGCAAGCTCGCCGAGCGCCGACTGCGCTTCCGCGCTCGCGCTGGCGACGAAGGCGATCTTGTCATACCGCTTGGGGCTGGCCATCGCTCACGAACTCGTTTGGCACGGAATACGCCGCGCTCGTCTATACATCCCGGGCGGCGTTGTCGAGATGGTCCGGGAACGGACCGCATGCCCTACAGGTGCCGCCAAGCTAGCGCAATTTCCAGGTGGAATGCGTAAACGCCGGCCTACGGAGTGAACGACATGGCTAACAGTTTTGCGACACGGTGTGCTGCGGCGCTGTTGGTGGCCTGTCTTGCGACCGCGGCGCGGGCCGATGACGAGACCCCGCAGCCTTCGCCGTCGCCGAGCGCGCAGGCTCCCAGCGGCCAGAAGGGACGGGGAGGACGCGGTGAGGCCGGCTCCGGCGCCAACGCCGCGGCCAGCACGCCCGCCGCCGAGCAGCATCGCCTGCCGCCGGACTCCACCACAAAGCAATCCGTCGCGCTGCCCGGCCGCACGCTCGCCTTCAGCGCGACCGCGGGCTCGATCCGCGTGTTCGACGACAAGGGCGAGCCGCTCGCCGACATCGCCTACACCTCCTACCAGCTCGACGGCGCCGAGAAGGCGAGCCGTCCGGTGACCTTCCTGTTCAATGGCGGTCCGGGCTCGGCGTCGGCCTGGCTGCAATTCGGCAATGTCGGGCCGTGGCGGCTGCCGTTCGATGGCGACGGCGCGGTGTCCTCGGCCTCGCCCGAGCTGCAGGCGAATGCCGACACCTGGCTCGATTTCACCGATCTCGTCTTCATCGATCCGGTCGGCACCGGCTACAGCCGCTTCGTCACGACATCCGAGGATGCGCGCAAGCGCTTCTTCACGGTCGACGGCGACGCCAATTCGGTCGCGCTGGTGATCCGCCGCTGGCTCGAGAAATACGACCGGCTGACCTCGCCGAAATATGTCGTCGGCGAAAGCTATGGCGGCATTCGCGGGCCCAAGGTGGTGCGCAACCTGCAAATGCAGCAGGGCGTCGGCCCGCGCGGCCTGATCCTGATCTCGCCGGTGCTCGATTTCCGCGAATATACCGGCTCCAGCCTTCTGCAATATGTCGCGAGCCTGCCGACCATGACGGCGGTTGCGCGGCAGGCCAAGGGAGCGGTGACGCGCGAGGATCTTGCCGATGTCGAGCGCTATGCGCAGAGCGATTTCCTGCTCGACCTCGTCAGGGGCCAGGCCGATGCCGAGGCCACCACGCGGCTCGCCGACAGGGTCGCGAGCCTGACCGGCATCGATCAGGCGGTGAGCCGCAGGCTGGCCGGCCGTTTCGACATCGGCGAATTCCGCCGCGAGTTCGATCGCAAGAACGGCAAGGTGACCGGCCGCTACGACGCCTCGGTCGAGGGCTTCGATCCCTATCCGGATTCCAGCTACTTCCATTTCAACGATCCGTCCGGCGATCCCTTGATGGCGCCCTTGACCAGCGCTGCCGTCGACCTCACCACGCGCAAGCTGAACTGGCGGCCGGACGGCTCCTATCATCTGCTCAGCGAGAACGTGAACAAGGCCTGGGAGTTCGGTCACGGCATCAGCCCGGCGGAGTCGGTGACGCAGCTGCGCCAGATGCTGGCGCTCGACCCGAAGCTGAAGCTCCTGATCGGCCACGGCCTGTTCGATCTCGCCACGCCATACTTCGCCTCGAAGATTATCCTCGACCAGCTGCCGGCTTTTGCCGGCCCGAGCCGCACCAGGCTCGTGGTCTATCCCGGCGGCCACATGTTCTACTCCCGCGACGGCTCCCGCCAGGCGTTCCGCAAGGAGGCCGAGGCGCTGATGAGGTGAGGGGGGATGGCTGCGTGGATTGCGCTGTCCGCCGCAAATGTTGTCGTCGTCCCGGCGCAGGCCGGGACCCATAACCCCAGGATTGGGTTGGTGAGGAAAGCTGTGGCCCTAGCGTCGTGCAACAATCACCTTCGGTGGTTATGGGTCCCGGCCTGCGCCGGGACGACACTGAATTTGTTACGCTACCAGTGAGTCACACATCTACATTCTCGCGACATGAATCGTCCGAGTCTTGCATCTCGTTCCGCCTCTCTTGAGCAGAGGGCGCAGGGAAAGCCGGGTGCCGATCGCACCCATGGGCCCCGTGCAAAAGTAGAAAGCACGGGGGTAGGACCACAGGTGTAACCGGAGCAATCCGGCTTTCCCTGCGCGATGGGTTACGGCTTACTTCGTGCTCTCCCCGGCGAGACTTGGCTTGTTTGTCACCGCCTTCGCAAGACGCAATTGCGTCTTACAAGGGGACACCGGCCACTAGGGCGTCAGGACCACACGACTTCACCGTCCGCCTCAATCACGCTTCGTCCGTCGTGATCTCAGCGTCCACCGCATCCCACACCGCGTTCGTGACGATCGCGAAGCGCCCCTCGATCGGGTGAGACGAGCGAACCATACACTACACTGCGCTTCCGAAAAGTCGAAATATTTTGTAAGGCGGGCTTGCGCCGTCGGGCAACTCAGTGATTGAATTCGCGGGGCGCACTCGGCATGCCGTACCCCGTCACCCATACGTCTCCACGATGAAGTCGATCAGCGCCCGCAGCTTCGGGGTCATCTTGCGGTTCTTCGGCCACAGGATCTGGCGCGCGCGGCTTTGCGTCGTGTAGTTCGGCAGCAGCAGTTGCAGCCGCCCCGCGGCGATATCGTCGGCGAGCAACTCGTCGCGCATCAGCACGATGCCAGCGCCGGCGAGCGCCGCATAGCGGATGCCGAATGCGCTGTTGATGGTCAGGCGGCTCTCGACATCGACATGCACCTCGCCCTCCGGCCCGAAGAAGGTCCATCGCTGTCCGTCCGACCAGCCGGGATAACGCAGGCATTCATGGCCGGCGAGATCCGCCGGATGGGTCGGCGTGCCGTGTTCGGCCAGATAGCCCGGCGCGGCGCAAACCACGCCGGTATAGGGCGACAGCGAGCGCGACATCATGGTGGAGTCGGTCAGCGTGCCGACACGGATCGCCGCGTCCAGCCCTTCCTCGAGCAGATCGACCATCTTGTCGCTGAGGACGAGGTCGACCGATACCTCCGCGTACCTCTTCATGAAGCGGACGAGCGTGGGCGCCAGGCTGTACGATCCGAAGGCGACCGAGGTCGCGATGCGGAGCTTGCCGCGCGGCGCGCTCAAGGCCTCCTCGACCAGCGCGTCGCCGGCCTCGGCCTGTTCCAGCAAGTGCTTGCAGTGATCGAGATAGCTGCGGCCGAGCTCGGTGAGGCCCTGCCGCCGCGTCGACCGGTTGATCAATTGCGAGCCGAGCCGATCCTCGAGAAACCGGATATGCTTGCCGATCATGGTCGGCGACATCCGCAACTCCTTGGCTGGCCGCGGTGAAGGAGCCGAGATCGGCAACGCGGGCGAAACACGGACATGCTGGTCAGTCGGTCCATGATTATAAACCAATGGTTATTTCATTGCGGATCAAAGCGCCGCTTATAGGGCGCAGCATTTGTATTTATTACCACGAGTGAGCAATCAGCGCGAATGCGCGTACGATTGCTTTGGAATGTGGCCGGTTGCGCCCGGAGGGGCGCGGACCGCGCGGGTCTCGAACCAGGACAGGAGTGTCACGATGCCTTTCCAGCTCACGATCAATGGTCTCAGTCATTCGGTCGATGCCGACGGCGATACGCCGCTGCTGTGGGTGCTGCGCGACGTGCTCGGCATGACCGGCACCAAGTTCGGCTGCGGCATGGCGCTGTGCGGCGCCTGCACGGTGCATCTCGATGACGCCGCGGTGCGCTCCTGCATCACGACGATCGACAGCGTCGGGGACTCCAAGATCACGACCATCGAGGCGGTCGGCACCACGCCGGCCGGCAAGAAGATCCAGGACGCCTGGCTTGCGCATGAGGTGCCGCAATGCGGCTACTGCCAGTCCGGGCAGATCATGTCGGCGTCAGCCTTGCTTGCGAGCAAGCCGCAGCCGACCGATGCGGATATCGACGACGCGATGTCGGGCAACATCTGCCGCTGCGGCACCTATGTCCGCATTCGCGAAGCCATCAAGCAAGCCGCGCAGTCGGGAGGTTGATCATGACGCTGATGGACAATGTGTCTGAGCGCTCCGCCGATCTGTCGCGGCGCAACTTCCTCCGCGCGAGCGCGATCGCAGGCGGAGGCCTGCTGCTCAGTGTGAGTCTGCCGTTCGCGGGCCGCGAGAGCGAAGCCGCGGCCGCCGATGGCTTCGCGCCGAATGCCTTCATCCGGATCGGCGGCGACGGCAAGGTCGTGCTGACCATGCCTTATGTCGAGATGGGGCAGGGCACCTACACCTCGATCCCGATGCTGATCGCCGAGGAGCTCGAGATCGGGCTGAAGCAGGTGCAACTCGAGCACGCGCCGCCGAGCGACAAGCTGTATGCCAACCCGCTGCTTGGCGTGCAGGCCACCGGCAATTCGAACGCGATGCGCGGCGGCTGGCAGCCGATGCGGAAAGCCGGCGCCACCGCGAAGGCGATGCTGGTCGCAGCCGCGGCGAAACGCTGGAACGTCGAGCCCGCTTCGTGTCGCGCCGAGAACGGCGAGGTGCATCATGCAGCCTCCGGACGCAAGCTGGGTTACGGCGAGCTGGCAACTGACGCGGCGCAGATGCCTGTGCCGGAGAATGTGACGCTGAAGAGCCCGGCCGAGTTCAAGCTGATCGGCACGCCGGCCAAGCGGCTCGACACACCCTCCAAGATCAACGGCTCGGCGGTCTACGGCATCGACGCACGGCCGCCCGGGGTGAAGATCGCGACGCTGGCGCAGTCGCCGGTGTTCGGCGGGCGGGTGAAGAGCGTGGATGACGCAGCGGCAAAAGCCGTCAACGGCGTGCGCCAGATCGTGAAGCTCGATGACGCAGTCGCCGTGGTGGCCGATCATATGGGAGCGGCGAAGAAAGGTCTCGCGGCGCTCGTGATCGAGTGGGACGAGGGGCCCCACGCCAAGCTCGCCACGTCAGATATCGCGCGCGAGCTCGAAGCCGCCACCACCAAGCCGGGCACGGTCGCGCAAAACATCGGCGACACCGACAAGGCGATGGCGGGCGCTGCGACGAAAGTCGAGGCGACCTATCAGCTGCCGTTCCTCGCCCATGCGACGATGGAACCGATGAACTGCACCGTGCACGTGCGCCCCGACAGCTGCGAGATCTGGGTCGGCAGCCAGGCGCTCTCGCGTGCCCAGGCGGTGGCCGCGAAGGTGCTGAACCTGCCGCCGGAGAAGGTCGTGGTGCATAATCACCTGCTCGGCGGCGGCTTTGGCCGCAGGCTCGAGGTCGATGGTGTCATTCGCGCCGTGCAAATCGCAAACCAGGTCGATGCGCCGGTCAAGCTGGTGTGGACCCGCGAGGAAGACATTCAGCACGACATGTATCGTCCCTACTGGTGCGACCGGATTGCGGTCGGACTCGATGCATCCGGCAAGCCGATCGCCTGGAACAACCGCTTCGCCGGCTCGTCGGTGCTGGCGCGATGGGCGCCGCCGGCGTTCCGCAATGGTCTCGACCCCGACACGACGGAGGGCGCGATTGATCTCGTCTACGACATTCCGAACTTCCACGTCGAGTATGTCCGGGTCGAGCCGCCCGGCATTCCGACCGCGTTCTGGCGCAGCGTCGGTCCCTCGCACAATGTGTTCGTCACCGAAAGCGTGATTGACGAGATGGCGGCGGCCGCCAAGCAGGATCCGGTCGACTATCGCAAGGCGCTGCTCGGCAAGTCGCCGCGCGCCAAGGCGGCGCTGGAGCTTGTGGCGGCCAAGGCCGGCTGGGGCGGCAAACTGCCTGCCGGGCGTGGACGCGGCGTGTCGCTGCAATTCGTGTTCGGCAGCTACCTTGCGCAGGTTGCCGAGGTTGAGGTTGCCAAGGACGGTTCGGTTCGCGTCCACCGCGTCGTCTGCGCGATGGATTGCGGCACCGTGGTCAATCCCGACACGGTGCAGGCGCAGCTTCAAAGCGGCATCAATTTCGGCGTCACTGCCGCGCTCTATGGCGAGATCACGCTGAAGGACGGGCGCATCGAGCAAACCAACTTCGACAGCTACCAGATGTTGCGCATCGATCAGGCCCCGGCCATCGAGGTCCACATCGTGCCGAGTTCGGAGCCGCCCGGCGGCATGGGTGAGACCGGGACATCGGGCATCGTGCCTGCGATCAGCAATGCGATCTTCGCGGCGACCGGCAAGCGGCTGCGAAAGATGCCGGTCGACCCGGCATTGTTGAAGCAAACGTAAGCTACCGGCCGTCATGTCCGGGCATAGGCGAGCGGAAGCGACGCCGTCCTTCGGACGGCTATGCCCGGGCGTGACGGAATGCTGGCGCGATCGTGAAGCCAAGCGGATTTGCGCCCCGCATTGATCCGACAAGCGGGCATGCATCTGAGGCGGTTCGTCAATCTCTGGCTCGCGCCGGTATCACTAACGCTCACGGCTCCACGGGAAGAGAGAGGCCGGGAAATCGGCCGCGTAGCGGTGACCGATCGGCGGGCGGGGCTCTTCTTGCGGAGGATTCGGGTCAGGCTCGATCACCTTCCTGTAAAGATGCCAGGTCGCATGACCAAGTACCGGCAGAACGACGCAGAGACCGACGAAGAATGGCAGTGAGCCGACGGCCAGCAATACCGCGACGATCAATCCCCACGCGGCCATCTCAATTGGATTCATCATCACGGCCCGTATCGAGGTGCGGATCGCATCGATCGCTGTCGCATGGCGGTCGAGCATCAGTGGAAATGAGACGACGCTGACGCACAGGGCAACCAGGGCGAAAAGGAAGCCGACGCCGCATCCGATGATGATGAGCGACCAGCCTTCGGGCGTCGTCAGCACGCGCTCTGCGAAATCAGGGATGGTCGCAGCCGGAGCATAGCCGAAAGTCGCAATGTAGATCGCGTCCGCGGCGGCGATCCAGACTCCGAACAGAACGAACAGGAGGACACCAAGTTCGAGCATGGCGCCGAACGACGGCGAGCGCAGCACCTGCATTGCATCCCAGATACCTGGTTGCTCTCCGCGCTCGCGGCGGCGGCTCAGTTCGTAGAGGCCGAGTGCGGCGAAAGGACCGATCAGGGTAAAGCCGGCGGCGAGCGGAAACAGCAGAGGCAGCACCGAATAGCCAAGCACAAGCCTGAACAGGGCAAGTCCGAGGATGGGATACATCACGCACAGGACGATGGCGTGGGTCGGGATTGCGCTGAAGTCTTCCCAGCCCAGGCGCAGCGCGTTGCCCAAGTCGGAAATGCTGATCTTGCGAACGACGTAAGCGGTCGAGACGCCAAACAATTGCAGTTTGGGCCGTGCGAATACTGTGGTCATGGTTCCGGCCTCCTTGCTGGTGGTCGCAGGGGAACGGAGCGCCCTCAAAACACGCACATCCGCCTCATGCGCGAAAATCGCGACCGAGTCCGGCAAATCAGATTCAACCAGAAGGAGCTTGCCGGACGACATCTGTCGCAACCGGTCCAGTCAAACTAGTCCGATGCGCGGCAGAAGCAAGGTGGCGAACGCGGTCGCGAGAATTGTGCAATCGCACAAGCCAGGTTTTGCGATGCACCATCTGATGGTGGGTCCCGATCGGTGCTCGCCGGCATGCAATGCATTCGCGCCAACTCGCGCCGGACAAAGGCGGGACATACTCCTCTATTGACGCCGGGCTCGACGAGTACCATCTTGAATGCACTGAACGCCCCCAAGCTCCGATGAGATTGCGGTCGTGACGTTGACCCTTTGTCATGATGTCCCAGCGTCGCGACCGGCAGAATGGGCGAGGCAAAAGGCACGGTGATGGTGTACGTGGCACCATACCTTGACACCATACCTTTGACGTGAGCTCCGCCCTTTCGTTCGTCTCCGCAGCCTTCAATGGCAAGGAGGAATGAGGGATGGCTGTCGCGCTCGTGCTGCTCCTGGTTGCAGTCGCCTCGGTGCTGTTTCACATCTACAGCCCGTGGTGGTGGACGCCGATCGCCTCAAACTGGCGCTACATCGACGACACGATCAATCTGACATTCTGGATCACCGGGGCGGTTTTCTGCGCGGTCATCGCGTTCATGGCTTATTGCGTGTTCCGCTTCCACCACAAGGAGGGACGGCGGGCCGCCTACAATCCCGAAAACAAGAAGCTCGAATGGTGGCTCAGCATCGTGACGGCGGTCGGCGTCGCCGCCATGTTGGCGCCCGGCCTGGTCGTCTGGCACCAGTTCGTCACCGTTCCCGACGACGCGACCGACGTCGAGGTCGTCGGACAACAGTGGATGTGGAGTTATCGGCTTCCCGGAAAGGACGGCCGGCTCGGCACGTCAGATGCGCGCCTGATCAGTTCCGACAATCCACTCGGGTTGAATCCCAATGATCCGAACGGACAGGACGACGTCGTCGTTCAAAACGAGGATCTGCATCTGCCGATTGGAAAGCCGGTGAAGGTGCTGCTCCGCTCGATCGACGTTCTGCATGATTTCTACGTGCCCGAGTTCCGGGCGAAGATGGACATGATCCCGGGCTCGGTGACGTATTA
Source organism: Bradyrhizobium sp. th-b2 (assembly GCF_000426785.1). Lineage (NCBI taxonomy): Bacteria > Pseudomonadati > Pseudomonadota > Alphaproteobacteria > Hyphomicrobiales > Nitrobacteraceae > Bradyrhizobium > Bradyrhizobium sp. th-b2. The sequence continues at coordinate 55,771 of NZ_AUGA01000009.1, forward strand.
CTGGCTCACGCCCACGCGTACCGGAACATTCGACGTCCTCTGTGCGGAGCTATGCGGCGCCGCGCACGCGCAGATGCGGAGCAAGGTCGTCGTGGAGGAAGAGAAGGAATATCACGCGTGGCTCGAGAAGCAGCGGACGTTTGCGGAATTGTCAGGCCAGCGCGGCGTCGCGAAGGCCGCGTACAAGACCGGTAGCGAATGAAGGTGCCGACGAGGATGCGCCGGATATTGTGAAGCGAACTCGTCGCTGAACAGAAGACCAAGGAGGGAATTCCGATGGTCGATATCCCGTTTGATCAGGTCGCAGGCATACCGCCCGCCGAAGTGAGTGAGGTCGAGCTCTATCACCCGAAGAGCTGGTGGACGAGGTACGTCTTTTCGCAGGACGCCAAGGTGATCGCCGTCCAGTATTCGATGACGGCAATGTCGATCGGAATGGTGGCGCTGGTGCTGTCGTGGATGATGCGCCTGCAACTGGGATTTCCCGGTACATTCTCTTTTATCGATGCCAATGAGTACCTTCAGTTCATCACCATGCACGGCATGATCATGGTGATCTACCTGCTCACCGCCTTGTTCCTTGGCGGCTTCGGCAACTACCTCATCCCGCTGATGGTCGGCGCGCGGGACATGGTTTTCCCCTACGTGAACATGCTGAGCTACTGGGTCTACCTGCTCGCCGTGCTGGTGCTGGCCGCGACGTTCTTCGTGCCGGGCGGGCCGACCGGCGCCGGCTGGACGCTCTATCCGCCGCAGGCGATTCTCTCCGGCACCCCCGGGCAGGACTGGGGCATCGTTCTCATGCTGGCCTCGCTGATCCTGTTCATCATCGGTTTCACGATGGGCGGGCTCAATTACGTCGTGACGGTGCTGCAGGCGCGTACGCGCGGCATGACGTTGATGCGCATGCCCCTGACGGTGTGGGGCATCTTCACGGCCACCGTGATGGCGCTGTTGGCGTTCCCGGCGCTGTTCGTCGCCTCGGTGATGCTGTTGCTGGACCGCCTGCTGGGAACCAGCTTCTTCATGCCGACGCTGGTCGAGATGGGCCAGCTGACGAAGTATGGCGGCGGCAGCCCGATCCTGTTCCAGCATCTGTTCTGGTTCTTCGGCCACCCCGAAGTCTACATCGTCGCCTTGCCGGCCTTCGGCATCATTTCCGATCTGATCAGCGTCCACGCGCGAAAAAACATCTTCGGCTATCGCATGATGGTTTGGGCGATCGTGGCCATCGGTGCGCTCAGCTTCGTCGTGTGGGCGCACCACATGTATGTGAGCGGCATGAACCCGTATTTCGGCTTCTTCTTCGCCACCACGACGCTCATCATCGCGGTCCCCACCGCCATCAAGGTCTACAACTGGGTGCTGACGTTGTGGCGCGGCGACATCCATCTCACGACGCCGATGCTGTTCGCCCTCGCGTTCATCATCACATTCGTCAATGGCGGTCTCACCGGGCTGTTTCTCGGCAACGTGGTCGTGGACGTTCCGCTGTCCGACACGATGTTCGTCGTCGCGCACTTCCACATGGTGATGGGGATCGCGCCGATCATGGCCGTGTTTGGCGGAATCTATCACTGGTATCCCAAAATCACCGGACGCATGCTCAACGAGGCGCTTGGGCGATTCCACTTCTGGGTGACGTTCATCGGGGCCTATGCCGTGTTCTTCCCGATGCACTATCTCGGCCTGCTCGGGATGCCCCGCCGCTATCACGACATCGGCGAGACAACCTTCGTCCCGGCATCCGCCCATGACCTCAATGCGTTCATGAGCGTGGCGGCGCTGATCGTCGGCTTCGCCCAGCTTGTCTTCCTGTTCAATATGATCTGGAGCCTGTTCAAAGGAAAAGAGGCTGGCGGCAATCCCTGGGGAGCCGCCTCGCTGGAGTGGCAGACACCGGAAACCCCGCCCGGGCATGGCAATTGGGGGAAGGAACTCCCGATCGTCTATCGCTGGGCCTACGATTACAGCGTGCCCGGTGCCCCCAGGGACTTTGTGCCGCAGAATGAACCGCCGGCCGGATTGGTGGCGCAGGGAGCCCATCCGTGAGCGCCATCATCCTGTTCATTGCTACAATTGCAGCGATCGCGGGATGGTGGCTCTCGCAGCAGCGGCTGGCGGCCAAACCCTGGCTGGAGCAGGGCGTGGACGTCGATCTTCGCGGTGAGAGCGGTTCGTCGGTGCCGACGGCGAAGATCGGACTGGGCGTGTTTCTCGCGGTCGTCGGCTCGTTGTTCGCGCTCCTGATCAGCGCCTACTCCATGCGCAACAGCATGGTGGACTGGCGGGAGCTGCCCCTGCCCAGACTGTTGTGGTTCAATACCGGCGTCCTGGTCATGAGCAGTGTGGCGCTGCAATGGGCGCTGATCGCCGCGCGACGCGACGACATTGACGGCTTGATCGTCGGCCTGCTGATCGGCGGAGCATCCGCCATGACGTTCCTGGCCGGGCAGCTATGGGTGTGGCAGCAACTGAACGTCGCCGGCTATTTCGTGGCGTCCAATCCAGCCAATTCCTTCTTCTACCTGATCACCGCGGTGCACGGACTGCATCTGACGGGCGGACTGGTTGCGCTCGGCAGGACCACCGCAAAGGTGTGGCGCGGCGCGCCGATGATGCAGGTGCGCCTGAGTGTGGAGCTCTGCGCGATCTATTGGCATTTCCTGTTGTTGGTCTGGCTGGTCTTGCTCGGTCTGCTGACGGGCTGGACCGACAATATCGTCGACATCTGTCGCCAGTTGCTCAGCTAGCGAGGGCAGGAAGTAATGACGGAAACCACACTGGCAACCCCCAACGCGCCGCCCGGAACGATACCCGGATGGCGAGGTATCGCCGCTGACTGGGCCTCGGACCAGCGTGCCTTCAAGCACGTGTCCTGGGGCAAGGCCATGATGTGGATCTTCCTCTTGAGCGACACCTTCATCTTCAGCTGCTTCCTGCTGTCGTACATGACGGCGCGGATGTCGACGACCGTGCCGTGGCCCAACCCAAGCGAAGTCTTCGCGCTCAATATCGCGGGCCAGCACATCCCGCTGATCCTGATCGCCATCATGACCTTCATCCTGATCTCGAGCAGCGGGACGATGGCGATGGCCGTCAATTTCGGTTATCGCCGCGATCGCGTCAAAACGGCGGCCTTGATGGTGGCCACCGCGGCGTTCGGCGCAACCTTCGTCGGAATGCAGGCGTTCGAATGGACCAAGCTGATCATGGAGGGCGTGCGGCCCTGGGGCAACCCGTGGGGCGCGGCGCAGTTTGGTTCATGCTTCTTCATGATAACCGGCTTCCACGGCACGCACGTGACGATCGGCGTGATCTTCCTGATCGCGATTGCGCGCAAGGTCTGGCGGGGCGATTTCGACGTCGAGCGGCGTGGCTTCTTCACGAGCCGGAAGGGGCATTACGAGATCGTCGAGATCATGGGCCTGTACTGGCACTTCGTCGATCTCGTGTGGGTGTTCATCTTTGCCTTCTTCTATCTCTGGTGAGGTAAGCGCATGACAAACGCAGCGGTACATGTGGAAGGGCAGGCAACGCAACATGCGCTCCACACTTATGTGCATGACGCAGTCGCATCGGGAGCCACGCACGCCGAGGGCCAGCAGCACCCGATCAAGCTCTATCTCGTGGTCTGGGGATGGTTGTTCGTGCTCAGCACCTGCTCATACCTTGTCGACTTCTTTGGCATCCATGGCCATCTCCGTTGGTCATTGATCCTGCTGTTCATGGTGCTGAAGGCCGGCCTGATCGTCGCTGTGTTCATGCACATGGCCTGGGAGCGGTTGGCGTTGGCCTACGCCATCCTGTTGCCGCCGGTGCTGGTGCTGGTTTTTGTAGCGATCATGGTGTTCGAATCCGACTATACGCATCTGCTTCGGGTCATGTTTTTCGCGTCAGCGAGCTAGAAGCAGGACGGTTGTGCTGCAACCTAGGCCTTCAACCGATGGCCTTTTGAGTATCGAACTGACGAGGAATCAATCTCGTGCAAATCAATCGTTCAATTCTTCGCCGGAGCTATGCCAACATCGGAGACTACGTCGCACTGACGAAACCGCGCGTCATGTCGCTGGTCGTCTTTACCGCACTGGTCGGTCTCATGGTCGCACCAGGCGGCATCGATCCCGTCACCGGCGTCGCTGCTCTCGTCTGCATTGCTGCGGGAGCCGGCGCCGCAGCTGCGCTCAATATGTGGTACGACGCCGACATCGATGCGGTGATGGCGCGTACCGCCATCCGTCCAATTCCGAGCGGCCGCGTATCGCGCTCGGAAGCATTGGTTTTTGGATTGATGCTCGGAGCGTGCGCCGTCCTGACCCTCGGCACCTTGCTGAACATGGCCGCTGCTGCACTGCTTGCTTTCACAATTTTCTTCTACGTCGTCGTCTACACGATGTGGCTCAAACGCCGAACACCGCAAAACATCGTCATTGGCGGTGCCGCTGGTGCACTCCCTCCGGTGATCGGCTGGGTTGCGGTCACCGGAAATGTCGGGCTCGAGCCGCTCATCCTGTTTCTGATCATCTTCCTTTGGACGCCACCGCACTTCTGGGCACTGTCGCTTAATCTTGCTGGAGAATATGCCCGCGCCGGTGTGCCGATGTTGCCGGTCGTAGCCGGCAAGACCGAAACAAAGCGCCAGATTCTCCTCTATAGCGTGCTTCTGGTTCTGACCTCACTGCTGCCTTGTGCACTGGGGTTCGCGGGAGCCATCTATGGCGCGGCCGGGGCGGTGCTGGGAGCGATCATGATTGTTCTCGCATGGCAGGTACGTCGGAGCCACGACAAGGAATGGCGGCCAGCTCGTCGCTTGTTCGTGTTTTCGATGCTCTATCTGGTCCTTCTTTTTGGGGTGCTGCTGATGAATGCTGCACCCTACGCTCAGTCCCGCTGACTGGACGCATTCGAATCGACAGCCGCAGGGCTTCCTTCGTGCCGGGGACGTCCCGATACGCCGCTGGGCGAGGCCAAGCTGGCGGAATCGTGAATTTGCAGGTTGCATTGATCCATGCGACAAGCAGGTATGCATGTGAAGCGGCTCGCCAATCTCTGGATTCTGCTGCTCGTCGCGGCCGGGCTGTTGCTCGCGCCCGTGGCGCCGGCGTTTGCCAGGATGATGCCGGATGCATCGGCCACCGCCATGCAGGCGATGTCCGGCCACGAGGTCATGTCGGACCAGGCAATGACCGACCAGGCCATGTCGGGGCAGGCGATGGCCGACGACATGCCGTGCTGCCCGGACCAGACCAAGAGCAAGGGCTGCGACGACTGTCCGTTCCTTGCGCTCTGCATGCTGAGCGTCTCGCTGCCGCTTCCTGCCGGTGCCGCATCGCTGATCGCACGCGAACCATCGCAAGGCGGATTCGCCGCGCGCGACGACCGCCTGCTTGACGGCCTCGGCGCCAAACCTCCGGATCATCCGCCTCGAACCGACGTCTGACGGGCGCGCAAGCGCCTGATCGCTGACGCGTGCGCCTGATGGCGCGCGTGTCGTCGCGTGCCGCTCACGCGGTGCATCAGACGTATCGAGGATCTTAACCATGAAGACTTTCCACCTCGCGCGGGCCGCTGCGGCCGCGCTGATCGGCGTTGCCCTGGCCGGTGCGCCCGCCCACGCCGAGATCAAGAACTACGAATTCCAGCTCATCCAGCCGACGGTCAAGGCCGGGGACGATCGCATCGTCACGGTGCGGCTGGTCGACAAGACGACCGGAAAGGCCGTTCCCGACGCGGTGATCTTCTCGACCCGGCTCGACATGGCGCCCGACGGCATGCAGGAGATGGCCACCAAGGTGACGCCGATGCCGGGCACCGAGCCCGGCACCTACCGGTTCAAGGCAACCTTCGGCATGGCCGGCCGCTGGCAATTGTCGCTCGGCGCCAAGGTGCAGGGCGAGACCGGCTCGGTCGAGAACAAGCTCGTCGTCACGGCCGAGCAATGAGCCGCCTCGCGTGGGCCCTCACTTGGGCCGGCGCTGCCACTGCGATTGCCGCAGCGGCAGGCGCCGCATGGACCGGTCACGGCCTGCCGCCGCGGCCGGCGACCGCCATCGTCTCTGCCGCGCAGGCTGCGGAGAGCGCAGCGCCGATCTATTACCGCGATCCCGACGGCAAGCCGTTCTACGCGGCGACGCCGAAGCAGACGGCGGACGGGCGCGACTATCTGCCGGTTTTTCCGGATGCCGATGCGCAATCCGGGGCGCCTGAGCGGCCGGCGGACATCAAGACCGCGGCCGCGAAGGGCGAGCGCAAGATCAAATATTACCGCAACCCGATGGGGCTTCCCGACACCTCGCCGGCGCCGAAGAAGGATACCATGGGGATGGACTACATCCCCGTCTATGACGGCGACGACAGCGACGACGGTTCGATCACGCTGTCGCCCGGCAAGATCCAGCGCACCGGCGTCAAGTCCGAAGCGGCGGAGATGCGCCGCATCCGCACGTTGGTCCGCGCCCCCGGCACGATCCAGCTCGACGAACGGCGCGTCTCCGTGATCGCGATGCGTGCCGAGAGCTATGTGCAGAAGGTCGCCGATGTCACGACCGGCAGCCGCGTGACCAAGGGACAGAAGCTGATGGAGATCTACAGCCCGGCGGTGTCGTCGGCCGCCGCCGAGTATGTTGCGACCATCGGCTCGAAAGCGGCTGCGGGGATCGATCCATACGGGCGGGGCTCGCGGCAGCGGGTGATGAACCTCGACGTGCCCGAGGCCGTGATCGCCGAGATGGAGCAGAGCCGCACGGTTCCGATCGCAATTCCGTGGTCGTCGCCGCGCGACGGCATCGTGCTGCAGCGTGCCGCGATCGAGGGCATGCGCGCCCAGCCCGGTGAGGTGCTGTTCCGGATCGCCGACGTCTCAATGGTGTGGGCGCTGGTCGATGTCGCCGAGCGCGATCTCGGCAACATCGTGGTCGGCCAGAAGGTCACGGTGCGCGCGCGCAGCTATCCCGGCCGCGCGTTCGCGGGCCAGATCGCCATGATCTACCCGCAGGTCAACAAGGAGACGCGCACCGCGCGGGTGCGGATCGAACTGCAAAACGCCGATCTCGCGCTGCTGCCGGACATGTATGTCGATGCCGAGATCGATACCGGCAGCCCGGCGCCGGTGCTCACGGTGGCTGACAACTCCATCCTCGATACCGGGAGCCGGCAGACCGTGCTGCTCGACCGGGGTAACGGACGGTTCGAGCCGCGCGAGGTCAAGCTCGGGCGGCGCGGCGACGGTTATGTCGAAATCCGCGACGGGATCGCCGAGGGCGATGCGGTCGTCACGTCAGCGACATTCCTGATCGATGCCGAAAGCAATCTGAAGGCGGCGATCAAGGGCTTTGGCGGGGCCGGCGCAGCGCAGGCGGCGGGCGACGGCGAGATGACGGGCGGAGGCAAGCCATGATTGCTCGCGTCATCGCGTGGTCGGCGCGCAACCTGCTGCTGGTGCTGTTCGGCACCGGCTTTGCGGCCACCGCGGGTCTCTACGCGCTGCTCCATCTGCCGCTCGATGCGATCCCCGATCTCTCCGACACCCAGGTCATCGTCTACACCGAATATCCCGGCCAGGCGCCGCAGGTGATCGAGGATCAGGTCACCTATCCCCTGACCACGGCGATGCTGACGGTGCCGAAGTCGAAGGTCGTGCGCGGCTTCTCGTTCTTCGGCGTCTCCTTCGTCTATGTGATCTTCGAGGACGGCACCGACATCTACTGGGCGCGCTCGCGCGTGCTCGAATTCCTCAACGGCGCGGCGTCGCGGCTGCCGGCCGGTGTGTCGCCGACCATCGGCCCCGACGCGACCGGGGTCGGCTGGGTGTACCAGTATGCCGTGATGTCGAAAGAGCTGAACCTGGCGGACACCCGCACGATCCAGGACTGGAACCTGAAGTTCGCCCTTGCCAGAGCCGAGGGCGTGGCCGAGGTCGCGAGCGTCGGCGGCTTCGTCAAGCAGTACAATGTGATCCTCGATCCGCAGCGGATGCGCGACCGCGGCATCACCATGCAGCGGATGCGCGACGCGATCCGCGCCAGCAATGCCGATGTCGGCGGCCGCACCGTCGAGCTATCCGAGTTCGAATATGTCATCCGCGGCAAGGGTTATCTGAAGGACATCAACGATCTCGGCAACATCGTGCTGAAGACCGACAACGGCACGCCGGTGCTGCTGCGCGACGTCGCCCGCGTCGAACTCGGCCCCGACGAGCGGCGCGGCATCGCCGAGCTGAACGGCGAGGGCGAGGTGGCGAGCGGCATCGTGCTGCAGCGCTTCGGCGTCAACGCGCTCGACGTGATCGAAAACGTCAAGAAACGCTTCAAGGAGATCGCGACCAGCCTGCCGAAGTCGGTCGAGATCGTGCCGGTCTATGACCGCTCCAACCTGATCTATGCGGCGATCGAGACGCTGAAACGCACGCTCTTCGAGGAGAGCGTCGTGGTCGCGCTGGTCTGTTTCGTGTTCCTGCTGCATGTCCGCAGCGCGCTGGTGGCGATCCTGATGCTGCCGGTCGGCGTCCTGATGGCGTTCGGCGCGATGAAGCTGCTCGGGATCGGCTCCAACATCATGAGTCTCGGCGGCATCGCGATTGCGATCGGCGCCATGATCGACGCGGCGATCGTGATGATCGAGAACGCGCACAAGCACCTCGAGCGCGCCGAGCCCGGCCGGCCGCGGGTCGCTATCCTGATCGAGGCGGCGGCAGAAGTGGGACCGGCGTTGTTCTTCAGCCTGCTGATCATCACCGTGTCCTTCATGCCGATCTTCACGCTGGAATCGCAGGAGGGGCGGCTGTTCTCGCCGCTCGCCTTCACCAAGACGTTTGCGATGGCGGCGGCGGCGCTCTTGTCGGTGACGCTGGTGCCGGCGCTGATGGTGATCTTCGTCCGCGGCAGGATCGTCCCCGAGCGCAAGAACCCGATCAACCGCTTCCTGATCTGGATCTACCGTCCCGTGATCAACGGCGTGTTGCGGGCCAAGACGCTGGTGATCGTGCTGGCGCTCGCAGCACTCGCCGTCACGGTCTGGCCGGCGCGGCAGCTCGGCACCGAGTTCATGCCCGACCTCAATGAGGGCACGCTGCTCTATATGCCGACCACGCTGCCAGGCATCTCGGTGACCAAGGCGGCCGAACTGATGCAGACCCAGGACCGCATCATCCGCGGCTTTCCGGAAGTCGCCTCGGTCTACGGCAAGGCCGGCCGCGCCGCGACCGCGACCGATCCGGCGCCGTCGGAGATGTTCGAGACCATCGTCAACCTCAAGCCGAAGGAGCAATGGCGCAAGGGCGTCACGCTCGACGGCCTGATCGCCGAGATGGACAAGGCGCTGCAATTTCCCGGCGTCTCCAACGCCTGGACGATGCCGATCAAGGCGCGGATCGATATGCTCTCGACCGGTATCCGCACCCCGGTCGGCGTCAAGGTGATCGGTCCCGATCTCGCCGTGATCGACAAGCTCGCCCGCCAGGTCGAGGGGGTCTTGAAGGGCGTACCCGGCACCTCGTCGGCCTATGCCGAGCGCAGTCTCGGCGGCTATTACCTCGAGATCACGCCGAACCGCGAGGCGTTGTCGCGCTACGGCATCGCCGTGCAGGACGTGCAGGACACGATCGCGACCGCGCTCGGCGGCCAAAGCGTGACCACGACGGTCGAGGGACGCCAGCGCTTCACCGTCAACATGCGCTATCCGCGCGACTTGCGCGACAATCCCGGTGCGATCGCGAGCGACATCCTGGTGGCGATGCCGGCGGGCGGGGCGGTGCCGCTCGGCGAGGTCGCCGATATCAAGCCGGCGCGTGGGCCGACCACGATCCGGACCGAGAACGGGCAGCTCGCGACCTACATCTATGTCGATATCCGCGAGCGCGATCTCGGCGGCTATGTCGCGGATGCGCAGCGCGCGGTGCAGGCCGCCGTCCAGTTTCCGCCGGGCACTTACGTGGTCTGGAGCGGACAGTACGAATATCTCGAACGCGCCACCGCGCGGCTCAAGATCGTGGTGCCGGTGACGCTGTCGATCATCTTCCTGCTGCTCTACCTCAACTTCCGCTCGGTGGCGGAGACCATGATCGTGATGCTGTCGCTGCCGTTCGCGCTGGTCGGCGGGCTCTGGCTGATGTGGGCGCTCGGCTTCAACCTGTCGGTTGCGGTTGCGGTGGGCTTCATCGCGCTCGCCGGCGTCGCCGCCGAAACCGGTGTGGTGATGCTGATCTACCTCAACCATGCGCTGGCCGAGATCACGGCGCGGCGCGCTGCCGAGGGACGCACGATTCGTCGCGACGATTTGCACCGTGCGATCATCGAGGGCGCGGTCGAGCGCGTCCGCCCGAAGATGATGACGGTGGTCGCGATCATGGCCGGGCTGTTGCCGATCATGTGGAGCACCGGCACCGGCTCCGAGATCATGCAGCGCATCGCGGTGCCGATGATCGGCGGCATGATCTCGTCGACCCTGCTGACGCTGATCGTGATTCCCGCGATCTTCGCCATGGTGAAGGGCTTTCGGCTGCCGCTGGCCGGCGACAGCGGCGAGCTGCAGCCGGAGACCGCTGTCGAGACTACGCAGGCACGCGCGCGCACGCTCGAGCCCATCGCCTAGGTGAGCCGAACTGCGAGGCAGGACAGCCGACATGACCAGCGATGAGATCGAGCTCAAGACGCTGATGCTGGCGAGCCAGCGCGGCGATGCGGCCAGCCACGGCGCGCTGCTGGCGAAGCTCGCGCCGCGTCTTCGCGGCTACTACAAGCGCAGGCTGATGGGAGCCGGGCGCAGCGCGGAAGAAGCGGGGGATCTGGTCCAGGAGACCCTGCTGGCTGTTCATCTCAAGCGCCACACCTACGACCCCGGGGCGCTGTTCACGCCCTGGCTGCACGCGGTCGCGCGCTACAAGCTGATCGACTACCTCCGCGCCAACAAGATGTCGCGGATGAATGTTCCGATCGACGACCGTAACGATCTGATGGCGGCGGACGATCACAGCTCGACAGAGAGCACGCACGACATGGCGAAGCTGCTCGGCCGGCTGCCGCGCAAGACGCGCCAGGCGATCGAGGCGGTCAAGCTGGAGGGAAACAGCGTCGCGGAAACCGCGGCGCGCTACGGCATGTCGGAATCCAACGTGAAGATCAGCGTCCACCGCGGCCTGCAGGCGCTGGCGTCCTTCATTCGCAGGGACCGCGACGCCTGACGGCGGCCTTTCAATTTCCTGCGTGGCTCGATGCCGCGTTGCCGCCGAAATCCTCCATCCTCACCTCGGCGTGATCGTGTAACCGGCCGGAGAAGGGCCCCGTATTCCCTTGCAGAAGCGCGCATGGAGCGCGATTCAAAATGAAAACGGAGCAGACAATGTCGACGAAGTTTACCAAGCCCATTCTCACCATCTCACTCCTGACGTCGCTTGTGGCGATGTCCGCGACCGCGCATGCCGGGGCGTCGACGTCCGCGGCAAGCCGCAGCGTTTACCACCCGATCACCGCGCAACATGCGCCGCGTGACGCCTACGCTGCGATCGGCTGGACGGCCGAGCCCGCCGCCGGACATGCCGGGGAAGTCAATGCGTGGCGCTATTCCGGCGGTCCGAAATCCTCCGTTCCGCCGTCGCACGGCTTCTAGTGCGGGGCCCTTGGCTGATCGGCACGGGCGTCGGACGACCAATCTCGACCGCAACCTGCTGCGCTGGCCGAAAGAGGCGCTGGAAGGCGCCTCTTGTGATAGAGACGGGAACTTGAACTTGACGAAGGCAGCGTTCGTCAGAACGGCCGGCGCCGGCGGAGAGCAGCCGATGAAAACCGACGATCTTGTTGCGCCACTGAGCGCAGGTATCGGCCCGGTGGATTTCAGGGTGGTTGGCCGCCGCATCGCTTTGGCCGTCGCTGCCGGAGCAGCCATTTCCGTGGCGGCCATCCTGATCGGATTTGGGCCGCGCACGGGTCTGTCCATCGCCGGCGCGTGTGCACTGCTAGGTGTGAAGATCGCCTTTGCCGCAGCCGTCGCCGGCGTGGCGGCAGTTGACCTGATCAGGCTGTCGCGCCCCGGCGGCGGGTCGAAGCCGGGTGCGCTGCTCGTCATCCTGCCGTTCCTGCTGATCGTTGCGCTGGCCGTTGTCAGCCTCGGCGCGGCGCCTGCCTCGCACTGGAATCGGATGGTCGCAGGTGACGCGTGGCTGGAGTGCCTGGTGTCGATCCCGGTGATTGCGGTTGTGCCGTTTGCACTGGCGATGTGGGCGGTGCGACAGGCGGCGCCGACCGATCTGCGCCGGGCGGGCGCATTCGCCGGCCTGCTCGCCGGCGGCATCAGCGCATTGGCCTATGCGCTTCACTGCACCGACGATTCGCTGCCTTTTGTCGCGGTCTGGTACGGCGGAACGATTTTGTTCTGTACGATCGCAGGCGCGGCGCTGGGTCCGCGATTGTTGCGGTGGTGAGTGACGCGCGGATTGGCGCTGTTCCACGCGGACAGGGTTGAATCCGTGGCATCGGCGGTCCTATCCTGTTCTCCGAAAGGAAGATCAATGAGCGACTGCTGCGAGCAGAAGACCTCCCAATGCTGTGCGCCACCGCCACTGACGCTTCCGATGAAAGCTGGCGTGCGAGCGGGGGAACGCAATCGCGCGGCGGATGCGTGCGGCTGCTCGGGCGGCGTTCCGATCTTCGACGGCCTTGACCCGCGCTACAAGCGCATTCTCTGGACCGTCATCGGCATCAATGGCGCGATGTTCCTGACCGAGATGATCGCAGGTCAATTGGCCGGCTCGCAGGCGCTCAAGGCGGATGCGCTCGACTTCCTCGCCGATACGGTCACCTACGGACTGAGCCTTGCGGTGATCGGCGCCAGCTTGCGGATGCGTGCCTCCGCGGCGCTGCTGAAGGGCGCGTCGCTGAGCCTGATGGCGTTGTGGGTGTTCGGCTCGACCGTCTATCAGACGTTCGTGCTCGGCGTGCCCAGAGCCGAGGTGATGGGCGCAATCGGTGCGTTGGCACTCGCGGCCAATGTTGGGTCGGTTCTGCTGCTGCTACCGTACAAGGACGGCGATGCCAATGTCCGCTCGGTCTGGCTCTGTTCGCGCAACGATGCGATCGGAAACCTCATCGTGATGGTGGCGGCTCTGGGGGTTTGGGGAACGGCCACGCCATGGCCCGATCTCGCGGTTGCCGCCGTGATGGCGGCCATATTCCTGACCTCGTCGGTGCAGATCCTGCGGCAGGCTTGGGCCGAGTATCGCGAGGGGGCGTTGCGCGGTCCGACGGCGGCGCACGGCTGATCGAGCCGCGAATGCCTGTGCTCCCTGCCATTGGCCGCGACAGGGTACAGAATTCGCCTCGCATTTACCTTAAATGAGGGCGCCGGGGGAACGTCCGGAGCAGCCGCGCGTTGCTGTGCATCATTCGTGTGCAGAAGGCCCCCTCCATGACAGTCAACGCGGCAATACTGATGGCGGCCTTGGTGCTATCGGGAACCGTGTTGGCACAGAGCTCCGGCCCTTCGACCGGCTCGGCGGGGGCCGGGCAGGCGGCCAATTTGACCACCATCGGCCAGGCGCTGAACAGCAACACGAAGACCGGCGACAGCGGCCCGCCGACCGAGAGGGCGACGCATCCCGCGAAGCCGGATGGCGCCGCGGCGGGCAACACGGTGGGTGCCAACCGCCCGCCAAAGCCCGACCGGCGCCTCGAGCATTATCCGTAATCCCTTGATCCGTAATCGCTTGATCCGTGAATCCTTGGGGATGTCGCCGGGCCCGAACCGGTCCGGACGGCGCCGGTCATGATATCGTCATGCCACATCGGTTAGCGAAGGCGTTTGGTTGAAGCGCGGCGGGTGGGAATGGCGAAGGCGGGCCGGGCACGGTTCCCGGGAATGGATCGAGACATCGCCGGCGTCCTGCTCGTGCTGGCTATTGCGCAAGTGTTCGGGTGGGGGACCCTCGGCCTGCCGGCCATCGTCGGCCACCGGATGGCGGCCGACCTCGAGATCGCCCTTCCCACGGTGTTTGCGGGGACATCGACCTTCTACGTGACCATGGGCCTGTGCGGCCCGCTGCTGGCGGAGCCTTTCCGGCGCTTAGGCGCGCGGCGCGTCATGATGACCGGCAGCGTGATCGCCGCGCTCGGCTTCGTGGCACTGGCCTGCGCGCGCGAGCCGGTGTTGTATTTCATCGCCTGGACCATCCTCGGTGCTGCCGGCAGCGCGGCGCTGAGCACGGCCGCCTACATCATGCTGAACGAGGTGGCCGGGCGGAACGCGAAAGGCGCGATCGGCGCGCTCATGCTGGTCACCGGGCTTTCCAGCAGCATCTTCTGGCCGACGACAGCGTTTCTCGCGGAGGCCTTGGGCTGGCGCGGCACCTGTCTGGCCTATGCCGCGGCGATGGCTCTCGTCTGCCTGCCGCTCTACAGCTTCGGGCTGCCGCGCCGGGCGGTCGGCGAGGCGGCATCCGCATCGCCATCGGAGAGGTCGGGTGCGCCGCCGCCGGCCGGCAGGAGCACGTTTTTTCTGGTGGTCGCGGCGATCGGGCTCAACGCCTTCGTCAGTTTCGGCTTCAGCGCGGTGCTGGTCGAGCTTCTGAAGGCGCAGGGGCTGCCGGCGGCCCAGGCGATCGCGTTCGGCTCGACGCTCGGCGTCGTGCAGGTGTCGGCGCGCGCGATCGACTTCCTCGGCGGCGGTCGCTGGGACGGCATCACGACCGGGCTCGTCGCCGGCACGCTGCTGCCGGTCGCGATGCTGATCCTGATCGTCGGTCACGGCACTTACTGGGCGATCGCGGCTTTCATCCTGATCTACGGCCTCGGCAGCGGCGCGCTTGCGGTCGCGCGCGCGACCATCCCGCTGGTGTTCTACGACAAGAGCGAATTCGCCAAGGCGACCTCGCATATCGCGCTGCCGCTGAACCTGATCTCGGCGGCGTCGCCGCCGCTGCTGGCCTGGCTGCTGACGCGGTCCGGCAGCAATGCCGTGCTGGAGCTCGCGCTCGCCTGCTCGATCGGAGCACTTGTGATGCTCGCCATTCTCGGCCGCCGCCGGCGCGAGGTCGGGATCGCCGCGACGTCGTAAGGTTTCGAAGATCCAAGGATGGGTAGAGCCAACGGGTTCGCGCAAAGCGCGGCCCAATGATAAACTCCGCGAAACCCATCATCGACACCGCCGATGCGAGCGATGGGTTTCGCTGCGCTCCTCCGATCCTACAGAGCAGCAAAAAGCCGGCGCGGTCCTCGTGACGGCGCCGGCTTGATGTCAGGACGATCGGCCGCTCAGTAAACCAGGCCGGTGCCGGGCGGCTTTTCCAGCGCGGCGGCGAGCGAGCGATATTCGTCGCTGTTGGTGCCGGCGAGCTGGGCGATGCGGTTCAGATGATATTGCGCCTGATCGCGGTTGCCCTGTTCGACCTGCCAGAGGCCGTAATACTGCCAGGTGCGCACATGCGCCGGATCGGCCTTGAGCGCGCGCTCGTACCAGACCTGCGAGACCTTGTAGTCGCCGAGCTTGCGATAGGAGTAGCCGATCAGATTGGCGACGTCGGCACGGTCGTCCTGGCCGAGCGCCTTCAGCTGCTCGATCGCGGCGGTATAGTCGTGCTGGTCGTAGATCGTGGTATAGGCGGCGCGGTAGCTGGCGAGGAACTTCTGATCGTCGATCGCGGAGCTCTTGTCCTTCTTGGCCTTCTTGCCCTTGCTGGCGCTGCTGTCGGAGGCCGGCGGCGAGGGATTGTCGCTGCCTGCGGCGTAGGCCGAGATGACCGGCCCGGCGGCGAGTGTCATCGAGAGCACTGCGAGGCCCAAAAACTTCCAACGAAACTGCGGCGTCTTGCTCATTCCTGGTTGCTCCTGATCGTTCCTGATCGTGCTCGGTAATCTTACACCGAAGCCTGCTGACTTGAACACCCAGGGCTGCGGAACATTCCCGGCCGTTTCAACGATTACGTGATCTCGCGCCGGCACGGGCAACATGACAAAGAAGTCATTCACATGAATGAATTCCATCAGCGCCCTTCAGAACGGGTTCAGTGCGCGGCCCATAAGGTCACGTGCATTGATCGGTGAGGCCGACCATCCGGCCGGAGACCTCTCGATCCCGAACAGGAGGACCACCATGTTCAAGACGATTTCCGCCGCGCTGCTCGCCATCTCCGTGATCGCAGCGCCCGCGCTCGCCGCCGAAACCGGCAAGGTCGCAACGCCCGCGCCGGCGACCACGACTGTCCCGGCGATCAAGGCCGCCCCGGTGATCAAGAGCGAGCAGCTGCCGTCGAAGGTGCGCAACGCCAACGCCAAGATGGGCCACCACAAGCACTATCGCCATCACCGCCACCACAAGCACATGGGCATGCTGAAGGTGAAGTCGCCGAAGCATGCGACCAAGCACGTCCACGCGAAGGTCGCGATCAAGCACGTCGCGCCGGCCAAGCGCGGCTGATCCTGATCCGAGGGGCGCAGTCCGCTCCACATTGCCCCCACTGCGCCCTCAGGATGCAGAACCGGCCCGTCCCTCCATTGCTTCCCCAATGGCGGCGGGCCGGAGTGCGTTTGGACTTCAGAAGACGCTCTGGGCGTTACGAGCGGTAACAACCGAGTTGCCCTTCCGCCGCCCGGCGGTCTATGAGACGCGACCGGGGACCCATGAGACAGCGACGTTTGCGGATATCATCAAAACTGGCGGCGATCCTGCTGCTCTCGATTCCGCTCGCCGGCTGCCTCACCAGCGATGACAGCGGGAGCGGGCCGACCACCTTCACCGATGATCGCGGCGTGGCTAACCAGCCGTTTCCGGACCGGTACCGCGACCAGATCCTCGCCTTCATGCGGACCTACCTCAACAATCCGGTCGGGGTGCGCGAGGCGGCAATCGCCGATCCGGCGCAGCGCACGGTCGGGGGCAGGCTGCGCTACGTGGTGTGCCTGCGCTACAGCGCGAAGGATACCGACGGCAATTACCGGCCGGCGCGCGAGCGCGGCGTGCTGTTCGTCGACGGCCGGCTCGACCGCATCCTGGATAATTCCGCCGAGCCTTGCGCCGGCGCGTCCTACGCGCCATTTCAGGATCTGGAGAAGATGGCGCGCTGACCGCGGCGGCCTCTGTCGCGGAGCTGACCGGATCGTTAGCAATCCCCGATCACTTTTCGGGGAGCGCTGAACCTCAGCTTAGGCATTTGCGACATCCATACAGCCGAAATGCGGCTGCTTAACCGGTGAAAAAACCTTCTGTGCCAAGGAACAAACGGGCGTTGTTGCGACCCTGTCACAGCTCGGAAACATCCCAGGTCTGGCATTGCCCCAAAGCAACCTAATTGGCGTCACGTTGTTTGTCTTAACAGCGCAGCGTAAGTCACGGGGATCAGAGATGAAGAAGTTTTTGCTCGGCACCGTCGCGCTGGCCGCTCTTGCGAGCCCGGCGTTTGCGGCCGACATCCCGGCCCGCACCTATACCAAGGCACCGCCGCCTACCGCTCCGGCGCTCATCTACAACTGGACCGGTTTCTATATCGGCGGCCATGTCGGCGGCGCGTTCACCGACGGCAACAACCTGATGGGCAGCGACGCGCGCTTCATGGGTGGCGTGCAGGGCGGCTTCGACTATCAGTTCGCCCCCAACTGGGTGATGGGTGTCGAGGCGCAGTACTCTTGGCTGCCGAGCTCGTCGAACAATGGTCTGGTGTTCCCCGCCGGAACGGTCGTGACCGGGAATACCGACCAGCTCGGTTCGGTGACCGGCCGCCTCGGCTACACCTGGGGCCCGACGCTGCTCTATGCCAAGGGCGGTTACGCCTGGCGTGACAACAACAACATCACGGCGTCGGTCGGCGGCGTGCCGGCGGCGTTCACGACCGACGGCGGCCACAAGGACGGCTACACGGTTGGCGCGGGCCTCGAATACATGTTCGCCCCGAACTGGTCGGCGAAGGCCGAGTACCAGTACTACAATTTCGGCAAGACCACCTTCACCAGCGGTCCGGCCGACATTGTCGGCACGAGCTTCCGGAACGACGAGCATACCGTCAAGGTCGGGGTCAACTACCGCTTCGGCTGGGGCGGTCCGGTGGGCTCCCGCTACTGATCGCGTCATCGTCGCATCGAGATCAAAGGCCGACCTTCGGGTCGGCCTTTTTTGTTGGCCCGACGCTTGCTTATTCAGCGGATATTCACGCCGGATCGTGCAATGCAAACAATAATTCCTGCATTGCACGGAACTTTCATCGTGATGCGTTATTATGCGATCGCCGGGGCTGGTGGACAAACGAACATGCGTAGCTTTGCGTTAGGGCTGATCCTCTCTGCGGTCGCTGTGCCGTGCCTTGCCCAGACGATCCTCAAATCCGAACCCCTCGTGCTTGCGCCGTATGAAGTCGTGTTCGTGCAGGACGCGTCCTGCACCGCGGGCAAGGTACTGAAGGTGACCGGGTCGATCCGGGGTCTGCATCGGCGGAAGATCTGCGTGTCGCTCGCGGCCGAACAGGCCTCGCTGGCGACGGCGACGCCGTAAGGGCGGGACGACCGCTTTTGCATCCGGCCGCGATGCGTGCCGGCCGGTCTGCTGTTTTTTAATTCAACCGCGGCTCCAGGCGCGCCTCGCGATCGGCGTCGGCCTTGTTCTTGACCGGGTCTTCGTCGGGCTCCGCCTGGCAAGGCCGGATCTCATAGTTGTTCTCGAGCAGCGGGCGGGGCGAGGACTTCTCCTCGCCGGAGACGGTATCGACCACCAGCCCCGATTTCCTGGCGAGCTTCCAGACATCGGCCTCGGTTGGATAAGCCTTGCTCAGCTTGGCGTCTTGATAGAACAGCGCGTATGGCATTCGTCGTTTTCCCCGATCCCCGACAACGCCAGCACCCGTCCCGGGTTTCAGGCAATATCACCGTTCCAATCACGGAACCGTGAGCGGGATCCCGGGCCAAGCATCTGAAAATATGAGTCATTTCGGCCCTTTCGCTGAGGGCCCTGAGTCCTTAACGGGTGGTAAACCCCGGAAAAAAGAATCCCCGGGACTCCACGGGTAGAATCGCCGGATGCTTTCCCCATGAGAGCGATCCTTCAGACCCCCATGAACGCGTGCACTTCGTGCTCGCGCTCGCGCTGTTCGCGGCCTGCGCCGCGAACGTGGCGCTGGTCTGGTCCTGGCTTTAGCGAAATTTGGCTCTAGCGACCCACGCGAAAACGCCGTGGCGGCGCGACGGCTGTAGCGATTGACGGCCCCAGCATTCCTTCCATCATTGCCAGCAGAACGAATGCCCGCCGCGGCCAGCGCGGACGGGCCGCATCGGGGAGCGAACATTGATCGAAACGCTGAAGGAACGGGTCAATTGCGACGCCGGCCTGGTGCGGCGCGGCCGCTATCTCACCACGACTTTCCTGCTCGAGATCGGCGCGGCCGCCTGGCTGATTGCGATCCATGAGGGCCGGATCGTGTCGGTGACCAAGGGGCCGTTCGTGATGCCCTCGTCGTCCTTTGCGCTGCGCACCTCGGAGGCCGAGTGGGGCCGCTTCTGCGAGCGGCGGCCGCCGCCGGGCTCCAACGACCTGATGGCGCTGATCAAGCGCCGCGTGCTGAAAGCCGAGGGCGAGCTGCAAATCTTCATGGCGAACCTGCGCTACTTCAAGGAGGCGCTCGCGAAGCTGCGCCGCGAGGGAGCCGCCGCATGAGCGCGACATTCGAGCCGATCATTGGCCGCTACATGCAGCTCGAGCTGTTCGGCCGGGCGCACCGCGTCTATGTCGAGGAGGCGGGCGGGGGTACGCCGCTGCTCTGCCTGCACACCGCAGGCGCCGACGGGCGGCAATATCGCGGCCTGATGAACGAGGAGCGCGTCACCCGCAACCATCGCGTCATCGCCTTCGACATGCCCTGGCACGGCAAGTCGTCGCCGCCGCAGGGCTGGCACGACGAGGAATACCAGCTCTCATCAACGCAATACACGACGATGATCCTGGCGGTGATGGACGCGCTCGAACTGGAGAAGCCGATCGTGATCGGCTGCTCGATCGGCGGGCGGATCGCGCTGCATCTCGCGCTCGAGCATCCCGAACGCTTCCGCGCCATCATCGGCCTGCAGGCCGGCGCGCATGTCGATCCCTATTACGACCTGAATTTCCTGCACCGGCCGGACGTGCATGGCGGCGAGGTCGCGGCTGCCATCGTCTCGGGGCTGGTCGGGCCCGACGCGCCCAACAAGGAGAAGTGGGAAACGCTGTGGCACTACATGCAAGGCGGGCCCGGCGTGTTCAAGGGCGACCTCTATTTCTACAAGATCGACGGCGATATCCGCGCCCGCATCGCCGAGATCGACACCAAACGCTGCCCGCTGTTCCTGCTGTCAGGCGAGTACGATTATTCCTGCACGCCGGAGGAGACGGTCGCGGTGGCGAACAGCATTGCCGGCAGCGAGGTCACCATCATGAAAGGCCTCGGCCATTTCCCGATGAGCGAGAATCCGGGCGAATTCCTGAAGTATCTGCTGCCGGTGCTGGAGAAGATCGGCGGCCGCCAGAGCACCGGTTCGCGCTGAGAAACACGTCAGAACCGCTGCTGTGCCCCTCGACCGCCGGCGGCGCGGGTGACAGACTGCGCGTCCGCACGATTGGCGTGAACCGGTTGCGTAAGAGGTCTCGATGCTTCCGAAAGCTGAAGCAGCCTATTTCGCGATTGCCGACATCTCCGGCTATACGAACTTCCTCGCGGCGGTCGAGCTCGACCATGCCCAGGACATCATCGCCGATTTCATGGACGCGGTGGTGAAAGCGCTGCGCCCGCCATTTCGCCTCGCCAAGTTCGAGGGCGACGCCGCGTTCGTCTACACCACCGCCGAGACAATCGACGGCTCGTTGCTGCAGGACGCGATCGAGGGCGCCTATTTCAAGTTCCGCCGGCGCCTGCGCAGCGTTAGCCAGGCCTCGGCGTGCGAGTGCCGGGCCTGCGTCGCGATGGGCGATCTCGATTTCAAATTCGTCGTCCATCATGGCGAGATGGTGAAGCAGAAGATGGGCGGGCGTGAAGAGCTCGCCGGACGTCATTCTGGTCCACCGGCTGCTCAAGAACACGGTTTGCGAAAAGGTCGGCGGGTGCGCCTACGCGCTCTACAGCGACGCGGCGATCCGCGCCATGGGCGTCGATCCGGTGGCGCAAGGTCTCATCGCGCATCGCGAAACCATCGACATCATCGGCGACGTGACGCTGTGGGTGCGCGATCTCGAGGCGGCCTGGCAGCAGGACGACGCGCAAAGGCGGATGGAGGTGACGCGCGCCGACGCCCACGCCATGCTGGAGTTCGATATCGCCGCGCCCCGGCAGACGGTGTGGGAGTTTCTAACCGTGCCCGGGCAGTGGCAGCAATGGTGGGACGCCGACACCATTGTCGAGGAATCCGGCAAGGGACGGCGCGGTGTCGGCACCAAAAATCACTGCATGCACGGCAACCATACCGTCGTCGAAGAGCTGCTCGATTGGCACCCGGCCGATTACTTCACGGTGGGCATCACGCTTCCGGTCCCCGACGCGCCGCGGATCGTGATGACCCGCGCCGTTCTGGACGGTCCAGACGGAACGACGCATCTGGAGCTGCGGCTCGCCAAGCCGAAGCCGAAGGACAGGGCGTTCGTCGACGGCGCCTTGGCCAAATACGCCGAGCGCATGACCCGGGCGATCGCCGGCTTGCGATCGATGCTGGAAGGAAAGCAGCCCGTTTCCGACGCAGTGGAGGAGCCGGCGCTGACGCGATCGAGCGGACGCTTCCTGACCGATCCGGTGAAATCGGGCGCGCTGCGCTGAAGTCCAATCGACCCCGGCGGACAAGCGCGGGGGGCAAGGCCATCAGGTGAACAGGTCGCTGGTTACTTGCCGGAGCGCGGCAGGTCGCTGTTGTCGCGGATCGCGGCGCGCACCTTGGCCATCGTCGTGGTGCAGTATTCCTCGCGCTCCCTGAGGAAGCGCTGCTGCTGGGCGCGGAAATTGGCAACCCGCTCCCGCACCTCGGAGCCGAAGTCGCCGCTGATGTCGAGTTTTGCGAATTGCGGCGGCTGCGCCGGTGGCGGCGGGACCTCGACGACGGTCACTGCCAGAGGCGGCGGAGCCGGCGGCAGGCCCTCGATCACGGTCGGCACCGGCAGCGGCGGCGGCACGACCGCGGGCCGCGTCTCGGCCGCAGGCTTGGGCTTGATGTCGAATGTGGCGATGGCCTCGGCCAGGGCCTCGGCAGCGGCGGCGAGTGCCGGTGTGGCGGGTGCGGGCGCAATAGCAGGCGGCGCGGCGGTCTGCTGGGCGGCCGGTGGCGCTGTCGTTCGCGGGGCAGATGTCGGCGGGGCAGGCGTCGGCATTCCGGCGTCGGGCTGCTTGCCCTTCACCGACTCCACGAAAGCCATTGTCTGCGCGATCAGGAGATCGCGTTCTTTCATCCACTTCATGGCGCACCTTGAGCGGGCGGATTGCAGCAGAGCAACCGCGCGGAATCAAGCACTCGCCATCATGATGGTTGACGAAGACGCCTGTTTTGCAGGCGCGGTGACAAAATTGTGACGTACCCGGCGTGCGAGGCGGGTCAGCGTTGGCGGGGATTGGTGTTCGGGACGAACGGGGTGCCGACGATCCGGACCGGCGTCAGGTCAGGGGCCGGCGCTTGATTGGGGGCCGGCCTAACCGCGGCGTTGGCCGGCGGGGGCGCCGGATCCAGCGCCGCAACGGCGCCGGCGGCAGCCACGCTCAGCAGCGTGAAGGCGCCCAGAAGGAGCATATGTCGGTTGGCTTCGCGTAGCCTCATGCGAGGAAAATCGCGTGAGCGGGCATAATGTTCCGAACAAATCCTCAGACGATTTCGCGGGGATTTGGCGCAGCGCTCAGAAAGCGCGTCAGGAGCGGACCTGAAGGCCTTGGGCGTGCTGATCGGGGGACGAGCCGGCCAGCGGGCGCAGCATCGCGACGGGGTGGGGCTCGGTCTGGTGCGCGGCCGCCGCGGCCGGCGCTGGTTCGGTGCTGCGGGCCTCGATCAGGTCGGCGTAGCGGCCGTACTCTTCGGCCATTTCGAGCAGCTGCTGGCGGACCGTGGCGTCGGTGACCTGGCGGGCCAGCCGTCGTGCCTGATCGGACTGGAAGCGGTAATGTGCTGTATCGGACATCGGATGGCTCCTCACATATGTGTAAGGGCCATCAGGCAAAGGTTCATCAAGCCGTCATTGATGGGAAGGCGTCCTTCAAGGGAAGGCGCTATTGAAGGGTCTGTGAGCGATCGGTCAGCGCGGCCGCCGCTGCGTGCCCAGCCTTGTCCTCGCGGACCTCGACCTCGAACCAGCCCATCTCCTTCAGCTCGCGCGCCTTCTTCTCGGCCGCATCTTCGCTGTCGCGCTTCAGCACGATTTGGCTGGTGCCATCACGGGCAAGGATCAAATAGGTCATTGGCTGAGTCCCATCCCGCATTCTGCATACCCCATTCTCGGCTGCAAGGACAGAAACAAGGCGGAGGATGGGTGATCCTACGGGAATGATCCCACGATTCCTGCCAAGGCGCAGGGCGTCGCGGGTGTTTCCGAACCGGCCCTCCGGCAAAGGCCGGTCTGGAGGGCGAGTTAGCCTAACGCTTCACCGCCATTTCGATATGGCGGTTTCTGTCGTCCCACCGGCCGCCCTGCAGGCAGCTCTGACGGTAGCTGTCGCAGACGGCGAGATCGCCGCCATGGGTGCGATTCCAGCTCTTGCAGGTCGACGCGATGTAGGAGCAAGTGCATTTGCCCGACGTGCACTGACGCTCGACGGCGCCAAGCTGACCAGCCGCAGCGGCTTCGCCAGCAGGCCGCGATGCTTGCTTCGTCTTTTGTCTGGCGGTGCATGCCTGCAATTCAGCGTGGCGCTGGCCGTTGTCCATCGCGCCTTGGCGCTCCCGTTCAGGACGATGCACAGCACGCGGGCGAGAAATCGAACTGGCTGGTTAGCGAGACGGGAAGGCGAAAGGTCACCGCGGGGATGGCGTGGGGACTTGATCCTTGCAGGCAGTGGGATCCTGCGTGGGGACCCAACTCCCGCTGCTGCACTGGAGGCCGCGCCCCCCGCCGAGGCAGATGAGGGCTCCCTGGGAATAAAACGCGTTGTTGTAGACACAATTCCTGGTCATGGAATCGATCTTCTGGGGGTCCGGCAGGAAGATGTCCTGCGCCGATGCGACACGCGACATCATGCAGGCGATGACCATGATTGCAAAAGCTGATCTCCACACTCGCGTTCTCCTTCTCAGCAATCGGGAATCTTGAGATGGCCGCGGTGAGGCGGATCGCCGGAAGGTAATTGTTTCGTATGACGGCTCAGCGTCGGTCGGCGCGTAGCATGCAGCGGGGGGTCGTCAGCGCGATCGGTGATGTGAAGCGCCGCCTGACGACCGGGAAAATACGGCCTCCTGTGTACGTTGTGGGTAAGCCGCAAGGCGCTTTGATTGAGCCGCAAATAAATGCTCGGCTTGGTCCAACACAACTCGGCTTAAGCCGAGTCTATCTGGATGGAGGACTCGATGCCCAGGCACTTCGGTTTGAAGGCAACAACGGCGGCAGGACGGTCGGCATTCACGGGGTCATCAAGAGACTTGCAGGAGCGGACTGCATCGGCGGCGGCGTCGAAGAGCCATCCTCCAGCCAGTTCCGCAGCGACAAGGCTCGCTTCTCAAGGCTCGGAGCTGCCATATTCTCCCGCGAGTTGGCGGGGTTGCTGTGGACGACGGACGATCTCGGTCAGCTGAGGTCACTTCCCGATGAAGGCCAGCGCAAAGAAACTACGCGCCGAAGCCGACTGTGCCGACCAGATTGCCAGAAGCGCTACAGACCAGAAGAAGCGAGAACTGTACGAACGCCTCGCTGCCCACTTTAGGAATCTGGCTGTGGAAATCGATAAGGCGATGGCAGATCGCTCGGGGTAAGGCTGGGTCAGTTGGCGGCCTACCGTAGAGCCACAGCAAACGTTCCGGCCCCATCATTCGTTGGGCGCTAATCATTGCGCGAGTTGCGACAATAAGCCTGAAATAAATAGCTCGCTATTCGCTCCAGACAGGCACACAGTAGGTCCATCACCGCCCGAACCCGTGGCTTATATCGGTGATGAGAACGCTCGATCGCGCTCCCGCCTTCCTCTAACGGAATGGAGCGCGCCATGTCCATGAAGCGACATCTCATACACACTCAATCACTTGAACAGCGTCTTGGCATCCAGGCAGAGCGGCTCCGCAAGGAGGCCCGGGGGACTCCCCCAGGCATCGAGCGCCAGCGCCTGGTCCGCAAGGCTCGTCTGGCCGAAACCGGCTCACACTTGAGCGAGTGGCAGCGGTCGCCGGGTTTGCGAGCGCCGACGTGATGGGTCGACACCCATCCCATGCAGATATCGGCGTGAAGAGAATAGTTAATTTCCGCAGACGATGGGCAAACAAGAGCGACACGGTAATTAGAACCGCCCTGAACCACTTCTGGAGCAAACAGATCAACAGAAGTGCTGCCGCCATGCAGAAGGAGAAGGACAGGCTCCGCAAGTAAAGAGGTCATCGCACTCGAGAAGTGCAATATCCGGGATTTTGTTCGTACCCTCTCGGGGCTAGGGGAGCGCCGTCCGTATTTATTTCAAACGGGCGGCGTAACTTTGTCTGGGCCGCCTCAGTTGGCGGCGTCTCGGCGTGTTTCCCGACTATCCCGCACCTGTGGTTCGCAACACCGATAGCGGCGGCTGCGCCAAACAGCCCACGACTCTGACCCGCCGCAGCGACGGGACTCATTTGTGCTGCTATCGACCCGCCGATCGCGGGAATTTCAACATCATCATTTTTTGAGGAACTTGTTGCTACCGTCGACCCGCACCCCACCGCGATCGTGCGTTTTAAGCAGAACCTAGAACGTATTTCCGGTGCCAACGGCCGGGTAACCTGCGAATTGGCCGCGAGCTTTCGAGAGCTTGTCGATAGCGTCGTGGTTATGCGTAGGAAGGCCGGGGAGCCCTATCGGCTGGAAGCCCGGTGTGACGGCTAGCCGGATTGATTGGCGGTCCTGGTAGAACCGCCAAAGGCCGCACGGGCGCTCTTATCCATGGGGGTAACCTCCACCCCAATGGACAAGAGCGGAATGTCGGCCAAACCAACTGGTGCCGGCTGAGGGGATTGAACCCCCGACCTTCAGTTTACAAAACTGCTGCTCTACCGCTGAGCTAAGCCGGCGAAATGATTTGCGCGCTCGCATAGCAGACTTGGTGCGTCAGGGCCAGAACCTGAAGAGCCGATGTCCAGAACCTGAATGCGCGGACCGATCCCCTCGCTTCGACCGGACGGGCACGGAAAAGGCGGCCCGAAGGCCGCCTTTTCCGCCGTCAGCGCTTTGCGTGAGCTACTGGCAGGGATGCCGGAGGCCGTCGCTGCCGCGGAACCAGGTGCCGGGGGTGCAGACGAAGCCGTTCTGCCGTGCATATTCCTCGCCGCCGATCGGGGTGCGGGCGTATTCCGGACCGCCAAACGGGGCGGTGGCGATCGCAGCTGCCGTGCCGACCGCGCCGCCGACCACACCGGCCGCGACGTCGGCAGGCCCGGGGTCATACCGGTTGTAGCTGCCCTGCCAGTCGCGATCCCGCCGATAGGTGCGGTCGCGAGTGGTGGTGGCGGTGGTGCCAGGCGCCATCCTCTCGCATCGGGCGTCGGGCCAGGCATTCGAGCAACGGGCGGCGGTGCCGACGGTCTGTTGCGCCATCGCGGGGCTGGCCAGTGTTGATGCGAGCAGGGCTGCAGCGCCAAGGAAGCGTCCATGAATCCTGAGTTGTGTCATGCGAAATCTCCTCTCGTCGTCGTGAGGGGCTAATCTCGCTGCGCGGCGCCTGTTCCGGCGCGGCCTTGCCCTGCGTTCAAACCAGTGTGAAGTTCCGCAACGCTCGCGCATGATGCGTTCCGGATCACGCTCGATTTACTTGTTCGAGCATGATCTCAGCGCAAACGCTTCGCGTTTGTCGCGGGAAAACCGGTGCCCACTTTTCCGGATCATGCTCGGTTTGACGAGAATTGCATGCACACACGCGACATCGATTATGCCGGCGGCGACGCCACTCTGCGCGGCTATCTCGCCTTCAACGACGCCGGCGTAAAGCGTCCCGGCGTGCTGGTGTTCCACGAAGGGCTTGGGCTTGGCGATTTCGCGATGGAGCGGACGCGCAGGCTGGCCGAGCACGGCTATGTCGCGCTCGCGGCCGACATGTTCGGCGAGCGGCGGCAAGCCGCCGATCTGCAGCAGGCGATGACGCTGATCGGCGGCCTGCGCACAAACCCCGCCATGCTTCGCGCGCGGTCCCGTGCGGCGCTCGCGACACTCACGGCATTGGTGCTGACGGGGGCCGACGATCCGCTGGCGCCGCCCGATCAGGTGGTGGCCTTCGAGAACGAGATGCGCGCCGGCAAGGTTGCCGACTGGCAGGTGATCAGCTACGGCACACGCTGCACGGCTTCACCAACCCGACCGCCGATGGCTCGATCATGAAATCCGCGCTCTACGATGCGCGGGCCGATCGCCGCTCCTGGGCGGCGATGCAAGGCCTGTTTGACGACGTGCTTGTTTGACGAGGTGCTGGCCTGACAAGATCAGCGATGTGGTGTTTGATCTGCAGTGACGGCGCGGGCGCGGGGGATCGATGTTTGGAATCTTGAGTCTTGGCTTTCTGCTCGGCATGCAGCACGCGCTGGAGCCCGATCACATCGCGGCGGTATCGAGCATTGCGGCACGCCGGACCCATGTCGGCGACATCGTCAAGCACGGCCTGACCTGGGGCCTCGGCCACACGTTGACACTGTTCATCTTTGCCGGTGCAGCGATCCTGCTCGGGCGGGCGATCCCCGAGACGGTCGCGCAGCCGATCGAGACCGCGGTCGGCGTCATGCTGGTCGGCCTCGGCACGCATCTGTGGTGGCGGCTGTGGCGCGACCGCGTGCACTTTCACAGCCATTCGCATGGCGACGGCACCGCGCATTTCCACGCCCACAGCCACGCCGGCGAAATCTTGCCGCATGCCTGCGCCGCCCACAGCCACGCGCACGGTTTCCGCTGGCGCACGCTGCTGGTCGGCCTGATGCATGGCATGGCGGGGTCCGCGGCGCTGCTGGTGCTGACGGTGTCGCAGGCCCCAAACCCGGTGATCGGGCTTGGCTATGTCGCGCTGTTCGGCATCGGCTCGATGATCGGCATGGGCGTGCTGTCGAGTGTGATCGCGGTGCCGCTGGCGGCCTCGGCGCGCTGGCTGACCTGGGCCAATCGCGGGCTGCAAATCGCGGTCGGCGCGGTCACGATCGCGATCGGGATCCATTCGATCGTCGAGAACGCGTTCACCTGATCCGCCAGCGGCCGTTAACGATTTCTGATTCCGCATCGCCGCATTGAGCGGATGCCGATGCTTACGCGTTAGGCTTACCGGAAGTTTGGCCCGCGCCCTTAACCCTTCCGCCAAGGGCTTGGATTAGGCTGCGGATGGAACAATTCGGGACGCTGGGTGACATGCGCGTAAGTCTTGCGCTGGCGATATTGGCTGCGATGACCTCGACGGCGCTGGCCGGGGGCGGCTTCGACATCGTCGTGCCCGTGCGCCCGGGCGTGCCCATCATCATCAACGGTGTCGACGCCTCCTACGCGGTGATCGAAAGCGCGATGGGCCTTGCCCGCAACGACTCGATGGTGCCGACCGTCTATGGCGGCCGCCCGATCGATCCGGTGCCGAATGTCGGCCACTATTATCCGAGCCTCGGCCGCATGCCGGGTTACGGCCGGCTCGAGATCGAGCCGCCGGCCAACCGGCGCCTGCCGCAGCCGGCCGAGAGCTATCATGAATCATGGTCGGCGCATTCCGCGCCGCTGCCGGCGCAATCCAATGTGCCGGTCGATCCGCCGCCGGTGATCTACGCGCCGCAATTCAACGGGCCTCAGCGGCTTCCGGGACCGGTGCCGCGGCCACTGCGACCGAGAGGCCCCTAAATCGGGAGCCCCGCAAACGGGGATCCTTCATAGCCATCAAGAGCTACGCGACGACAACGAGACCCACAGGAGAGAGTAATGCGTCAAATGATCAAAGGACTGATTGCGGCGGTGGCCGTCATGGTGTCCGCTCCCGCAATGGCGTGCGGCTTCAACCCTTGCGGCTATTCCGCGCCCGTCGTGAATTACGGCTGCGGCGGTTGCGGCGGTTATGGCTATGGCGGTTACGGCGCGGTCGAACGTCTGCCCGACCCGGATGCCGCTTATCCCAGCGCGGCGCAGCAGTATTATTACGTCAACCAGGGCCCGACCTACACCGGTCCGGGCAACTGGGCGCCGCGTCCGTATTATCGCGAGGGCTATGGTCGCCCGTACGGCTATGGCTATCGCCGCCACTATGGCTATGGATACCGGCACTACGGCTATCGCCATCACTATGGCTATCGTCCGCACTACGGCTATCGCTACGGCCACCCGGTGCTGCGCCGCTACTACTGATCCGGCGATCGATCCAAGACATTAGCGCCCGTTCGCGTCTCGCGAGCGGGCGCTGCTGCTACATCA
Source organism: Bradyrhizobium sp. th-b2 (assembly GCF_000426785.1). Lineage (NCBI taxonomy): Bacteria > Pseudomonadati > Pseudomonadota > Alphaproteobacteria > Hyphomicrobiales > Nitrobacteraceae > Bradyrhizobium > Bradyrhizobium sp. th-b2. Next base: position 85,255 of record NZ_AUGA01000009.1, read on the forward strand.
GGTTGAGCCGGCTGGCGCCGATATAGAGCGCGAGCACGGCGGCGTTCGAGACGTTGAGGCTCTTGATCTCGCCGGGCATGTCGAGACGGGCGACGACGCGGCAGGTCTCGCGCGTCAGTTGCCGCAAGCCCTTGCCTTCGGCGCCGAGCACCAGCGCGAGCGGCGCCTGCAGCTGAACCTTGCCGAGATCCTCCGAGCCCTCGCTGTCGAGGCCGACGGTCTGGAAGCCGCGCTCGTTCAATTCGTTCAGCGCGCGCGCCAGATTCTGCACGGTGACAACAGGAACCAGCTCGAGCGCGCCGGAGGCGGATTTCGCCAGCACGCCGGTCGCCTCGGGGCTGTGGCGGGCGGTGGTGACGATCGCCCTGACCGCGAATGCCGCAGCCGAGCGCAGGATGGCGCCGACATTGTGCGGATCGGTGATCTGGTCGAGCACCAGCACGATGCCTTCCAGCGCCAGCGTGTCGATATCGGGCGAGGGCAGGGGATCGGCCTCCGCCAAAAGGCCCTGATGCACGGCATCCGGGGTGAGGCGCCGGTCGATGTCGCCGGGACGGACGATCTCCGGGGTGACCCGGGTTTCGATGTTCTCGTCCGCCAGCCGCTTGGCCGCGTTCTCGGTGAGGTAAAGCTTGCGGATCTGGCGGTCCGGGTTGGCCAGGGCCGCCGCCACCGTGTGCCAGCCATACAGAATCACCGGCCCGTCGGAACCGGATTCGCGGTCCCGCCAGGCCGGCGGACGGGCAAATTTTGGCCCTTTTTGGAAGGGTTTACCGCCCTTGCCTCGGAAATTGGGTTTGCGGTCGCGATCGCTCATGTGAGGCTTGTGTCACGGCTCCCGAATATTGGCAATTTACACAGCGTTTTCGAGCGAAGTGGGGACCGGTTCGCGTGAAGAAAACGCGTCAAAAAACAAGAATCTAGCCCCCCCATATGCCGGTTTGGAACAGAGATCGCGCCAGCCCGCAAAAGTATGCCAAATAGACGGCCGGCTTGGTTGACTTTGGGGACCGCCTTCGCCCATAAACGCGCCCGACCGCGCACCCGCTTCGGGTCGGCCGGTTATCAGCGTCATTTCGATGACCCGGTCCGCCGCCACTCGCGCGGCCGGTTCTGATGCTGTTGGACGGGGGAGTGTCCCGAGTGGCAAAGGGAGCTGACTGTAAATCAGCCGCCTCATGGCTTCGCAGGTTCGAGTCCTGCCTCCCCCACCAGCCTTCGCTCGCTTCGCGAGCTACGGCTGGGCAAGCCAGCAAAACTGCATCGTAGCGAAGTGAGCGAAGGCTGCCGCGCCGAAGCCCGGAAGGCGAAGGCGGGCTGTATCCGCGAAGCTGTGGCGTTGTCCGATGTGGGCAGCAGACGAGCCCGACAAATCGCGCTCAGACGTCATCGTCTACCAGGAAAGGGGATTATCTCTGGGGCCCGGACAGATTGACCTCGCGTTCAGCCCGGAAGACGTTGCTGTGAAGGTTGGCGATCCATTGGCGACCGCTGGACGTCACATTAAGATAGCGGATCGCAAGCTGGATCTGTGGTGCGACATTGGTCCAGTAAAACTGCGGGAATTTATAGACGATATCGGCGGGTGTCGCGTAGCCGAGCTTCTTGTTCAGCCCGATTTCCTCGAACTCGTGGAAAAGCGCATTTGACTTTCGCATGTAATGGGGGTCACCGAGTTGGCCGATCAGATCGGCGGCGCGCAACAGTAACCCTTCCTCCTCGTTGAGATCGTCCGTGTCGATGTTTGGTGTCGTCGCGTAGGGGAAGCGGGTGTACTCGATTGCCCGGGCAATTCGGGCCGCATCGACTTCCTCCACGGCATCGAACCGCTCAATCACAAACAGTTTTGAGCGGTCGACATGGTAGGGCGCAAGCGCGGCGTCGGACGATCCAACCGGTAACTGGACGGTGCGGCCGCTGAGGTCCGCGACATACGCATCATCCTCGTCGCCCTCGACGATGCCGCGGACGTATCCGATGTCGTGGGCAAGGCAGGCCAGAATGAAGTTCGCGTAGTCGTCGGCCGTGGTGGTTCGCTGCAGCGCCCTTCCGGCCAAGATATCGTTCCCGACCAGGGTCACCAGCATGGTGTGTTCGATATCGTGATAGAGTGCATCGCTGTTACCGATGCACTCCAGTGTCAGCCTGGCGGCAAAGGGCAGCAGCTTCGTCAAATCGGAATGTGAGGAGCGGAATCGGCCTTCAGTTTCCTTGGCAAGAAAGGAGCCAAGGGCTTGCGCGGTCAGTTGAGGAATCGTGATCATCTTGGCATCCTCTCCAGCCTAGCTGTGTCTGCGTCACGACCGACAGGGCTTGTGCATCGGTATATACCGATCGAAACGACACTATCACCAATCCTTGTAAGTCGGCTCGGTACATCCGACGCAGACCCAGGGAAATGTCGGCTGTGCGTTTGGGGTTCTCGGGAAGATATCTGCTCCAGACCGAAGCCTTGATCGGGCTGATCGACCGCCAAACCACATCGAAGCTTCCGGAAGCATCGAGCTTGCCGATCATCGCGGGCTTGGAAAGATGATGATTGGTGTTCAGGACGACCTCAAAGCAACTTGGCGCCCGCACACGCTGGCCGTACATGGCAGATGAGAAATCACGGCCAGAACGTCACTATCCCCGAACCCGTCCCCATTGCCGCATGTCGTCGCCAAAGTGCAAATCGTGCCAGAGGAACATTGCTTGCAGTTCGGAGAGCCGGGAAACACCTGACGTTCGAAAGCGCCACAGCGGGGGTGAGTTTTATTCCGACGCGATTGCATTCCGTTGATCTACGTCAATCTCGCGGCGCCAAAGAGTCGCAGCTTCGTCGTTCGCCAAATCGTTCGTTAGAGAAAGGGCGCGCCATGCTTCGTTGGATCCTCGCCGCTTCGGCAGTTCTGCTTCTCGTTGCTGTCTGCGTGTTTCCCGATGATGCCTATGCCCGTCGTGGAGGAGGCGGCGGATTCCGCGGCGGCGGAGGTGGGTTTCACGGTGGCGGGATGCGTGGCGGTGGTGTGCATGTAGGTGGCGGAAGGGTTCATGGTGGAGGATATCGCGTTGCCGGCCGCCCGCGGCCATCGCACCCGATCGCCGGCCGTCCGGGCTATCCGGGCCGGCCGATTGCAGGTCGCCCTGGCCGCCCGGTCGCCGGCTATCCCGGATATGGCAGAGGTTACTATCGCCCTGGCTGGGGTTATGGTGCTGCTGCCGTCGGCGCCGCGACCGCTGCCGGCGCATACTATGGCAGCTACGGCTATTACGGAAACCGAGGCTGCTATTACGATCAGTACGGTCAAATGGTCTGCCCGCAGTCCCAGTATCAATACTGATCCGGCTGAGCGGTGGTGGATAGTTCAGCCGTCGCTCCGCAACGTTCGTTGATCAGAACCGGTCGCACTTCAGCACGACCGCGTTTGGATGTGTTGCACGCAAAAGGTCGCCGCGATCGCCGTCGTGGCTAGCTCCTCTGTTTGAGTCTTTAAGGAGAGGATCGATGGAGTACGGCGCGTTCACCGACGCGAGCCTCAAGATGATGTACGAGGCTGTTCGCGGCGCGCTCGAAGCCGACGATGAGTTCGAGGCTATTGGTGAAGATCCAAAATTCCGGGTCCGGTCGACGGCCGAATGGAAGCTGCATGCGAGCAATCTTGAGACCGAGATGCTGAGGCGAGGGCTCCGGATCGATCTCATCGATTGGACGAACGGCCAGGGCGAGCTCCCGCTTTAAGGTCTTCAAGATCGGCGAGAACGCAGACCCGAATTCCGCCAGTCTTTCGCAAGCCGGGGTCCACGTACCGACCAAACGCATCTGGAAAAGCTTGATCCAGATCAACGGCTCCCCGGGTTCGTGGCTTTCAAACCAGACCGGGTAGGACCGCAGATTGGAGGAAGAGCCATGCCGACAAATTCGAAGACGATCACGCTAGCGACGTCGATCTTCGCGTGTGCCATGCTGCTGTCTTTTGACTGGTCGGAGCAGAGCGGTGTCTCGATCTCTGTCCAAAGCGCGGTCGCGCGCGTCGGTCGCCCTTTGACGCCGGTCAGCGTCGCGGGTGTCGCCCGTCGCCAGACACGAAGGGCAGTGGTCGGAACCGCTGCTGTGGGAGCTGCGGCTGCGGCCGGCGCTTATGGCTATTATAACTATCCTTCCAGCGGTCAGGGTTTTGTCTGCACACCCGGCACGTATTTTCGTGGCGAGGATGGCCGCCAACACCTCTGCCAGTAAGCCGAGGTATCGAGGCTAGCGGGACGTAAGCCGTTGCCGATCACTCGATGGCAGAGGAGAGGCGTAACGCGGCACTCAGATCGTTGTCCAAATGCCGGAGGAACGGGGAGCTCGCTCCAGCCCCGGCAACACCGCTGCCAGCCACATTGAACGACGACTAGATCGATTCGGAGGACCAATGGCCGACACCCCAAAGCTCTCGGTCGAGAAAGCGCTCGAAAAGTTACGCAATAGCGATAAGCCAAAGTCGAAGGACGAGCGCCACGAGGAGAAAATGAGTGCGCTCGACGAAGAAATAAAGCGCATGAGAGCGCAGAGGCTGCGCCTGGATCGGCCCAAACGTAACCGCGACTAGGCGTTCCGTTGTTGCTTAAATCGGACCGTGCGATCCAGGCGGCACTATGCAGCGTCATGGCGAAAATCGCATGGATGAACACGCCGTTACGCTGGTCATAGCCCGAGGTGGACTGACCTGAAGTCGCGTGGCATTTCCTGAATGGTCAGACGCGTGTCCATATTTCCGATTCCGTGCCATTTGACCTAGATCAACCCGCGGCCGATCCGGTTGTGCGCTTCTTCTCGGCGACATCAATGAGAAGCAGCCCAGGAGTTTGTGATGACAAGGATTACAGCTGCCGCAGCGATTGCACTTTTGCTCACGACGTCGTCTCTCACCTGCGCAGCGGAGACATCTCCGACTGCCGGAGCAGCGCAGCCCAGCGCCGCCGACCTGAAAGCCTTGACGGATATGCGCGTCGGCATCGTCAAGGCCGCCTTGCAACTGACGCCCGACCAGGAGAAATACTGGCCGGCCATCGAGGATGCCATCCGCGCGCGAGCGAAGAATCGGCAAGTCCGGTTGGAGCGGATTGCCGAATTGCACGAGAAAGGCCCGATGGGCGCCCTCGGCGACGGCAGTCCGGTTGAACTCATGCAGCGACGGGCGGACCGGCTCATTCAACGCGGGACTGATCTCAAGAAGCTCGCGGATGCCTGGGAGCCACTCTACAAGACGTTGAGCGACGATCAGAAGAGGAGAATGGCCTTCGTATCGTTTGCTGTCATGCGGGGCATGCGAGACGCAATAGAGCATGACGACGAACCCGAGGATGAGGACGATTAGAGCCAGGCCGACAGGTGAGCCTACATGGCCGGCTTTGCCGAAGCTCGGTCGTCGTGGACGATCATGCAGATAATCTGGAGGTGAAGCATGTACCGGCATATTCTCATTCCGACAGATGGGTCGGAACTGGCGGAGCACGGAGTCGCGCACGGGGTAGCGCTCGCGAAATCCCTCGGAGCCAAGGTATCGGTGATCTTTGTCCTGGAGCCCCTTTCAGAGCTAGGGGCACGGTACCGTGAGGTGCTCGCCGGATATGCTGCGATACGCAAGGAACAGGCCACCAGCGCGCTGGATGGCGCGGCTCGTGCGGCCAGGGAGGCCGGTGTGTCCTGCGAGACGATCCAAGCGGAGAGCGGGCAACCGCATCAGGCCATCATCGCAGCGGCCAAGGACAAAGGCTGCGACCTTATTGTCATGTCATCGCATGGACGCAGCGGACTCTCCGCAGTTCTGATCGGCAGCGTGACAAACAAGGTGCTGACGCAGGCGAAGACCCCCGTGCTGGTTTGTCAGTGAACGCGCAGATCGCTCGATAGAAAGCGCCGGCGCCGGCCTCGAGCGCGAAGTTCACGCCCGCAAGGTTCTCGGCATCACGTCGAGGCCACGGTCAGCGCGCCGGATGGTCGCTCATGGCGAAGGCCGAGCGGCGGATGTTGAAGATCGGGTCGAGCGCAAGTCCTGCCTGTACAGCGCTTGGTTCAGTACGCCGAGATGGGTCAGAGCAGCTGCAAAACGGAAATGCGCGGCGGCGCAATTCCGGCTTGCGTCGAGGCGCCCGCGGGGTTCGGACGACAGCTTCAGCACCAAGGTTGAGCTGCAACAAACGCGACAAATCGGTTCGCGATGTCTACGCGGTCGTCGCCGATACGTCCTCGACCAGCCACTTGTAGAATGACGCCACTTCACGCCGCCGAAGCGCCTGTGGAGCCGCGACGACATAATAAGCCCAGCGAATTGGCCATCCGCGGTGGGGAAAAAGCTCGCAAAGGCGGTGGGTAGCGAGTTCATTGGAGACAAGCGCGCGGCGCACCAGCGCAACACCTTGGCCGGCGACCGCGGCTTGCACGACGGCCGCCGTGGCATTTATCCGCAGCGATGGCCTGCCATCGTGGGAGGACGCGCCGACAAAGGAAAAATAGTTCTCCCAGCCTGGAAGTCCGGCCCCGCGATGAGGCGTCGCGTCGTCGATCAGTGTTTGGCTCGCAAGCCATTTTCCGATGCTCTTTCGGTCTCGCGGCACGATCAGCGGGCTCGCAACCGCGATCACCTCTTCATCCATAAGTTTGGTGGCGGTCACGCCTTTCCAGGTCCCAGGTCCGCAGCGCAGGCCAACGTCGGCCTCGCCGCTGGTGAGATCGAGCAATCGGTCCGACACATCCAGACGGACGTCGATGCCACGATGGCTCCGATTGAAGCGTTCAAGGCGGAAAATCAGCCAATTCGCGACGAGTGCCTGGGAAGCGGTGACCAAAACAGTGGCCCGCGCCTTGGAGCCTCGCAGCCGCTTTACACCTTCCTCCAGTGCGTCGAGCCCGCGGGTGATCTCCTTGAGCGCGGCGTCCGCCTCCTCGGTAACCGAGAGCCGCTCCTTGCCCGAACGCGAGCGACGGAAGACGGGGCGGCCGGTCCAATCCTCGAGCCCGCGTACCAGCTGGCCGACAGCGGTGGCGGTGATCCCGAGCTCGGAGGCCGCGCCGGTGAAGGATCCGTGACGGGCGGCGGCCTCGAAAGCTTGGAGCGAGCGGAGGCGCGATAGCGATCTCATAGACCCTCAAGCATGGCACCGACGCAGTTTTTCTTCGTCGGCACTCTCTGTCTTACGCCTCGTGCGATCTCGGCGAAAGACCCATTGTGAGGCCGTTCAAGGAGCTGAGAAATGTACCTGGAAGGCCGGACAGCGTTGGTCACGGGCGGGTCGAGCGGAATAGGGCTCGCGACCGCCAAACTGTTCGCGTCTCATGGCGCACGCGTTGCGATCACCGGTCTCGACGAAGCCAGGCTCAAGGCGGCGGGAGCGCAAGTTGGAGCCGATGCGCTTGCGATACGCGCCGACGTGCGCTCGCTGGCCGACCTTGACGCGCTGCGCGACATGCTTGCTCGTGATTTCGGTCGGCTCGACATCCTTTTCGCCAATGCCGGCGTCGCGCTTTCAACACCGATCGAGACAACCGATGAAGCGCGTTACGCCGCGCTGATGGACGTCAACGTCAAGGGCGTATTTTTCACAGTGCAGGCGGTCCTCCCGCTGATGGGGCAGGGCGGGGTCATTGTCCTCAACACGTCGTGGCTCAGCAAGGTCGGCACATCAGGCCTGTCGCTGCTTTCGGCTTCCAAGGCGGCTGTACGCTCCTTTGCCCGCACACTGTCGGCAGAACTTCTGCCCAGAGGCATTCGGGTGAACGCAGTCAGCCCGGGGGCGATCGACACGCCGATCCGCAGGCGTGGCGGCTCGACCGAGGAAGAGGTGCGTGCGTCAAACGAAAGGCTTGCCGCGCGAATCCCGCTCAAGTGTCTCGGCGAGTCCGAAGACATCGCCAATGCTGCACTCTATCTGGCGAGCGATCTGTCTCGCTACGTCGTGGGCGCCGAAATCGTCGTCGATGGTGGATTTTCGGAGTTACGATGATGGAAATAAACGCTGATCTCTCAAATCTGGCCGTGGTGCATGCTTCCAGTATGCCGTGGTTGCCCAGCCCTTCCGTGGGCGTCGAGCGACGCATGCTGTACCGCGTGGGCGGCGAGCAGGCGATCGCGACCTCGCTCGTCCGCTATGCATCGGGCTCGGCGTTTTCTTCACACAGCCATCCCCAAGGCGAGGAGTTCCTGGTTCTCGATGGCGTTTTCGAAGACGAGCACGGGCGATATCCGAGCGGCAGCTACGTCCGAAACCCGCCCGGCTCGGCCCACGCACCGCGCTCGCGCGAAGGCTGCACCATCTTCGTGCGCCTGCGGCAGTTTCGTGACGACGACGAGCAGCATGTCGTGGACTTGCCGCCTTCATCGAACGGCGGAGGCGTGGCCATGGTGCCGCGGCCCCTGTTCGCCGGACCAGACGAGCACGTGGTCATCAAAGGATTTGAACGCGCCGGCATCGACTTCGCGATGCATGGCGGGCTGGAGCTGCTGATACTCGCAGGTGAGATCTACGCCTGCGGCGAGCGTCTCAAGCCATGGAGTTGGCTCCGTGTGCCTGCCGATATCCCGTTCATCGGTGAGGTGACCGCCGCCGGCTGCACGGCATGGATCAAAACTGCCGCGCCGTGGCCAGTCCGTCGGTGAAGATCAATCAAGACATCAGACAAGGGAAAACCTGCGTATGACGGACCTGCAATGGCTCGCCGCCACCATCCTGCTCACCTTGCTGGGTGCTCTTCCATATGTTCTGCAGCGAATCGTCACGATCGGGTTGCCGCGGACGCTCGGTAATCCGCGCGCCACTGACGCTGCGGAGGTCACGCCCTGGGCGCAGCGCGCGCGGAGCGCGCACGCCAACGCGGTCGAGAACCTCGTTGCGTTCGCGCCCGCACTCATCGCCGCCCACCTTCACAGCCCGCAAGCGCCGATATTGGTGACGGCCGCACAGGTCTACTTCTTCGCAAGGTTGGTGCACTACCTCGTTTACGCTGCCGGCGTGCCGGTCATCCGCACGCTGGCCTATTTCGTCAGTCTCGGCGCGACGCTGGCCGTCCTCTCGACCTTGCTGGCGTAGGCGCGCGGCTTCAAGCGTCCGGAATCGGATCGGGCACGCCGCGCGAGCGACGTGAGGCGAAGTTTGTTGTGAAGTTTCGAAGGATTGACCGACCATGGGGAATGAATTGCGGTTCGGGCCATCACACCGCTGGCGCGTACTTGGTGTTGGTGTTGCGGCGAACGGTGCGGTGGCAGCCGCGTTTGCCGGCATACCGGCGACTGCGGTGTTCGTTCGCTCTGGCTACCAACTCAGCAACGCCACGTTCGGCTGGGTCATCGGTGCCATGGGTCTCGGTCTGGCCGTCAGCGAACTGCCCTGGGGCCTGATGACGGACTGGCTCGGCGACCGTAAGGTGTTGTTGGCCGGGCTCAGCCTGACAGGCGTCGTGCTGGGACTGATGGCGCTGTTCGTCGCCCCGACGGCCGGAATTCCAACGGCATCATTTCTCGCTGCGGGTCTCCTCCTGGTGGGAATTATCGGGGGAAGCGTCAATGGCTCCAGCGGGCGTGCCGTGATGGCTTGGTTCCAGGAGGGCGAGCGGGGATTCGCGATGAGTCTGCGCCAGATGTCGGTGCCGGCCGGCGGTGCGGTCGGTGCACTCATTCTTCCTGCGTTGGCAAGGTATCTTGGTTTCGGCGCAGTCTACGGCGTTCTTGCCATCCTCTGTTTTGCCGTTGCGGCTTTTGCCTGGATTTGGCTGCATGAACCTCCGATGCCGCCGGCAGTTGCCTCAAGGCAATCGGAGCCCGAGCCGAATCCAGCGCGGGGTGTTCTGAGCAACGGCCAGATCTGGCGTACGGTCTGCGGCCTTGGTGCACTGTGCGTTCCGCAGGTCGTTGCCGTCACATTCGCCGCAGTTTTCTTGAACGACATCGGGCATCTTGGAACGGCTGCCATCAGCGCCAGCATCGTTACCTTTCAGCTTGGTGCCGCCTTTACGCGGGTGTGGAGTGGACGATTCACCGATCGGCATCGGAACAGAAGAAGTTTTCTCAGGGCATGCGCGCGGGCGACAGCGGCGATCTTTGGATCACTCGCGCTCCTTGTCGCCTTGGCCTCAGTTGCGCCAGGCTATGCGGGGCCTGCGATCGCCGTTGCCGTCGTGCTGATGATCATCGGAAGCACTGCAGCATCCACTTGGCACGGTATTGCCTATACAGAATTGGCGACGATCGCGGGCATGAAGCATGTCGGCGCGGCCCTCGGCCTCGGCAATACCTTTGCCTTTTCGACCTACTTCCTAACGCCGCTGGTGATACCGCTCGTTCTCGATGTCTCCGCGTGGCAGGGAGTATGGTTCATCGCCGCCGCTGCTGCGCTCGTTGCATCCTTTCTGTTTCCCACGCCGACTTCGCCCGATACCGGCGTATTCCGGCGAGGGCCAGTTACGGTTTGGCAGCAAAGCACCCGCAATAATTCATAAGTATGCGACGACGAACTGCGGATCGTTTGGCCGCAGGGGCTCGTTATTCTCGCCTTTGAACAGCGGACCGCCGCGCCAAGTGTAGAAGTACTTTTGCCTGGTACCGTCGGAGACCTTGGTCGCGCGCGCGACGCGAGGCAGCAGCTTTTTGCGCCTCACGCTCTTGTTTCCAGGCATCGTACGGGTCCAACAGTTCTGGCGCTGTCACCAGGGGAGGCGCCTTCAGTCGGATGTGAATTGTGTCGTCAGATCGAACCTCGCACTCGGGACCGGGTGCTATCGACCGCCGGATGAACGTGTAACCAATTGCGGCAACAGATCAGGGAAAGAAGAAGGGCATGAAGGGCATTCCGCCGTCGCCCCTTCTGCCTGCGTTGGCCTCGGCCTTCGGCCTTGCGGGTCTTGCCAGAACCTCCGCCTCGCGATCCCCGCTCCTGCGCTCGAGCCTGGCGGACGGGGCATGACGTGCCTTGCGCCTCTCGCATTCGTCGTCGTCATTGAGGAAGTAACCTGCGGCACAGGCAATCTTGACACAGCGATCGCCGTCTCGCCTAAGGCCGGATCCGCAAATCAACGGACAAACTCGCGCCGTTTTGAGCTTGATCGCGTCAAGCGCGTCGGCGTTTGCGGCTTTTGCGTCGAACTTGGTGCCGGCGTTCCGGTTGAACAGCTCCAGCGAGCGCCGCGATTCCGTGTCCCATTCCCCGCTGGGCGATCCCGTGAAGCAACCAACCCGGCGCAATTCGGTCTGTAGCAATTTGGCAACCGCGGCTGGTGCTGTTGGCTGCACGGTCGCCTGCGGACTGGGCAGCGCGGCCACCTTGGGACCCGCATTTGCGTTCGGCTCTCGCGGTTGTTCTGGCGCGGAAGGAGCCGCCGGCGCGGTGCTCTTAGCGGGGGTCGCGGCGCTCTCAGCCGCGAGACGCTTCTGTTCAGCCTGAGTCGCTTGTTGTTGCGCGACTTCCTTGGCTGCCTCAGCGGCGGCGCGGGCTTCCTGCGCTGCCTTCAGGTCCGAGGCCGCCTTGGCGAGCTGCGTCTGTTGCGCGCCCTGGTTGACGAGCCGGGCCTGTTCCTGCTCGGCCTGACGGGCTTTTTCGGCCGCCGCGGCACGCTTCTCCTCCGCATCAATCTTGGCGAGCTGAAGCTTTGCCAGATTTGTGTAGTAGCTGTCGGGGTACTGGGCGATGAAAAAGTTCAGTGCATCCTTGTTGCCGATCTGCAGCGCGAGCTCGTAGTCATACCGCATTTCGGACCGCGGCGTTGGCGCTGGGACGGCTTCCCGGGCAATTTCCTTGGTGGCTTCCTTGGCAACTTCCTTGGCCGGCACCAGCGGCACATCGTCGCCGCCAAGGGTGCCGTACACATACGGCTCCTGCCGATTGCCCGTTGCTTTCATTACGTCGTCGCGGACGAAACCGAACACCCTGCGCAAATCCAGGCCGGGAGTTCCGATATACTTCACCAGTGCGGATGCGTACGGACTGTTCTTGCTGTTGCCGTCCGACGCCGTCGAGCCAGCCTTGGCGGCGAAGGCCACGAGCGTATTCGATGTCGCGGGCTCAATGCGGGCAAGGCCGCGGCTGATCGCGCGCGAGCCAACCGTTCGCTTCATTTTGTCGGAGAAGGGATTGTTGCGGCAAGCGTCGAGAATCACAAGCCGCAGTTGCCTTGCCGGTTCAACGGCCAGCAGCACCCGATCGAGCGAAAACGCCTCGTCATAGATGTCCGTATCGCGCTCGAGGGTGGCATCGACCGGGATGAGATAGTTGGTGCCTTCGATCTCGATGCCGTGACCAGCATAGTAGACGACAGCAACATCCGCGTCGCGAGACTGGTCGGCAAAATCGCGCAGCGTACGTCGCATCTCGGCCGCCTGAAGATCCAGGCGAGTTTGAACCACGTCAAAACCCGCATTCTTCAGTGTCGCCTCGACAATCTGGGCGTCATTGACTGGGTTCGAAAGGGGCGCCGCGTTCTTGTATGAAGAATTGCCAATAACGAGGGCGACACGGTTTGCAGCCGATGCCGGCTGACAGCACAGCAGCACGATAAGAAAGAAGCAAATTTGTCGCAGTTTTACAAAGCAGCGTGCACGCATGGCAATGCCACTGTTCAAATGAATGTCTAGATATGTGCCGTCACGACCGAAACGGTTCAATCAAATGTCGATGATCCGCAAGGGATATGCGGAAAGTGGAACCGGGCCGGCAAGATGGCGTGCCCTGGCCAGGCCGATTGACCTTCGCAGGAGCGTGGCCTTTAGTAATCGCGATTTTCGGGCGAGATCAGTGCTGTGACTGACGTAAAGCTCGGCCAGACGGCCCCCGCGACAGCCAGCAACGGGAACGCCAATTTGGGCGTCAACCCCTGGCTGGACTGGACCGCGAGAACCGCAGTGATCATCATCTACGGCGGGTCTGCTGTTGTCGGAGCCGCTGGTATCCCTCACTTGTTCCCGTTGGACAGCTTTCCCGAACTGCTGATGGTCGCTGCCCACATGGCAAACGTGCTCTTTCTCAGCCTGGTGGCAGTGACGACCATGACCCGCCTGGTCCCCATCATGAAGTCGAAGGGCATTGAGACGCGGATATCAGCCTTGTTGGGCACTTTCCTAAGCATCGCGCTCGCGTTCCTTCCAAAGGCGGAGCTCGGTCCAATCTGGTCGATCCTGTCCACGGCACTGATCCTGGTGGCGACCTCACTGTGTATTGTGGTCCTTCGCTGGTTGGGCAAATCCTTCAGCATTCTGGCCGAGGCAAGGCGCCTTGTGACGAACGGGCCTTACCGAATCGTCCGCCATCCCCTCTACCTCTGTGAGATGGTTGCCCTGATCGGCGTGACACTCCAGGTGCTTTCACCGCTCGCCGCGCTCATCGCGATTGTGGTTGTGACGATTCAATGCCGGCGCATGATCAACGAAGAGCGGATTCTCCGGCTGGCTTTCCCCGAATATGACGCCTACGCTGCGAGAACGCCCTTCCTGATCCCGGCAAGACTGATCCCCACTTGCATGGGGCGATTGGCTGGTCACGCGGGCCGGAAGCTGTCGACCAAGGCCGTCGATCCGCAAGCCTGACGCCGCGCTGCGCGGCGATCCCGATGTCACCTGTAGAAGCCGGGACGACCGAGGGACTCGTCTCGGCAGACCGCGGATACCGGCGAGGGCCAGTTACGGTTTGGCAGCGACGTACCCGTAATAATTCATAACAAAGTCCCCAATGGAGAGGGGCTTCTGAGCGCCGCCCTTGCCCGGATGCGGGATCGCGTAATCTCCCTTGCCCCATGTGAAGATCGTCGTCGTCACGTTTCCGTTCGACACTTGTATCCTGTCACGCAAGACGACCCAGTGCCTCGTCAACACGGAGCCTTCATCCGACTGGTCGTCATACTCGATCATGTTGGCGCTTATGAAAAGGCATACGCGATATCCGCCGGCGAGCAGGGCGTTGGCTTCGTTGACGCTGTCGATGCCCTTGCTGAATTTCAGATTGGTCTCCTCGCGCACGTCCCGGTATCCCGCCTTGCGGAACCATTGCTCCATTTCACTCGGCAGCGTGATCCCCGCGACATCGCTTATTCTGCCGGTGTCGTCAAAATCGAGGAACCAATTTTCGGAGTCGCGGATGGAGGCGCATGTCAGCCAATCGACGTGATCCAGCGAGTAGGGCGGCGTGTAGTTCTTCACGTCCTTTCCCGGCTTGATCAGCAGGCGGCCGAGGCTCGCCTGCCCCTTCTGATACAGGTCGATGGCGAACCGCGCATACTGCCCCGGCTTGTCGGACGCGTAGCTGAACATCAGCGCGGATGGACCACACATGCTTGCCTGATCCTGATCGATCAGGCTCGGCTTCGCAATGCGCCTGAGAATCCCGATCCCGACGCGGTGCGGGTCGAGCTTCGGAAAGAATGTGGTCCTCGTATTCTTGAGGAAATCACAGACCATCTCCGCGGCGAGCTTCTTTTGATCCGAATTGAGGTCATACGGTCCAACTCCAAGCCACTTCTTCTTTTCGTCGCCGACGAAGAGCGTGATGAGCTTTTTCGAAGTCGGAGAGAGCGTTCTGGAGGTGCTCGCAATGGTGGTCAGGTCGTCCAGCTCGAATGAAGTGACCGTGCCGTCCGCGACGGTCGCCCTGATGATATCGACCACTTCCGCGTAATCCAGCTTGGAATCGTCGAGCAAGCCCTTGCGAAGCGCGGCATCGACGGATGGCGTAGAAATCGCATCCCATTGACCCTTTGGAGGGGAAGGCTTGGCGGCCGCCTTTGTCGCGAGGTCAACGAGCCGGCTGAACGTTGGCCCGCCAGGCCGAATATAGCCGTCGGGCGTGCCCGGGAAGTTTTTCTGCTGGAAATACAGAATCGAGCTGTAGAGGCTGTCGCTGGCGTGACCGGTCACGACAATTTGCGGTTTGAGCGTGGTCTCGGCGCCTCCGTCGGAAATGGCGATCTTGTTGAGCAGCGAAATGACCAGCTCCTGGTCTTGCTTCCAGTTCTGGCAGCTGCGACCCGTCGCGGCAAACCGACCGACTTTGTCTTTCAATTGCGGCATGACTGATCACCAGCAATGTGGTCGTCATCAGTGGCGGAACGTCAGCGCTCGCCTCTCGGCTTGGAGCCCAGCAGATCGTGCGTCCCACTGACGCTCAACGTTCCCGAGCATTCGAATCCGCCGAAAATTCCGCAGGACCCGGTGACCGTAACGCGAAAGTTCTTTCGTTGAAATATGTCGAGCGAAACGCCAAATCGCGAAAAATCGTTGGCGCTGTTCGGCAGGATCAGGTCGATGTGATCGATCGCCCAACGCGGCAGGTGAGGGTTGCTCTTCCAGAACAGTTCATTGACGGCGTGGTGCCCGAAATTCGGTCCGACCGTGAGGGCGCCGTCTGCGCCCTCGAACACGAAGCCCGTCTCGTCGATGTGAACGTTGACCCGGTCGGGTGCTACTGCGAAATGCAGCGACGTGATGTCTTGCGGCTGCGGGTCCTTGCCGAACTGCGCACTATAGTCGTCGCTCCATTGCCCTCGGCCGCGCCCAAGCCCGAAGCCGTGCCGGCCCGGAAGGTCTCGCGTCGAGAGCGGCCGGTCGGATAGCTTTGGGCGCCAGATCTCCCGAAATCCGGTGCCGATTGTCGCTGCCATCGACAGATCGAGGGCCCAATGCGACGGTTTCTCCGGGCTTTTCCCTTCGGCGAAGGCGTCGAATCCGTCCGACGTCTTGGCAATCCGCAACACCTTGATCAGGTCTTCCCAATCCTTCGGCAGGAACGTCACGCCGTCGAGCGTGCTCGTCGCGGCCGCCACGCCATACTTCTCCAATTGACGTCGGATATAGGCCTTTTCGTCATAGAGGCGGACATTGGGATTCGGCCCCGCGAAATATTTCGACAGATCGATCTGTGGCCGAAGCATGGTTAGCCGCGCGGCGATCTTCCGGTACGTGTCGGTCGTGGTCGGATCGGTGGTCGTCACGGGGCCGCCCTTCGAGTCAAAGCCAGTCTTTGATTGGTCTGGTCCGGACGGAGCCGGGTTCAACTGAACCTCCCAACCGGAAAGGCCGACCACCATTCGTGGAGCAATGTAAAGAGCAAGGACGATCTGATGTCACTTCGGAGCAGGGTGCTAGACGTGCTCAACGGCCCGGCGGTCGCGCGCATGCGCTTCCGGTTTCCGATCCGTGGCAGCCACGTGACGATTGCACCGCAAACGTTCCATCATGTCGCACGCGCGATCCGGTTGGGACAGGTCAGCGTCGGAGTTCCGACGGACCTCGCGGCAGGTGTTGCGGCACAATATAACGATGTCGCGCGAACACGAGCGGATGGTACCGTCGTCGCGGCGAATACGCTGGAGGTCGTGTCGGCGACGGGGCGGATGGACGAAGCCTATATCGTCCATGAGGCCTTGCATGCGGCTTACGATCTGCTGCGCACCGGCCTTGACGCCAATGCGGAGGAGGCGTCCGCCTATGTCTGCACTGCGCTTTATTGCCGCATGACAGGCCTACCGCGACCCCGCTGGGCGAATGGCCCGATCTACGCCAATGCCGCAGAGGTCGCCCGAACGCTGCTGTCGCAATATCAGAAGGGTGATCCCGGCATTCCCTGGGTCGGCGAACATGAATGGCGGATGCTGCGCGCCGGTGTGGGCTTTAATTCGGTCTATGCCAGCGGACCCGGCGGCATTCTCACCGGATGGCTCCTCGGCCAACAATACACCCACGATGGCTGAGGGGACGGGGCTGCGTCCGCTCCACAAACTGGCGGGCCGGCCCGCTGCCGCCAGTTCCTTACCGAGGTCGACGCGGTGAAAGCGTCAGGCCACCAGCAAACCCAGCTTTCCGACTGTCGCCAGTGAACGGTCAACGCTGTCTCGGGTCGAGAGCAGCAACGGCTCGGCGGGCTGCCCGGCGTCATCCAGTTGTTTGACCTGGATGGTTGGTCCGAAGAGTTCAGTCATTTCGGCCGCAATTTGCCCGATCGTCCGAGAGCCGTCGAGCAACTGCAGGAACTGGCGCGTCTTGTCGTCCTCCAACTGTACGGTCTGGTGGAGCAGATTGGTGACCAGCGGGCCGGTCTGCGCTTGTCTGCGGGCGAGCAGGCTCGCCTGCGGGCGTTCTGTGGCTTCCTTCACGAGAAAGGGTGGAGATTTCAGAAAGGACACCTCTCCGCTGCATGCCAGGATGTATAGCGCTTCCGTCAATATGAGTTGGTCATCGCCTGTTTGCCGGCCCTCGAGCAGCGTCCGGGCGCCATCGAGCAGTTCAGTGAATGAGAGTGCGCGCGGCCAAGCCCGGCCGAGACAAAGATGCGCAGCCTTCAGGAGCGGCTTGGTCACCGTGATTCGGCTGCCGTCCTGAGTCTCAAATTCCATCTCGGACTCGTCGGTCAGGCAGACGTCGGGGCGACGTGGGCTGGTGGAACTCAGCAGATAGAACCGGGTGATGAAGTCGAGATCGACCTTGCGGGCAAGGGAGATGCCCTCGTGGCAGAGCAACGTACGCCGAAACCCGTTGCCGTCGATGAAGTCCTGATACTGATCGCGCGCCATGAATTCGCTTTCGGGAAAGCGTTGCAGCGTGGCGCGGACCTCTTCGCTGTAACCGGCCAGATAGCGTCGCGAGAAATCGGAGTCGCTCAGATATTGCAGCCCGTGCCGTCCAGCGTCTTCGACGACTTCGTGCAACAGGAAGGCCGTCGCGCCCTGATCGAGATCGTCGTGAAAAAGCAGTTCGTCCGGAGCCTTGAGGACGCGGTTGCACTGGTCGCGCATGACTGCACCGTGCACCGAGTTGGGCTTCGATCCTTCGCTGAGAAATTTCACGATGGCGCGAGCTTGTCCCACTTTTTCCTTCATGCCGGTGATGTGCCTTGTGTGGTAGCGCATCATGTCGCGGACCATGTCGCGGAGATGCGAGAACGGGTGCGCGTTATAGCTGACGTAGCAGAGCCCCTGGAGTGCCAAGTTCTGCTTGAAGATGGCCATCATCTTCTCGCGCACGTTCGGGGGTACCCATGAATACACGCCATGCGCGATGATGTAGTCGAACTGTCCGAAGTCGGCGTCGACATCCATGATGTCGCAATGCAGAAGCTTGATGTTGCTCAAGCCTAATGCGGCGATATTTCGTTGGCCGCGCTCGATGGTGGCGCCGCTCAGGTCGATACCGATGAACTCGCTGTCCGGATATTGAAAGGCCATCGGCAACAGGTTGCCGCCAACGCCGCAGCCGAGTTCGAGAACCCGGCAGCGCTCGACTGGAGCCGGCTGCATGCCATAGACCGTTGCGATTGCCGCCAGATGGTTCGGATGAGTGTGTCCGTAGACATGCCCGGGATAATACACCTCATCGTATGGCGTCGTACCGGTGGTCGGCGGGCGGTGCTCGGTCTGGATGTTCATCGCAGTCAGTTCCACGAATATGCAAACTTGTCGTTCACGATCGAGACCCGCGTCTGCTTGACTTCCTCCTTGGCGAGAGACTTGCTGAGGAACTCACGCGACAGTTCGGGCAGCAGCGTGTTGGTGATGATGTTATCGATCATCCGCCCGCCGGAGTCCGGATCGTTGCAGCGGGATACGATGTGCTCGACGACTGCATCGTCGTAGCCGAAGGCAGCCTTGTGATTATCGCGGAGGCGCTGTCCGATCCGGTCGAGCTGCAATCTGACGATGCCGGCAAGCATCTCGTCGGAAAGCGGAAAGTAGGGGATCGAAACAATGCGCCCAAGCAACGCGGCAGGGAACACCTTCAGTAATTCGGGCCGCAGCAGCCTGGCGAGTTCTTCCGGCTCGTTGCGATACTTTGGATCGCGCGCCAGACCCATGATGAGATCAGTGCCGACGTTTGTGGTCAGAATGATCAACGTGTTCTTGAAGTCGATCCGCCGACCGTTACCGTCTTCCATGACCCCCTTATCGAACACCTGGAAGAAAATCTCGTGGACGTCGGGATGGGCCTTCTCCACCTCGTCGAGCAGGATAACGCTGTAGGGCTTGCGCCGGACCGCTTCGGTGAGCCGACCGCCTTCACCATAGCCGACATAACCCGGAGGTGCTCCCTTCAAGGTCGAGACCGTGTGCGCTTCCTGGAACTCCGACATGTTGATCGTGATCATGTTCTGCTCGCCGCCATAAAGGGTTTCGGCAAGCGCAAGGGCAGTTTCCGTCTTGCCCACCCCAGACGGTCCAGCCAGCATGAAAACGCCAATCGGCTTGGACGGGTTGTCCAACTTGGCGCGGCTGGTCTCGATTCTCTTGGCAATCATCGTCAGTCCATGGGACTGGCCGACCACGCGGCGATTGAGGATTTCGGGCAGCTTCAGGACGGTCTCGATTTCGTCGCGCATCATTCTGCCGGTCGGGATACCAGTCCAGTCAGACACGACAGAGGCCACCGACTGCTGGTCCACATGGGCATAGATCATCCGCTTTTCCGGATTGATGCCCTCCAGGGTCTCAAACTTGCCGCGTAACTCCACGCGTTTCGTGGCCCGATCTTCGTCTCCGCTCCCGGAGAGGATTTCGCGGATGCTGCGGATGTCCTTGACGAGCTCCTGTTCCTTGGCCCAATCGGCCTCCAGGCCGGTCAGCTTGTCCTTCAGCGCCGCTATGTCGCCGTCGATTGCCGTAATGCGCTCGCTGTTCTCGTCCCCGAGATCGTCGTCGCTGACCAGCGCCGATCGTTCGGCCTCGCGCGCCGCTATTGCGACGCGAGCGTCCTCGATCAGGGCCGGCGTTGCGCTCTGGCTGATGGCTACCCGTGCCGAGGCTGTGTCCAGCAGGCTGACCGCCTTGTCCGGCAGCTGTCGGGATGGAATGTAGCGATGCGACAGGTTGACCGCGGTCACGATCGCGGCGTCCGAAATGCGAACGCCATGATGCTTCTCCATCGGGCCGAGGAGGCCGCGCAGCATGATGCAGCAGGTCGCGACATCCGGCTCATCGACCTGGATCGGCTGGAAGCGCCGTGTGAGTGCGGGGTCCTTCTCGATGTACTGGCGATACTCTGCCCAGGTGGTGGCGGCGATCGTACGCAGCGTGCCGCGGGCGAGGGGAGGCTTAAGGAGATTGGCCGCGTCACCGGTGCCGGCCGCGCCACCAGCGCCGATCAGCGTGTGGGCTTCGTCGATGAACAGGATGATGGGGGTAGGGGAATTCTGTACCTCGTCGATCACCGAGCGCAGGCGCTGCTCGAACTCGCCCTTCATCGAGGCGCCGGCCTGCATCAGGCCGATGTCGAGCGCGCAGAGCCTGACGTTGCGCAGTGGCGGCGGCACTTCGCCAGCGGCAATGCGCTGCGCAAAACCCTCGACCACGGCGGTCTTGCCGACGCCGGCTTCGCCGGTGAGAATTGGATTGTTTTGCCGCCGGCGCATCAACACGTCGATCAATTGGCGGATCTCGTCGTCTCGACCGAGGATCGGGTCCATCTGGCCCGACTTGGCCTTGGCGGTGAGATCCTGGGAGAACCGGTCGAGTGGTGTTGTTCCTTTGGGACTTGCCCGGTCCGCGCCGTCAGTGCCGGCACCGGCCAATCCGGAGCCGTCCATCGGACGCATGGTCTCTTCCTCGGAGCCTGCCCAGACAGCGCGGTGCTCCGCAGCCAATGCGTCTACGTTTATCTTGGCGAATTCCTGCGAGATGTTGTTGAGCGCACGACGGATCTCATTCGATTTCAGTCCGGCGACCAGGAGATGGCCTGTGCGGATCTGGGTCTCGCCAAAGAACAGCGTGGCGTAGTGCCAGCCCCGGTCGAGAATATCGATGACCGAATTGGCGACCCCGGGCATGTCGGTTTCGTTCTTGCGGAAGCCGTTGATGACGCCTGCGAGGTCCGACAGAAGCCGCGCGCGGTCGAGCTTGTAGTGATCCACCGCGAGGCTGAGGTCCGTCCTTTCCTGCTGCAGGATGTGAAACAGCCAGTGTGCGAGCTCGATGTTGCGGTTGCTCGCGCTTTTTGCGTGGCGCAGGGCTTGTATGAAGGCATCGTAGCCAGCGCGGTTCAGTTTTCCAGTCACGGCCTCAAGGCTGATGTCGGTCACGGTGGGGCCTCCTGCTCAATTCCCCCGGCGATGTCCCGGCTCATCGTGGAAATTAGCGCGCATTCCATGATGTTAGGACAATCGGACCGGTGCATTGGTTCAAATCGGCGGGGCGTCTGTCGCGGCGCTTCGCCGGGCTCTCAGACGCTCGGCAAGGTGAAAGCGAGCATCGCGGCGATATTCCTCGGTCGAGGCCCAGTTGGGTGAAACCCAGCTGGTCCACCCGAGGCGTCCGCTCTGTCCCAGCTTCATCGGGACGACCGCTCCCGCCGGAATGGCGAGTTCCACCTCCCACTCGAGTTCGTCGCCGATATAGAAGTAGACCGCGTCAGCCAGCGGCTCGGACAGGTTAGGCACTTCGGTGGGCAGGAACTGCTCGTATTGAGCAAAATCCTTCACGAAAACGCGAACCCTGATCTTGTCTTCGACACTGAACACCCGCGAGCCCAGAAGCGCGTCGTGGCCGAGCTTGGCGTGCGCCGCGCCGAGGCGGCTGCAATGGCTCGGATCGAATGGGAGCCAGGTGCCAACAAATTCGTCGATCTCGACCCTGACATCGAACAGCCCCTGCAGCAGCCGGGCCAGTCGTGACGCGGATTTCGCCCTGGGTGAGACCAGTCCAGCGAAGCTGAGCTTCGCCATGTCCGGTACCGTGTCTCGATTGGCAAAGATATCGGAGCCGAGGCCGGCAAAGGAGCCGACATAGGCGATGAAGCGGTCATCCGATGGCCTGTCATGCTGCGCGATCGGCCGTGCGTCCGCCCAGGCACGAAAGAACAATTGCAGAAAGCGTCCATTGAGAAGGTCGAGAAAGCGCGGAAAAGCGTCGTCTCGCATCAACTGCCAGCCGAGGCTCTCATCGGTGGTGGCCAGCGGCAGTGCGCCTTGCGGTCCGAGCAGACCGAGGAATTTGACCAGGATCCTGAGCCTGCCATCGCGGTCGTCGACCGAGCTCAGATTGGAAGCGGGAAATTCCAGATAGGGGGTTTGACCGAGGTCAACAAATTCCTCGCGACGCGCGGCACTGTCACCGATCCGCGGCCGATCCGGATTGGATCGCTCGAGCTGGCGGAGCGTCTGGAAGAAATCGAACCGCCAGGGCTCGGCCTTCATCTGGTCGATCAGCGTCACAGCGGCCTCCGGGTGCCCATGCGGGCCGGCCAGCGCATGATCTCGCCGCGTTCCGAAGTCGAGATGACGGTTTGGGTGAAGGTGTTGAAGCCCGAATATTCGGCGAAGAAGCGTTCCAGCACAGCCCCGAGCAGGAACACGCCACTGCCTTCGAATGCCTTCTCGTCGAGCGTGACGGTGATCTCCAGGCCGCGCGCTGCGCCACTGCCGGTACGCTCACGCACCCGCCGCACCACGGGCCTGCTCTCGACGCTGCGCACGCCGCGAATCTTGCGTTCCGTAGCGTCGTCGAACTGGTCGGCGAACAATGACAGCATCTCCCGCAGTGCTCCGGCGTTCTTGCCGCCGCTGCGTTCCACGAGGCCGAGATAGTTCAGACTCAGCATGTTGATCAGGCGCCAACTGACAACGCCGCTATTGGCGATTTCACTGCGACTGCGCAACTGCGCCACCACCGGTTCGCGTGGCCGGGTGGGACCGGCTATGCACATCAGCTCGAGCGAGGTGTCATCCAACAGGCGAAAGTCGGCTCCGCCCTGGCCGACCGGCAGATGTTCCGTGAGATGCCGGTTGGAGCACAACGCCCGGACGCTCAGCTCGGCGGCGGATCCGTCGCCGCTCAGGTCGCCGGGCTCGAGCAGCGAAAGGAACATGTCCGTCCCGGTGTAGTCGGAGGACGCGCCATAGGTCTTCTCTTCGACGGTGCGGCGCCGCGGTAGCCGACGAACGGTAAAATAAAGTCCCTCGACCGATCCGGCTGTCCGATCGACGGCGGCGGAGTACAGCGGACGCACGTGCCGCTTGTCCTTTTCTGCCGGAAAGTGCGCGTAAACCTCCAGCACCTGGTGCGGCTCGTATTCGAGATAGCGGCTTCGGTCGGGCACCACGTGGTATTCGTGGGTATTCGATTTGACCGGGATGCGATCGCTGGTTTTCTCGAACAGGTTGATTGCCGGGGCGGTGTAGAGACTGAAAGTCTCCGCCCGGACAGAGGCGGCAAGCCGTGAGTTGTGCTCATCGAACGCGAAGACGATATCGATTGACTTGCTGCGCAACCGCGGCATCACGGCGCGAAGTCCCGTCAGATTGACACCAAGGAACTTGCGCGGAAATACGAAATACTCCCGCAACAACTCCGAGCCGCGAAAGACCCGGTTGTCGTTCGGAAACAGGGATTCGTTCTCGCTGAAGCCGACTTGCTGCACACAGTCGTTCGGAGCCCGGATGACGACCGGATCGCCGAAATCGTCGAGATAACGAAAATAGAGGCCGACGCAGTTCGAGGTCAATTGTTCGTAAAGTGCGATAGCGTCTGACTCGGCGCCGGTCAGATAGATGGGCAGCTCGCTGGCGCGGCAGCCGGCGAACCAGGTCTCTGGTTTGCTGCGAGCTTCCGCGTCCGCCGGCTCTTCGTCGAGCCGTGCGGCGGTACGGTGGGTCAAGGAGAGCCGGAGCCCAGCGATGACCTCTCCGCCAACTGGAATCCCGAGGGCCTGCAATGCGCCCGCGGTCGCAAAATATTCGGCGCCAGTGACGTCAAACGGCCAAAGCACGATATCGCGGCAGAGCCGGAAACGGCAGGCAAGGCTCCGTTCCCTTTCGCGGTAGCTCGCATCGAAGTAGGCGCCCCGCGCGATTTTCCTGCCGTCGCGCAATGCCGGATCGGCATAGGTCGGCTGTGCCTTGACCAGCATGGCGGACGGAGTTGGCGCGAGATAGTTCGGAACCAGCTGTTCGAGCAGGTTTGCCGTGAACTCCGGAAATTCGTGCTTGAGCTTGAGCTGAACGCGAGCAGCAAGGAACGCGGCGCCTTCGAGCAGGCCCGAAATCATTGGATCTGAGCGATCGCGGATCAGGCCGCCGAGGCGCTCCGCGATGCCAGGATATTCCTCGGCAAAGTCTTCCGCATGCTCGTACAGCAGCGACAGTTCACGGTTGTAGAAGTCGAGGAACTCGCGATTCATGCTACATTCGATTGATCTGTATATCGCCGCTGTCGAGATCGACGTCGGCGACGAATTCCACGGGCACGTTGAGCGGCTCGCACTTCAGGTCGGTGTGCACGATGAAGCGAAGCTTGAGCTGCTCGGGGCCGACCGAGGTATCGCGCCGGACCCGGATGGATTTGCGGTCGAGCCTGGGTTCATAGGTCGTGAGCGACGTGCGCAGGGCATCGCTGAGCTCTTCGTCCGTCACATCGTCGATCGACCGGTTTGCGATATCGGGAAAGCCGTAGTTCAGGATCGAGGTCCGGACACAGTCGCGGCCTGTCAAGTCCAGGGTCGATTCGAGAGCAATTGTATTGAGAAGAGTTTCGAGATCATGCGAGACCTCTCGCCTCAGCAACGTTTCGGAGATCGGGAAACGGCCGACACTGCGCCGCCCCGCTATGACGCGCTCGCCGAACTGATCGCGCAGCTCGATCTTCTTGCGCGAATCACGAGCCTCGTGGGCCGCGCGAAAGGCCAGCATCAACGGAGGAGAAAGCCGGTCCTTCTTTGGCGTAACGGTCATCGACGGTCCCCATACCGCCGGCGCCGATTGCCACTATTGGCAGCCGGCGCCGAGCAGGAAGCTTGCGATCAGGCCCATTCCTTGTTGGCCGGAACGTCCCAGCCGAAGGTCGGCGATGCGCCGGCGCCGCCCTTTTCCGTCTGGGTCTTGTAGATCATCTTCACCTTCGCGAAGTTCAAGCTCACGTTTTCGGTGAGACGATCTTCGCCATGCGATCCGCCGGTCGATACGCTGGCGACCAGGACGTGCTTCATCTCGATCTTGAGATATTCCAGCGGATTTTCACCGGCCTTTCGGACAGTGAGGATCGCGGTATCGATGTGCTTGCCGTTGGCGCAGACCTTGAAGAGTTCGGGCGTCGCTTTGTCAACGAAGTGCGTGAAGTGGAGATCCTGCATGTTGACCTTGCCGGCGCCGCCGCCCGAGCCGCTGTGGAAGGTGCCGCTTTGGCTCTCGCCAAACGACCAACTCAAGATGTCGATCTCGTCCTTGTGTTTGTCGTCGAGCGACTCGCCCTTGATCGGATCGAGTTTCAGAAAGATGTCGACAGCCATAGAATAGTCCTTTCAAAAAGCCTTGGAAGAGTGACGGTTGCGATAACGCGGCGTCAGGAGCTCGGGCCTGGCAGGCGCGAAACAAGGCTGAGACCGACGTCCATCGCTTCCAATTGAAAATGTGGACGGAGGAAGAAGCGTGCGTTGTAGTATCCCGGGTTCTCCTCGTTTGCTATGACCTCGACTTTCGCAGCGGCCAGCGGCTTGCGCGCTTTCTGCGCCTCTGACGACAGGGCTGGGTTGGCATCAACGTACTCGTTGATCCAGGTCTGCAGCCACACCGTCAGCTCATCCTTCTCCTTCATGGATCCGATCTTGTCGCGAACCATGCATTTCAGGTAGTGCGCAAAGCGGGACACGGCGAACATGTAAGGTAGACGTGACGACAGGTTGTCGGATGCGGTTGCGTCCACACCCTTCTCGCCGAAGTATTTCTTCGGCTTGTAGAGCGACTGGGCACCGATGAACGCTGCCTTGTCGGTGTTCTTGCGATGGATCAGCGGAATCAGCCCCGATTTTGCAAGTTCGTGTTCACGACGGTCACTGATGGCAATCTCGGTCGGGCATTTCAGGTCCACCCCGCCGTCGTCAGTCGGGAAGGTGTGTGTGGGCAGATTGATCACCTCGCCGCCGGACTGGACGCCGCGAATGCGCGTGCACCAACCGAACTCCTTGAAAGCGCGATTGATGTTGACAGCCATCGCGTAGGACGCATTGATCCAGCCGTATTTGTCCCCGGTATGCCCGTCGGTCTCCTCTTCGAAGGCGAATTCTTCCACCGGCTCCGATTTCGCGCCGTAAGGGAGGCGGCCCAGCACTCGGGGCATGCACAAGCCGAGATAGCGCGAGTCGTCCTGGTCGCGCAGTCCCTTCCAGGCCGCATACTCCGGCGTGTCGAAAACCTTGCCGATGTCGCGAGGGTTCGACAGCTCAGTCCATGAATCCATTCCCATCAGGGTCGGCTCGGCGCCTGCGAAGAACGGAGCGTGTGCTGCGCCGGCGATCTTGCTGAGATCGCGCATCAACTGCACGTCGGTGGGGAGGTGGCTGAAATAGTAGTCGCCGATCAGGCAGCCGAATGGCTCGCCACCCAACTGTCCGAACTCGTATTCATAGATCTGCTTGAACAGCGGGCTCTGGTCCCAGCGCGCATCGGGATAAAGCCGCAGGTTCCGATACAGCTCGGTCTTGGAGACGTTCATCACCCGGATCTTGAGGTTGGCGTCGGTCTCGGAATTGAAGACGAGGTAGTGGAGACCGCGCCAGGCACTCTCGATCGCCTGGAATTCGGGTGCGTGCAGGATCTCGTTCATCTGCGCGGTCAGCTTCTGATCGATCCGCGCGATCATCTCCTCGATGGTGTCGAGCACGTCCGACTTGATGACGCTGGTGTCCTTCAGCGCCTCTTGAACGAGCGTGGACACCGCGTTCTCGACTTCGGTCGCCGCACGTTCGGTGCGCGGCTTGAAGCTTTGCTTCAGCAGGGCAGCAAACTCGTCAGCTTCGACGGTCTTGACCTGGGTGGTGGTCTCTTTGTGAGTTGCTTCTTTTGCCATGGTCCCCATCCCTTCCGTTAGCTGTTGGTGTCGGCTTCGGTTGACTGGCTGGTCGCGCGCTCGCGCAGTGCGGCCATCAGTTGAGGATCGGCGAGGAGTTTCTTCAGCTGATCCTCGGCGCCCACCTTGCCATCCATGTAGCGGAGCAGGTTGGCGAGTTGTTCGCGCGCCTCGAGCAGCTTGGCCGTAGCCGGTACCTGGCGGGCGACCGCCACCGGCGTGAAGTCGGACATCTTGTTGAAGCTCAGGTTGACGGAGATCTTTTCGTCAGACCCGTCGCTAAGACGATTGGCGACACGTGCCGTCACGCCGGGCTGGATCGCCGCCATGCGGTTATCGAAATTGTCCATGTCGAACTCGAGGAACTTGCGCTCCTCGACCTTCGCCTTCTCGACGCCGGGGTTGTTGCCGGAAAGATCGGACAGGACGCCCATGACAAACGGCAGCTCGATCAGCCGCTCGGCGTCGTAGGGATCTTCGTAAGTGATGTGCACGCGCGGTGCGCGGTTTCGGCGAATGAACTTTTGTCCGCTGTCGGTTGCCATTGGGTTGCCCTCTTCACAAAATCTGTGCGGAAGCCGACTTGCGCGACGCAGGCTCGGGAAGTGCCTCGGTCTTTCGTCAGCGGAGCTTCCTTCTCTTAGTCCCGTCGAACGGAAGGCGGGTTCAATTCGATTTATCGATCGCCTTCAGAGCGCCCTCGGGCAGGACGTCACTCAGCAGGCTGAGGAAATCTCGTTGTGCGAGTTCGCGCGCGCGATCGACCAGAAACGGGATCGGGCTGGACGGCTCCGCGGCGCGGAAGAAAGACGCAACCTTGGTCAGCAAATCCAACGCCTGCGCTCTGTTTTCTGCCGCAAAAACAGTATCTTGAGGGTCATTTTCTTCCGCAGCTGGGAGCGATGTGGCGAATTCCGCCATGCGCTCGATCGGCAGGTCGAAAACCTTGTCACGTCCGATATTGATGGCAGCGCTCTCGACGTGAGCGGGCATCAGCATCCGCATCACTTCGATAAACGATTTGCCAACCATGTCCTGCGCCTGCCGCACCAGCAAGAGCGCCGGGCTCGACGGTTCCTTCCGAGCGAAATAGTCGGCGGCTGCCGCCAGCGCCGCGGATGCCCGGCCCGGTGAGGTCACTGCGCCGGCCATTTCAATGGGAAGCTGCTGGTTGTCTTGAGCAGTTTCGTCCGGAGATGGAGCAACTGCGGTTGGATCGCGTGCTGTGACCAGGCCCGCGAGCCAGTTGGCCATGCCATTCGCGACACCCGCAAGCCTGTCGAGACTGACGGGTTGCCCCGAGTTCAACTTTTCGTGCCAAGCCGATTTGATGCCGGCAATCTCGGCCGCGACCGCGGAACAGCGGGCGCTCAACGATTTGAGGGTGTCGAGGTCGGTCTCGCCGATGATGCGCTCGATGGTTCCGAGGTCAGGCGCGTCGACGTCAGCGTCAGCGGCGGGAATTTCGCCCTTGGCAATCTGATAGGCACGGTAGTTGAGGCTGCCATGCCTGCGATTTTCGATCAGGGGGAGGAATTGGAGCGGGTTGATCACCGTCGGAAACACGTCGATCGCCTCGACGGTGACGGCGCGAAAGGCATAGTCGCCGTCCTCGCCCCTCGGGTGAACCGCTTCCCATTGTTCGCGGAGCAGCAAGGTGGTCGCCTTCAGGCAGCTGAGAAAGCCGTCGAGATCGCGGTTCAGGATGGAGAATTTGGCGAGCAGCATGGTCAGCCGCAGATCGCGGGTGCGTGCCAGGAGGGGCTGCGCGGCGGCGAACTGGCCGGCAATATCGATGGCCTTCGGGTCGAAGCGTCCGCGCTCTCCGTTGGCGTTGACGACCTCGAAATACGACATCGGCAGCAGCGATTCCGCACCTGCGAAGAAGTTCAGGTACTGGACATCCCCGGTCGCATCGAGGTCAGGCCCGCAGGGATCGTCCGGGGCTATGGGCTGGGTCAGGGATGTGACATCGAGCATGCAAAGATGGTCCGTCTGCGGGGCCCTGGCCCCCTTTTGCCAAGTCCGTCACATGTGGCGGATCAGGCGGGGATCATGATCCTATTGTCTGTTAGGTCAGATCAACGATGACCTCGGTTCATTCCCGGCGGCCACGACCGTTTCGCGTGAACCAACAAGCTCTTGGAGCCGACTACAAGAGTGCCGGGATGGTTCCATCGGGCGCGTCCTTTGGCGCGTCAGGAGAGGGCGACACCGGGCGGACTTGTCGGTCATCCCACCGATGGCTGGCTCGGATTCGGTTGTTTCGTGCTTGACGACCTGATGCGCCGGTTGCGCGGATCGTGCGGTCAACGAAGGAGTTTAACGCCCACATGGGCCAGCTTACCCAGGATACCCGCCTTTGCGAGCTCAAGACCCCCCTTGGCAAGGACGTTCTGGTTTTTGTCAGGTTCGAGGCCTCTGAAGGTCTGAGTGAACTGTTCGAATATCGTATCGAGTGCCTCAGCGAGGACGCCGATCTCGACTTCGATCGCGCAATCGGCCAGCAGTGCACGCTCACCATCAAATTGCACGGGAAGGAGCGCGAGTTCAGCGGCATCCTCACGGAAGCGCAATGGCTCGGGGTCAAGAACGACTATTTCAGCTACCGGATCGTGCTGAGGCCCTGGTTATGGCTGCTGTCGCGCACCACCGATTGCAGGATTTTTCAGGACAAGAAGGCGCCCGACATCATCAAGGACGTCTTCAACGAGCGCGGCTTCACGGATTATGAGTCCAAGCTTACCGAAGAGGGCTCATGTCCGAAGCTCGAGTATTGCGTTCAGTATCGCGAGACCGATCTGGATTTCGTGTGCCGGCTGATGGAACAGCACGGCATCTACTACTTCTTCAAGCATGAGGGTGGCAAGCACACGCTGGTGCTGGCTGACTCCAAGTCCTCGCACAGCCCAATCAACGGTCTCGCAAAGATACCCTATATCCCGCTGACCGGATCCGACCGTCGCGAGGAGCAGCATATTTATGAGTGGGTTTCCGAGCGCCGGTTTCGCACCGGCAAGTTCGAGCTTAACGACTACAACTACCAGAAACCCAACGCGCAGATGATCAGCGACGCCAAGGGCTCCGAGCACTACACACGATCCGAGATGGAGGTCTACGACTATCCCGGCAAGTTCAAGGAGAAATCCGACGGCGAGCGATACGCCAAGATTCAACTCCAGGCCGAGCAGGCGATGGATCGGCGCCGCCGCGGCAACGGCGACGCCGTCAGCCTGTTCCCCGGCGGACTAACCAAGCTCGAGAAGCACTCGAAAGACTCGCAGAACGTTGAATATCTCGTCGTACGAGCAGCTCACTCGTTTTCCATCGAGTCCTATCGCACTGGCGGTCCCGGCGACGGCGGACAGCACGTCTACTTCGGCAGCTTCGAATTTCTGCCAAGCGATCGGCCGTTTCGATCCCCCATGATGACGCCGAAGCCGAGGATCAATGGTATCCAGACGGCCAAGGTCGTCACCAAGGACGACAATTCGAGCGAGGAAATCGACGTCGAGTCGCTGGGCGAAATCTATGTTCGCTTTTTCTGGGATCGAAAGAAGAAGCGGTCGTGCCGGTTGCGCGTGGCCCAAGTCTGGTCCGGCAAGCGCTGGGGCGGTCAGATCATCCCGCGCGTCGGGCAGGAAGTCGTCGTGGAATTCCTGGAAGGAGACCCCGACCGGCCGTTGGTGAT
Source organism: Bradyrhizobium sp. th-b2 (assembly GCF_000426785.1). Lineage (NCBI taxonomy): Bacteria > Pseudomonadati > Pseudomonadota > Alphaproteobacteria > Hyphomicrobiales > Nitrobacteraceae > Bradyrhizobium > Bradyrhizobium sp. th-b2. Next base: position 115,701 of record NZ_AUGA01000009.1, read on the forward strand.
CGGCACGGTGTATAACGATGAATACAAGCTGCCCTACGATCTGCCGTCCAAGAAGACGATTGCGGGATTGAAGTCCGACTCGACCAAGGGAGGAGGCGGTTATAACGAATGGAACTTCGAGGACAAGAAAGGGTCCGAGAAGATCACCCTGCACGCCGAAAAGGACCACGACGTAACGGTCCGCGACACCGAGACCAGGACCATCGGTGAAGCCGCGTTCGGCGGCGATACCCGCAAGACCACACTCAAGAACGGCAATGACAAGCTTGATATCGAATTGGGTGGTCAGCACATCAAGCTGGCGATGGATCAGTCCGTCAATGCAGGGCTGAGCATCACGCTCATGGCCAATGTCAACATCACCCTCCAGGTTGGTCCCAGCCAGATCATCCTGACTCCCGCCGGAATCGTCATCAACGCCCCGACCATCACCATGACCGCGCAGGCCGCCATGGCACTCGCGGCCGGCGGCCCGTTGGTTGCCCACGGCACACCAACCATTGTCGGCTGACGGCCATGGGTCAGGTTCGGTTCAGCACAGTCCGCGATCTGTTCGAAGCCTATCCGCTGGCGCGCTACGACGTCGGCAAAGCCTCCGCGGACAAGTTGTCGCTGGATTTCCTGCAGGAGGCCGCTGATGCAGGCAACTGGCACCAGGCTGTATCCTTCTGCGCGTATCTGCTCCCCAGGCGCGTGGCCGTCGCTTGGGGATGTCGCTCGTTGCGCCAGATGTTCGACCATTTCGACGGCAACGAAGGCAGGTCGCTCGGCTTTGCGGAGACCTGGGTCCGCCAGCCAGACGAGCAATCGCGTAACAAGGCGTTGGCGGTCGGCAATGCCAACGATCCCGAGCAGCCGGCGACTTGGCTGGCGCTGGCGGCGGGCTGGTCTGGCGGAAGCGTGGTCCCAGCGGAATTTGCCCCGGTCGAAGCCAAGCCAGATCAGACGGCGCGGGCGGTTCGCGCAGCTCTTTTGATCGGACTTTGCCGGCTCACCCGCGAGTCCAGGGACCGGATAATGACGGCCTGCCTGGAGGATGGTATTCAGTTGGCACGCGGCGAACCGCGCCCTCTGCGCTGACGAGACGATGTGATGGTGCTTCGCTTCAACATCGAGAACGAGCCCAACCTCCCCGATGGCGGACCTGTGTCATTTACGGTCACCGGAAGGCGCTCGGTCGATATAGGCCGCGATCGTCATCTCGATTGGACATTGCCCGATCCGTCTCGGATGATTTCGGGGAAGCATTGCGAGGTCCATTTTCGCGACGGCGGCTATTGGTTGCACGACGTCTCGACCAACGGCACGTTTCTCAATGGGGCCGACCAGCGCATACGGGGAGCGCATCGGCTGCGCAATGGCGATCGGCTCGTCATCGGCCACTATGTCATTGGCGTTTCGCTGGACCTGGACGAGCGTGCCGAGGGCACTCCGAGCCATGGCGCGCAGCAGCAAGCTCCGCCCGCGCAGCAGCACGCCGATTACCAGGAACTGTGGGCTCCCGGTCGCGACGTGCCGCCGCCAATCGACCCCCAGCAGTTGAGAAAGCCGCGCGAAGCAGCGCGGCCGGTCAATGCGGAATTCCTGGACTGGGCGGCGAGCGTTCCGCCGGCGGGCGTCGACCCCGTCCGGCATTCGCCGCAGATGCTTCCACGGGAGTCGCCCCTGCGCGACGACATGAGCTGGGCAGCCGGTCCCGCCGCCATGCCCAAACCGCCGGTCGACGTGCTGCACGCGATGCCGACGCCGCGCCGACCATCGGTCTGGGCCGATGATGAAGCGGCTGCCTCGCCACCGCCGGCGCCGCCACCGGCAGGGCATGCGGGAGCGCCGCGGCCGCAGATGGTCGAGCCGGCACCGGCCACGGCCGCGTCGATCGGCAATCCCGAGTTTGCGCGCCTGGTGGCACGTGCTGCGGGACTGCCGGACAATTTCTTTGCCGACAAGACCGAGGCCGAACTCGCGGAGCAGCTGGGCATCATCCTGCGCATGACCGTGGAAAACTTGATGGCTCTGCTGCAGGCGCGGACCCAGGCCAAGCAGCTGACGCGCAGCACCAGTCAAACCACCATCCAGGCCATCGAGAACAATCCGTTGAAGTTCTCGCCGACAGCGGAAGACGCGATGCGTATCCTGTTCGGGCCGCCGACGCGCAGTTACCTCGATGCGCCGCATGCCTTCGCGCAGGGCTTCAAGGATCTCAAATCCCATCAATTGAAGACCTATGCGGCAATGCAGCATGCCGTCAGCGGGCTGATCGCCAGTATCGATCCGACGCTAATGGTGCGCGAGCTCGAGCTTCAGCGCGGCGCAAGATCCTTTTTCGGCTCGAATAAGAGTAAGTTGTGGGATGAATTCCTGACGCGCTGGAAGGCGCATCTCGGTCGCGACGAAAGCGCGCCGATCGATACCTTCATGCTGCATTTCTCTGAATATTACGACCGCGCAGACAAGTCGGGGTCAAAGTGAACTGTCGGTGACGATGCCGTCGCCGATCATTGCCAAGTGGATGCAGGAATGTCCTGGTACAGCAAAGTTTTCTGGTCGGAAGGTCTGTTTCTGCGGCCGCATCATCTGCAGCAGAACGATCGCTATCTCGAGCATCTGCTGGAAAAGCGCGTTCGTTACACAACACCGTACCCGTGGGGCTTTGCCCAGCTCGAGATCGACAACGACCTTACTCAACAGAGCAAATTCGCCGTGCGCAGTGCGACCGGCGTCATGCCTGATGGAACGCCGTTCGATATCCCTGCTGACAGTCCGATCCCGGAAGCCATCGAAGTGCCGGATTCGGCCGCAGGCCAGATCGTCTGGCTGATGATGCCGGTCGCGGCGCCCAATACGCGGGAGGTGGATGAGGATCGCACCGACAGCGCCAGTCGTTACGTTCGGACTTCCGAAACGTTTATCGATTCGACCTCGGCGCTGCGCATCGAGGAAGAGATCGACATTGTTTATCCGCGGCTGTCGTTCGAGCTACGCAAGACCAGCAAGCCGGGATACATGGGTCTCGGGATCGCCCGCATCCTCGAGGTACGCGACAAGAATATCCTGTTCGACGACAAGTTTGTGCCGCCGATGCTGGTCTGCGCCGCACATCCGGTCGTCGATGGCTGGCTCAATCGCATCATTGGCTGGGTTGAGACCAAACTCGACGAGCTTGCACGCTACGCGGTCGATCCTTCGTCCGGCGGCGGTTTGCAGAGCGTCGATTACCTGGTGCTGCAGGTTCTGAACCGGACCATTCCCGTACTGACTCATTTCAAGCGGTCCGGCAGCGTACATCCCGAGCGGCTGTACGAAGAGCTACTGAGGTTTGCTGGTGAGCTTGCGACCTTCGCGACGACCGAACGACGCGCGCGGGACTACCCGGCATATGATCACGACAACCTCGAATACGTCTTCACGCCGCTGGTGCGCGACATCCAGGATTTCCTGAGCGCGCGGCTGGGCAGGCGGGCGATCCGTCTGGAGATCATCGAACGCGCCCAGAACGCATTCGTATCGCCGATCCGCGATCGCGCGTTGTTCCGAAATGCGACCCTCGTGCTGGAGGTCGCCGCGCGGCGGCCACTGGTGGAGATTCAGAACGAATTCCCGCACCTGTTCAAGGTCGGGCCCAATACCAAAATGACCGAGATCGTGCACGCAAACCTGCCGGGTTTGACCTTGGTGCATCTGCCGACGCCGCCACCGCACATCCGAGCCATCACAGACCACGTTTATTTCTACCTCGATCGCAAGTCGCCGCTGTGGCCCGAGTTCAGCACTGCGGCCTCGATCGGGATGCATTTTTCCGGCGACTGGCCGGAGCTTGAGTTGTACCTTTGGGCCATCCTGGAAGAGCGGCCATGACCGACAGGGACAAGCCGGTTAATCCTTTCGGTCGGGGTGAGCGGACCATCATCCGTCCGAACCCCGGCGGGAAGATGCCGCCGGCTCCGGCTCCTCAATCTCCGGCGGGCGAGGGACCTGCAAGCCGTCCAGCGTATTCGCCATCGCCCGTGGCTTCGCCTGGTGCCCCTTCGTCGCCGTCATTTTCTCCTGTACCGCAGGGCGCAAGCTACGCCGCCCCGCCGACCAGCCAACAGTCCGAGGAATGGATTTCGACACCGGCGCAGGCTCAGGCGCCGCAACTCTTGCCGCCCGGACCGCCCTTGCGGGTCGACGATCTGGTTGCGCCAAATGCCAATCCGGTGATGCGCGCCGGCGGCCCTTTGCTGCAGTTGCTTGGCCGGCTGCGAGTAGCGTTGATGCGGGCGTCATTCGCGAGCCTGATGGAGCAGGTCGCCGACGCCATCAAGTTCTTCGAGAAGGATATCCGCTCGGCCGGCATTTCCGAGCACCAGGCCAATACGGCGAAGTATATCCTGTGCGCCACCGCCGACGATATTGTGCAGCACATTCCGACCGACGACCGACACGTCTGGGCCCAATATTCGATGCTCAGCCGGTTCTTCGGCGAACGCGTGGGCGGCGTACGCTTCTTCGAGATCCTCGACCATTTGAAGACTGATCCGCTGGTCAACTATCCGGTGCTCGAACTCCAGCACGCCTGCCTTGCGCTCGGGTTCCAGGGCATTCACCGGACGTCGCCGGGCGGGCTTGCGAACCTCCAGGTGATCCAGCGCAACCTCTACGAAACGCTGCGCCGGGTTCGGCCCAAGCCGACCAACGATTTGTCGCCGCACTGGCGCGGACAGGCCTTGGCCGGTCGGCGGAAGCACCTGCGTGTTCCCGTTTGGCTGGTGGCGGCCGTGGTCGCCGCGTTGCTAACGGGATCCTATTTTGTCCTGCGGACGTTGCTGGCTGGTCGTGCAGAGAATGCTGCGGAAGTCGCGCTGGCACTGCATCCCGGCGATCCGATCGAGCTGAAGCGCCGGGTCGTTGCGCCGCCGCCACCTCCGCCTCCGCCGCCACCCCCGGACCGCATCACCCAGCTGCAGCGGATTCGCAACGCGCTTGCACTGGAGAAGACGGCTTGCGCCATGACGGCGGATCAGACGGCGAGCTTCATCGTGATCAGGGTCTGCGACCTCGCATTGTTTGCCTCGGGCCAGGCAACCATCCTGGATGGTTTCAAGCCGATCGCGACCCGGGTTGCGGCGACGCTCGACAAGGAGCCCGGCCGAATCCGGGTGGTTGGCCATACCGACAGCTCGCCGATCCGCACCGTGCGTTTCCCCTCGAATTTCGAATTGTCGGTGGAACGCGCCAAGGCGGTTGCCGCCGCGCTGAAACCCGGCCTGGCCGATGGTTCGCGCGTCGACGTCGACGGCAAGGGCTCGGATTCACCAATTGCCAGCAATTCGACACCCGAGGGGCGCGCCAAGAACCGTCGGGTCGAAATCTTCATCGAACGTAGCGAATAGGCGGACGTCACAAGCTCACGCGATAAGCGACAGGTACCGGTAAATATGCTCGCCAAGGACATTCTACGCATCGTTCTCTACGGAGTCGGGCTCAGCTCGCTTGGGGCGGTGATCTACCTTGCCGGTCCCTTCATTGCTTTCGGCGACTGGCATCCGTTGGAAAACCACATCATTCGCCAGATCGCGATCCTGCTGCTCGGCGCCGCGGCAGCAGGTGTCACCGGTCTTCATTTCTTCAAGCGACGCAAGAAAGCCAAGGAAATCGCCGACGGCGTCAGCGGTGCGGATCAGGCTGTCAGCGACGAGCCGGTGCTCAAGGAGCGCATGAAGGATGCGCTCTCAACACTTAAGACTGCGAGCGGCAACAAGTCCGGTTATCTCTACGATCTGCCCTGGTATGTGATCATCGGCCCGCCCGGCGCCGGAAAGACCACGGCGCTGGTGAATTCGGGGCTCAAGTTTCCGCTCGCGCGAGGGGCAACGCCGGCGGCGATCGCCGGGGTCGGCGGCACTCGCTACTGTGATTGGTGGTTCACCGAGGAAGCGGTGCTGATCGATACTGCCGGTCGCTACACAACCCAGGATTCAAACAGCAAGGCCGACAAGGAAAGCTGGATCTCCTTCCTGGATATCCTGAAGAAAACTCGATCGCGCCAGCCGATCAACGGCGTTCTCGTCGCAATCAGTCTGGAAGACGTGCTGACGCTGCCGAAGCAGGAACTCGCGCTTCATGCCGATGCCATTAGGATGCGGCTCCTCGAGCTGCATCAGCGGCTGAAAGTGAGCTTCCCGGTCTACGCGCTGTTCACCAAGGCCGATCTCGTCGCCGGCTTCACCGAATATTTCGCGTATCTCGGCGAGGCCGGCCGGCGCCAGGTCTGGGGCGCCACTTTCCAGACCGCCGACAAGACCCAGAACCTGGTGGGGCAGGTCCCGGTCGAGTTCGATCGCCTGCTGGAGCGCCTGAGCGAGGAAACGCTCGACCGTCTGCAGGACGAGCCGACGCCGCAGCACCGGGTGCAGTTGTTTGGCTTCCCGGCGCAAATGGCGCGGCTCAAGCCGCAGATCCACGATTTCCTCAACCAGATTTTTGAGCCGACGCGATATCACGTGAACGCCAATCTGCGTGGGTTCTATTTCACATCGGGCACTCAGCAGGGTACGCCGATCGATCAATTGATCGGATCGCTGGCGCGTACATTCGGCGCGGAGGAAGTCGGTGCAGGAGCCTACTCCGGAACCGGCAAGAGCTATTTCCTCGCCGATTTGATTTCGAAGGTCATCATCGGTGAGGCTGATTGGGTCTCGACCGACCGTGCTGCGGTGCGCCGCGCCCTGATCCTCAAGACCGCGGCGCTGTCGGTGATCGGTTTGGTGGCGATCGGACTGATCGGTGCGTGGCTGACCAGCTACAAGCGCAACTCCGACCTGATCGAGCAGAGCTTGCAGGCGGACAACGAGTATGCCGCCGCCGGTGCGCCGCTCATCAAGCAAACGCTGATCGCCGATCACGATCTCGACAAGGTGCTGCCGCTGCTCTATCGGCTGCGGAACGCCCCCGCGGGCTACGCCTCACGGAATGAGCCGGTAGCACTCTCGGCGCGCTACGGGCTCAGTCAGCACGCGCGCCTGTTATCGCCTGCAAAGGCGGCCTATCACACCGCGCTTGAGCGCATGTTCAGGCCTCGGCTGTTGTACCGTTTGGAGGAGCAGCTCAATGCGCGCATCGCCGAGCCTGCCTTCGTCTATGAGGCGCTGAAGGTCTACCTGATGCTCGGCGGCCTGCAATCCCCGGACCGCGAGCTCATCCGCTCCTGGATGCAGCGCGACTGGGCGGACAACCTTTATCCTGGCGCGACCAACGCGGAAGGACGGCGTCTGCTGGATGAAAATCTCATGGCAATGTTCGACCTCGAAACCGAACAACCGCCGCTGGTCGAGCTTGATGGCCGGCTGATCAAGCAGGCCCAGAATTCATTGGCGCGCCTCAGCGTATCGCAACGTGCCTACGAGTTCCTGAAGTCGGAGGCTCGTGGATCGGCCGCTGGCGACTGGATCGCCAGCCGCCGAGGCGGACCTGATGTCGCAGTCGTGTTCGAAACCACGACCGGGCAGCCCTTGGACAACGTGCGGGTGCCCGAGTTCTTCACCTATAACGGCTTCAATCAGAAGTTTATCGCTCGACTGCCCGGATTGTCGGAGCGCATGAAGCGGGAGCGGTGGGTCTTGGGTGACGCCGGCCAGCAGTCGGCAATTGACCAGCAGTATGACAACCTGGCTGGCGATCTGCTCAGCATCTACTCCAATGATTTTGTAACGGCGTGGCGTACTGCGCTCGGCAGCCTGCGTCTGAAGAAATTGCTCGCCGACAAGCCGAAATACGAGGTGCTGAGGGCGCTTTCGGCGCCGACCTCGCCGATGCGGCAAATCCTGGAATCGGTGCGCGATGAGACCATGCTGACCAAGGAACGCCCGAAGCCGGCGAGCACCGGAACGCCGGCCGTGCCGCCTGCGGTGACCACGCCGGCGCTGTTCAACAATGCCCAGGATGGTACACCGGGCGCGACGATTGAGTCGCAGTTCAAGCCCTACCATGCAGCGCTTGAGGGGGAGAGCACCCGCCGGCCGATCGACTCGACGATCGCAAACCTGAACGACATTGCGCAAAATCTGACGCTGATGATCGAGAATCCGCAACTGACGGCGCAGGCAACTGCGGGGCTTCAGACCCAGGTTGCTGCGCTGCGCAACAATGCCTCGCGTATGCCGCCGCCATTTTCAGATATGCTGCGGGCGGCAGCCGCGGAGTTCGAAGGCAGCATCGCCGCCTCCACGGCCGGTCAAATATTGCAGTCGCTGCGCGATCAGGTCACGCCGGTCTGTCAGCAGACGGTGACCAACCGCTACCCGTTTGTACGCAGCAGTGGTCAGGAAGTCCCGCTCGCTGATTTCGCCAAGCTGTTCAGCCCGAACGGCATCATGGACAAGTTCTTCACCCAATTCCTGGCGCCTTATGCCGATACTTCGCGCTCGGACTGGGTCTGGCGGAAGGAGAGCCCCGTCGGACGATCGTTCTCGCCCGACACGTTGAAGCAGTTCCAGAATGCCGCCTATATCCGCGATGCGTTTTTCCAGACCGGAGGCGGCGTGCCGGCAGTGTCCTTTGCGATCCGACCGCCGGCTGCGGCCGGACCGGGCATCACAGTCAAGACCGAGATCGGTGGCACGACGATCAACAGCCCCACCACACCAGGACCAGCCGCAGCTCCCTCCATGTTTGGCGCGCCGCAACCCGCCGCTCCGTCGCCGCCGCAGAGCAATTCGCCGACGACGGTCCTCTGGCCCGGCCCATCGCCGCGGACGGCAATTTCGGTCAGCAACGAGTCCGGCTCGCCATCCGTACTTGAGCGCATCGGCCCCTGGTCATTGTTCCGAATGCTGGAGGCCGGCTCGCTGGTCGCCAAGGCGGAAACCGCCAGCGCAACCTTCATTGTTGCCGGACGTGAGCTCAACTATCAGATTTCCACCGGATCGTTGCGCAATCCGCTAAACCTGTCAGTGCTCCGCGAGTTTCGTTGCCCGACCGGAATATGACCATGCGATGCGGCTTATTCGGCAAGATCGGCGCGAAGCGCGATTTCATCGCGATCGCGACGCCGCGCAGCTTCCTGGAAGTCTGGGAGCCGTGGGTGCAGGCTGCCATCTCCGCGAGCCGCCATCAACTCGGCTCCGCCTGGCAGGAAGCATTCCTGACCGCGCCGGTTTGGCGGTTCTGGCTTGGCGGCGCGATCTGCGGCACCACCGTCGCAGGAGCGATCATGCCGTCGCTTGACGGGGTGGGGCGATACTATCCGTTGACGTTGCATGCGGTGCTGGATGGTGACGCCGCGCTGCCGCCGCCGAACATCGATCCGCAGGACGAATGGTTTGCGCAAGTGGAGACATTCCTGCTCTCGACCCTGGACCGGGCGGCGACGTTCGAGCAGATCTCCGATGCGCTGGATCGTCTCGCGCTTCCGCGTCTGCGGGCGTCAGGGACTGATGGAGCGCCAATCGTGTCGCTGAGTGACACGACGCTGGGAATGGTTTCGTCGGCCGATGGGTTTGCCGAGTCGTTCGGCACGCTCTGCGGCGCGAACCCTCAAATCTATGCCGCGGCTAGTTTCTGGTGGACCGCCGGAGGCGAAGGGTTCCCGCCGATCGCACTCTGTTGCCGCGGATTGCCGGATCCGTTTCACTATTCCACGCTGCTGACCGGCGACGTCAGCCGCGCGGTAGCCGGGACGGGATGACGCGCGATGGTACACGTCCCGTCCTTGTTCGATGTCGGTAGCGTCACTCATGCCGGACGGGTGCGGGCGCGGAACGAGGATTCGTGTCTGGTCAGAACCGACGTCGGCCTATGGGCGGTCGCTGACGGCATGGGCGGTCATGAGGCAGGCGATCTTGCCAGCCGCATCGTGGTACAGTCGCTTGATGCGATCGCCGCGCCGGACTCCGCGGCGGACCTGTTGGCGCAATGCGAGGCGCGCCTGTTCAGCGCCAACCAGCAGATTTTGGCACTCAGCCAGGCAAGGCAGGGTGCCACTGTCGGGACCACAACGGCAGTCCTGCTCGTACGCGACGACCATTATGCCTGCATATGGGCGGGAGACAGCCGGGTGTACCTGATCAACCGCCATGGCATCACCCAGGTGTCGCACGATCACAGCGAGTTGGAGGAACTGATCGCCGGCGGCGCGCTATCGCGCGAAGAGGTCCAGGATTGGCCGAACAATGCCATCACCCGGGCTGTCGGCGTTGTCGCCGACCCCGAGTTCGAGGTGGTGACCGGTCCGGCCGAACCGGAAGACATCTTCGTGATTTGCAGCGACGGCTTGACCCGACACGTGCAGGATGACGAGATTCAGCAGCACGCGGCCACTCGCCTTGCCCAGACAGCATGCGACGACATGCTTGCGCTCGCGCTCGATCGCGGCGGGCTCGACAATGTTACGATCGTGATCGTGCGATTGCTCGCGCCACGATCCTCAGAGCCCACGAGGACGCCGCTCGATCAGGAGCCGCGAGCATGACCGCGAACGATCCGTTTCGATCATCCTACCGCGGTGTGCCGGCCGGCACCCGGCTCAACGGCATTTACGAGATCGAAGCGATGATCGGGGCAGGCGGTATGGGGGAAGTCTACCGATGCCGCGAGATCCAGACCGGATCGCCCGTTGCGGTCAAGATGTTGCTGCCCGACATGGTCGATAACGAGGCGGCACTTGCGCTGTTCCGCCGGGAGGCGGCGGCACTTCACAATCTTCCGCATGAAGCGATCGTTCGCTACTTCCTGTTCACGGTCGAACCCGTGCTGCAGCGCCCGTATCTCGCGATGGAATTCGTGAACGGGCGCTCGCTGTCGAACATGCTCGACGATGGGCCGCTGACCTTCGAAGCGCTGATCAAGTTGATGCAGCGGGTCGCATCGGGCCTGCAGGCCGCTCACGAGCACGGCATTATCCATCGCGATGTCTCCCCCGACAACATCATCGTGCCGCTCGATGATATAAGGCGGGCGAAGATCATCGACTTTGGTATCGCTCGGTCGACCCAGATGGGTGACAAGACCATCATCGGCTCCGGCTTCGCCGGCAAGGATAATTACGCGTCGCCGGAACAGGTCGGCTTGTACGGCAATGATGTCACCGCGAAGTCCGATGTCTACAGCTTTGGTCTCGTGCTGTTCCAAGCCTTGACCGGGCAGAAGCTCGATATGGGCGGAAGCCAGTTTCAACTGGTCGAGAAACGTCGGCGTGTGCCCGATCTCGGCGCAGTGGATCTGCGTATCAGGCCCCTGCTCGAGAGGATGCTGCAGCCGGACCCGGCCTTGCGCCCGACCATGGCGGAGGTCGCCAACTGGGCGCCGGCGGCTTCGGCTCAGCCGTCTGCCGTACCGCTCCACGGCTTCGATCCATTGGGGAAGCCGGAAGCCGGGACGTCTGCGCAGCAGGAGCGGGTGCCATCGACCACGCGGAACTCTCGCCGCATCTGGCTCGGCGCCTGCGTCGCAGGGCTGCTGCTTCTGCTGGGGGGCGGTGGGTACAGCTTCTATAAATTTGTCTGGTCGTCATCAGGTCTGGCGGCCTTGCCGCCACCGCCGAAACTCGCCGCGACACCCGCGCCGCCGAGGATCGAGCCTGCTCCGCCACAGCCAGCACGTCAGGAGCCGGTGAAGCTGCCGTCTCAGCCGACGGTGACGCCGTCTTCGTCGCCCGATGGGCCGGGTCGAGCCGAGCGCATCCGGAGATATGTCGCCCAATATGCGGGCGGCGACTGCTTCTTCATCCTGCCTGTTGCAGTGAGCGCAAGCGCAGCTGTCATTGAGGGATTCGGCGCCTCGACCGCCCCGTTCGATACCTTCGACAAGGCGTTTCGAAAGGAGCAGGGATTTGAGGCTTCGGTCGGCGTCAGGCAGGTGAATCCAGCACAATGTCCGGCCGTCAAATTCTTGAGTCAGGTCGGAAGCGATCAAGCGCGTGCGCCGCGCATCAACCTGTCAGCGACGGAGCTGAAGGCCGGCGAAACCCTGAACGGGACCATCGAGAATTTTGCCAACCGGGTGGTGGAACTGCTCATGGTCTCGGATCGAGGCGAGGTGCAAAGCCTGTCCTATCTCCTGAAGCCGGGCATCGACTCGCTTTCTTTTGCCCTGCCGATGGCACGCTCAACCGGTCCGCAGCTCCTGTTGGTCGTTGCGGCCCCACGTGTTCTGGACTCGCTGCGCCAGCCGCGACCGATGGCGGCCGACACATTCTTCCTGCAAGCGATCAGCGAAGCTCAGCGCGGCAATGTGACCCTCACGGCGGCTGCACGCTATGTGATGCTCACGAATTGAGCTGTTCTTCAGAACTTGCCGATCATCAAGATCTTCAGGTCGGCATCCGGCTTGAATTCGCTTGCCGTGAATTGACGCGCGTTGCTGGCAGGTGACGGCTTGAGCTGACCCGGACAAAAACTGACCAGACGGTCGTCGCCGCCCGGATCGATCGTCAACGTGAAGGACCGGATTGGACCCGCCCAGTTCGCACCCGTCTTGAGCACGTAGGAAATGCGCCGCTCCTGCAGCTTTGCCGCGTTGTCCTGGCTGTTGCCGGTGCGCTTGTCCAATTCGGCAAGGAACGCATCCGTGACGCAATACTCTTTCCTGTACCGCTCGACTTCCGGACCTAGCGCTGCGCTGCGACGCAGACCCGAGCGCAGGACCGTGTCAGGGCTGGAGCCGACGCTCGGGCGATACTGATGTTCGACGATGACGGTACGCGCGGGTGGAAATACTTGCTCGCGAACAGCGGAAGTCTTGGTTATCCAGCCGGGCGTGTATTGCTGGCGGCCGTTGTCGCTCATGCCGGCAGGCATGAGAAGGCCGTCATCGATCAGCTTCGTGCGGGTTGTCGCCGGCAGGTCGGCCACCCGGATCTCCCGATCACCGAGCGGCAGCAGGGGCAGCTTGAACTGACGGAGAAGGGCGGTGACATCCTTATTGCCGACCATGGCGCGCTGGTCGATGGTCAGCGGCACCGGGTTGCCGTCGATCCTGGTCTCGAACTCAACGAAGTTGACCGGATTGCTCGATGGAAGCGCAATGTTCTCGGCCTCGGACAGGTCGATATCGGGCAGCGGAAAAGCGACAGTGAGTGCAACCGGCTTGCTCGTCTGGTTGACGAATTGGTAGCGAACGCTGACCTTGTCCAGCCCGATACGAAGCTCCTCGCTCGCCATGGTCACATCCTTGGTGCGAACGAATTGCAGCCCGCCGATGGACAATTCGGCGGCGGAATCGTTTGCCCGCGCGGGCCAGCTGGTTGCGGCCAACAGGGCGATCATCAGGGCGCGCGATCTCAAGGACGGCCCGCTTAACGCTCCATTTGCCATGCCGGCCTCCATGCGGCGCCGCAGCGTCTGCCCGTGTGGGGTCAATCGATCGCCTGGTAAAGCTCTCCCCATTCCGGCTTCCAGACGCCATCCCGGTCGCAAACCACGATCGCGAGCTTCATGTCGTTGGCGAGCCGGATTGCGCCGCGAAAGGCGTCCTGGGCGGGCATATGGGCGCTGACCTGGTCGCTGCTCAGGCGTCCCCCGCTTGCGGCGGCTGGCAACACGATCGACCCGGAGGCGCCCCCATCGTCGCGCCTCAAAACCAGAGTAATCGCGTCGGGCTGGATTTCGCTGACTTGCTCAAATCTGTTTTTGGCCATGATTTTGCACTGCAAGCTGAAGGAGTTCGGACTATCACCGTCCAGTGAAAGAGTTGAACGGGATTGGGGTTGCTCGCCACTAATTGACGCTGCGCTTGCGCAGTCTTGGATTAGTCGGACTGACGCCGCATTCGGTTCGGTTACATTGAGGCGGATATGTTTCGTCGATCTAGCTGGATCTGGCTCCCTATCGTCGGCGCGGCCTTCGCTGCAACCGGTGCAAAGGCCGACGATGCCGTCGTGCGAAGCTTTGCCGGCGGTTCGGCTGCCTCCATGGTAGGGATCGTCCCGGCCGGCCAGGACGTCGAACTCGGGGGCCCGCAAGCGCTCAGCGCTGACGGGCAGGGAAACCTGTTTGTGCTTGATCAGGTCAACGGCCGCATTCTGCAGTTCGACCCCAAGCAACCGAACACTGCGCCTGACATCCTCAAGATGCCTGGCGATGTCCAGCCCACCGACCTCGTCGTCCGTAACGACGACATCATGGTCTGGGACGGCGGCGTACGGATGCTGAAGGCGGCACCGGGACAGTCCACGCGCGGGGTAGGTGGAGACGTGATCCAGCTTGAGGAAGTTTCGTCCCGCGGCACGGACGACCAGGTCGCCGTTTCGGCCTTCGCCCAAATGGGCTCGCAGGCGCTGAGCAGTCCAACCGACTTGCTCGATCAGAATACCCGCGCGGCCATCGTAAGGACGACGCGACAGCCCGACCGGCAGTATATCGCCTCGCGCAGCAAGGGATCGGTGATCGCTGATATTATTCCCGACAAGGGCAATGCCAGCGTTCGGGTCGAGATCCAGACCATGGTCAGCAACGAGACCATCGGTCAGCTCGGCCTGCGTGTGCGCAACCAGCTCGGCACCGTGGAGTTTCTCGAGATCGACAACAGTGATCGCTTCTACGTGCTGGCCGAGGACATTCCGCCGTCGGGCAAGAATGCCTCCACATTCGTCGCACGCTATGCCTCGAACGGACGCCTGGAGGGCATCTACGAGTTGCCCTTGGAGAACACGCCCGTGACCCGGCGGTTCGTCACTGTCTCAGGCGACGGCGATGTCTATTTTCTGCGTACCAAGCCGGAGGGCGTTGAGGTGGTTGGTGTCGGCTTCCGGCCCATGGGGAAGGTATCCGTCATTGACGTCAGGCCATCGCGCACTCCGGCCGCACCGGCGGCGCAGCCGGATATCAAGTTCAATGCGACCGCCGCCGTGCGGCCGTCCAATCGCCAGCAGGCGATCGAGACGGCCTTCGCCTTTGAGGGTGTCCAGTGGAAGTTGACACAGGCGAACTACGGTAGCGATCCCGACAGCCAATGCTCCGGTTTCAGCCGTATTCGCCGGCCGTGGTATCTGCAGGGCAAGGTAAACCAGGAAGTGCGCGGCGTGCCCTATTGCTGGGGTTGCCACGGTTCGCTCGCGAACTTCCGGCAGCGGATCGAAAGCGGGACGCTGGCAGGCAATGTCTGCACCCGTAACGAGCCACGGCCGGATGTGGCCGGCGTCGACTGTTCGGCATTCGTCAGCGCCGCGTGGGGACTTTCCGTCCACTACACGACCGCCGCCATCCCCGCGATCGCTGCACCCGTGACGAACCCCTGGGACCTCAAGCCTGGTGACGCCCTGAACAAGCCGGGTTCCCACGTGATGTTGTTCCTGCGGTTCACGCCGGATCGCAAGGCGGAGGTCATGGAATCCTCGACGGGCGGCTGCAACGGTCGCGTCTGCCGCAACGTCTATCCGTTGGCAAGCCTGCTGGCGCGCGGCTACGTTCCGGTCCGCTTTCGCGCCTTCGCAGATGATCAGACGACTGTT
Organism: Bradyrhizobium sp. th-b2; assembly: GCF_000426785.1. Taxonomy (NCBI): domain Bacteria; kingdom Pseudomonadati; phylum Pseudomonadota; class Alphaproteobacteria; order Hyphomicrobiales; family Nitrobacteraceae; genus Bradyrhizobium; species Bradyrhizobium sp. th-b2. The sequence continues at coordinate 131,125 of NZ_AUGA01000009.1, forward strand.
TCCGCGAACGCCTATCAGGAGAGCGAGGCGCCGGCAGGCCGCAAGACAGCGAACAAGCGGCGCTGAACCTGGGAACTTGCTCGGGCTACAGATGAACATGGATCACTGCCTGCGGGCTGGTTTCTGGAGGTCTGGACGGCATCCTGCCGCTCTACCTTACCGGTGTGGTTCCAGGGCAGACCTGCTTGATATCGAGGTGGATCACGATGCGAAGGCTCAAGGGCTTTGATCAAAAGACCGGTTGGCTGTGTAGCGCCATCCTGCTCGCTACGTTGGTCGGCCTGCCACTCCAGCGCGCGCATGCGGCGGGAGAACTGTCGATAAGTAACCCGGACGGTGCGGCCCTCCGGGCGCTCGTCATCGGCGTCGACGACTACCAGCATGTACGCAAATTGAAGGGCGCGGTCGCCGACGCCAATGACATCGTGTCCAGCCTGAGGACCATGGGCGTCAGCGATGTGGTCGAACTGACCAATGCACAGGTCGATAGGGCAAGCGTGCTGCGTGAGATCAGCTCACTGGTGGAGCGGACAAAGAGCAACGACCTCATCTTCCTGTCGATCGCAGGCCACGGCACGCAGGAGCCGGAGCGCATCAAGGGCTCCGAACCCGACGGAATGGAGAACGTGTTCCTGCTGCCCGAATTCGCTACCACGCCAGCCGGATCGGCCGAGCGCATTCTGGGAAGCGAATTCAACCATTTCATCCGGCAGTTCGAATTGCGTGGCGCGAAAGTGATCTTCGTTGCGGATACCTGCCACGGCGGTGGAATGGTGCGCGATATCGATCCGCGTGCGGCAGAGATGAGTTTTCGACAGGTGCCGCGCTACACGCTGCTGGTTGATGAATTGAAGCCGGTGTCGAGCAGCGACGACCCGAAGTCAGAACTCGATCTCGACCACACTGCGTTCATCGCCGCCGTCGATCGAAACACCAAGGCGCCGGAAGTGCGGATCCCCGGGATCGATGGCCTGCGCGGCGCACTGAGTTATGCCGTCGCGCGGGCAGTGGAGGGCAGCGCGGACATCAATCATGATGGCAAAGTGACTCTGAAGGAGCTTTTCAGCAATGTTCGGCAGGTGGTCTATCAACTGTCCGACCAACGCCAGAACATCGTGACGGTATCGTCGCCGACGCAGAGGCCGGAAACCGACGTCGCCTTCGAATTGACGCGCGGCGTGGTGCTGATCCAGGGGACGGCCGCGAGAGCTGCCTCCGGTCAGGCTGCTACCGTTACGCCCGCCGAGAAACAAACCCCCACGCCGCCGGCCGTTACGGCCACGTCACAGACCGCTCCAACCGGCGTCGCCGCGACCGGCCCGGCCGCGCCCAGTGCCGCACTGCCGCCCTTCCGTCTCACCACGCCGATCCGTTTGGCGGCGCTTGACGGCAAGATGAACTATTTCGCCGGCGTCAAGCCGCAGGATGCCAGCGTGCAGGCCGTTCAACCAACTGATAATCCCGACCTGATCTGGGACCCCGTGTCGCATGACGTCATCGCCTGGGGCGATGTGGTCGCTTATGGTGTTGACGTTGGCGACTTGACGACAGTGGTCAACCGAACTGCAGCCATTCGGGAGCTTAAGCGCATGGCGACGCGGTCGCCGCAGGTGATGCGTATTTGGCCGGATGATCGACAGCAGCGTAGCGGCCAGACCGTTGAGGTCGAATTGTCCGACGTCGGTTCACGCGCGGTGCTGCTGTTCAACGTGTCCGGTGATGGAACTATCCAAATGCTGTATCCGGTGGGTTCTGATGCCGCGCTGGCGCGATCGGCAAATCTGCGGCTTCCTCTTCGGGTAGGCGAGCCGTTCGGTGCCGAGCAGATCGTTGCGGTGACCTCGCAGCAGCGGATGGTTGACCTGGAGACGGTCCTGATGCAGCTCAACCGGCGTCGCGCCTCGGGGCAGGTCATCAAGAGTCTGGAGCGCTACCTGCCGGCGGACGCGCGGATCGCGTCGATCGGCTTTTTCAGCGTTCCCTGACAAACTTGGGAAAGCAGGTCATGTCGCCAGCGGAACTGGTTTGCCGCAAGCAATCATGGCTTGCGATCGTGCTGGTGCTGGCGGGAAGCGAGGTCGCGTGCGCGGCGCCGCTGCCATCGGCATCTCCATCTGCAGGTGCGACGAACGCTCAATCGGTCCGGCGCGTACAGGCCCCGCGCAGCCCGGCAAATGCCGCCAGCGTGTCGCTTGAAATCCTGCCGGGTCCAACTGTCAACATTGGCAGCAAGGTGTCATTCGGCGTCACCGCCAGGAAGCCTGGGTATCTCATGCTGGTGGATGTCGATGCGGAAGGGCGCATGTCCCAGATCTTTCCGACTGCCGAGCTATTGGCACAGTCGGTCGGAGCCGACATGAATCTTGTCAAGCCTGGCGTCCAATTCATTGTTCCGACCCCGGCGGCACAGCAACGCGGATTTGAGTATGTCGTCGCGCCGCCGGCCGGGTCCGCTGTGATCGTTGCGATCCTGAGCGAGCGGCGTGCGCAATTGCTCGATTTGCCAGACATTCAGCGCAAGCTTCAGGGGCCGGCCGATACGTTGAGCTATCTGTCGGATTGGACCAGTCAGCTGCGTGTACCGGACAGCGGCAGCGGAAAACTGGTGCCGAACAATTGGTCGTTCGACATCAAATCATACTCCATCAAGTAGGTAAGCGATCGCGTTGCTGCAGCTTGCTCAGGCGGCTGAAGGACCGCCCCGCGCGATCATGTGGTGAGGCTGACGTTCAGCTTCTTCAACGCAGCGCTCTGCGGTTGAGCTCCGTTGCCATCAGGCGTCGCCAAACCACGCCCCATCAGATTCCAGCTTTACCGATTGCGGGAAGAGGCGGCGACCCGATCTCGGGCGCGCCGCCGTGCATGCCGTCCTAGTTGCAGACCTCAACGTTGCCGGTACCGCCGCCGGGACCTCCGCCGCCACGGTAATCGAGATGACATCCGCGACGGACCGGGCGGCATAGATATGCATCACACATGATCTGACCGCTGCCACCCGAGGGCCTTGCAGTCGCCTGTCGTCGTCGAGGAATATCGGCTTGCGGCTCGGAGATATCGCGTAGCGAACGATCCGAGCGCGACGCGCGCGACGGGCGCTCATCCATGTTGCGCTTCGCCACCGGCTTTTTCCCGCGGCGCTTCTCGCATTCGTTGTCCTCGTTCAGGAACGAGCCCTCGGCGCAGGTGATCTTGCGGCACTGATCGCCGTCCGCCCTGTAGCCTTGCTCGCAGATCAGCGGGCAAACTCGGGCCGGTTTCAGCTTGATCGCATCGAGCGCATCGAGGCTTGCGAGCTTGACGTCAAATTTGGTCCCGGCGTGCCGGTTGAACAGGGTCAGGGAACGACGCGATGCCGCGTTCCACTCACCGTCGACGGAGCCCGTGAAACAGCCGACCCGGCTCAATTCGCTCTGTACTGATTTGGCAAGATCCTCCTGCGGCGCCGCCGGGTTCAAGGCGGCAACCTTCGTGCCCTCGCTAGTCTGGGAGGGGGGTGCCGGTGCAAGATCATCCGGCCTGGCGCTGTCGAGGGCAGGTCCGTTCGGGGAAAGCATGGCGACCGTTGAGGATTGGGATGCAGTCCGCTTCCGTTCGGCCTCGGTTGCTTGTTCCTGCGCTGCCTGCTTTGTTCTTTCAGCCGCGATCCGGGCATCCTCCGCAGCCTTGAAATCTGCGGCGGCTTTTTCCTGCTCGGCCCGCTGGGCACCTTCGGACACAAGCCGAGCTTGCTGCTGCTCCGCTTCCTGCGCTTTCTTGGTCGCGGTAACGCGTGCGTCCTCGGCGTCGATCTGATTGAGCTGAAGCTTGGCCAGATTTGAGTAATAGCCGTCGGGATGCTGGGCGAGGAACGCGCTCATGGCGGCCTTGTTGCCGACCTGCAGGGCCAATTCGTAGTCACGACGAGTCTCCGACGAGGCGTTAGCCGGCGACGGCGCCGGTTCCTCTGCCTTTGGCACGAGCGCAACGTCGTCGCCGCCCAACGAGCCGTAGACGTATGGCTCCTGTCGATTGCCGGTAGCTTGCAAGACATCGTCGCGGACGAAGCCGAAAGCCCTGCGCAAATCGAGTCCAGGCTTTGCGATATACTTGACCAGTGCTGTCGCGTATGGACTGTTCGTGCTGTTGCCGTCGAGCGCAGTCAGTCCGGCTTTTGCCGCAAACGCGATCAGCGTATTGGATACGGCGGGTTCCACCCGGGCGAGCCCGCGGCTGATCGCGCGCGAAGCGACGGTTCGTTTCATCGTGTCGGCAAATGGATTGTTGCGACAGGCGTCAACGATCACGACGCGCAGCTGCCTGGCGGGCTCGATCGCCAGCAGGATTCGATCAAGCGAGAAGGCCTCGTCATAGATATCGGTGTCGCGTTCAAGTCTGGCATCTGTCGGGATCAGATAATTCGTCCCGTCGATCTCGATGCCATGACCTGCATAGTAGACCACGGCAACGTCTGCATCGCGGGCTTGATCGGCGAAATCCCTCAGTGCCCGCCGCATGTCGCTCGAGGCCAGGTTGAGCCGGGACTCTACCACATCGAACCCGGCGCCCTTCAGGGTCGCGGCGATAGCGGCAGCATCATTGGCAGGATTCGGAAGCAGCGGCGCGTTTTGATAATTGGAGTTTCCGACGACCAGAGCCACTCGCTTCGTCGCCCAAGCTGGCTGGGACGCCAGGAGAACTGAAGCAGCAAGAAGGACAAAAACTCTGAGGTGTGTGCACAAGCGCATGGCGAACGTCCGAATTCGGCCCGAAACAATGGCAGCTTTATCGAAGATGGCCGCGCACAGACTCCACTGCGTCAAGCGTTACGAGCGCGCCGGCCTACCTCCGTACAGTAACAATCTTGAGTCTAATCCATTCCTGATGTTGTCGTTCGGGGCAGGGAGGACGTTCAAGCGCACACGGAAGAGTGTAGGGTTCATGGCGAGCATCCGAACGATATCGAGCGGCTTGTAAGATGTTGAAATAGTTGTATTTTTGTCTTTTGAGCAGGGCGGCTGGGAGTGCCGGCAACCGGCCAGGCTCGCCAGGCGAAGTTCCATCCTGATAGTGAACTCGGAATTGAGTGCGCATCGCCCGATGCGCAAGCGATGCTCGTCAGATCGTGAAGTTGGGACGGGCGCGTTGTTAGTTCCTGTGGCGAAGGTTCAACCGGCTGGTCTCGACTGTTTGTCGCAGCCGCGAGCCTGTTCCAGGGGACCGCGAACTGCGCTCATCTGGACGCAACGCCAATCCGCTCAAGCTGAGACCCGTGGGCCCAGAACAAGGATCGCGGCGCGACTGCTCAGGAAAATCTGAACATGCTCGCGTCGAGCTGTCCCGGTGTGATCCCGATCAGCCAGGCCGCGTTGCCTGCGGCATCGGTGATGATGGTCGAGGCGATGCCAGCGGCGTAGGTCTCGGCGGCCTGCACATCGGCAAACGAATGCAGCGATGTACCCGCGAAGTTCAGGATGTCATTGACACCGCCTGCATTGAAATCCTGGATGACCATGACTTCCGACGTCGTGTCGTCGATAGTGAATATGTCGGAGCCACCACCGCCCCAAGCGTAGTCGACGCCACCGCCGCCATTGATCACATCGGCACCGGTGCCCATCAGAAAGACGTCGACGCTACTGCCGCCGGTAACTGTATCGCCGCCATTGGAGCCGTAGATGTAATTCTGCCCTGAACCGCCGTAAATGACGTTGCCGTCGGTCTCACCCGAGGAGATGAAGATGTTGAGACCTGCGCCGCCATACATCGTATCGATGCCTGCGCCGCCATAGAAGTAGTTGGTGCCCATGTCGCCGTAGAGCACATCGTTTCCGGCTTCGCCGTACATCACATTCACGTCCGATGCCGACGCTCCACCAGTGCCATCGAGCAAATCATCGCCCGCGCCACCGAACAGGTAATTGAAGCCGGCGCCGCCGTAGAGGACATCGTTGCCGTCTTCGCCGAGCAGCACATCGAGGCCGTCGCCACCATAGACGGTGTCATCGCCAGCGCGCGCATAGGTGTAGTCGTTGCCGGCGTTGAGATAGAAGATGTTCGCGTCGGACGTGCCGACAAGCACGTCGTTGTAGGCGCCGCCAACCAATCCTTCGATCGAATTGAGCTGATCCGTGCCCAGTCCGGGCGCGGTGACGACCGGGTTGGTGAGATAAATGAGAAGATTGCCCGTCGCGCCCGAGAAGTCCGCGAGATCAAGTCCGCCACCGCCGTTGAGGGTGTCGTTTCCAGGTCCGCCGCTCAGCGTATCGCCTTCCGCGCTGCCGTTCAGCGTGTCGTCTCCGTCCAGCCCTTCGAGCCAGCCGCCGTAGGATGGCGCGGTGAGCGTCTCGGCCGCCGACGTTCCAAGCGTCACCAGCGATAAGGTCTGGTCTGAAAACTGCAGCGTATTGACGCCAATCAGAGTGGCGCTGCCAAGCGGCGATCCCGGGCGTGTGTCGGTGAGGATGAAGGAGTTGCCGCTGCCGCGCGATATCTGGAAGGCGCTGAGCGGTGCAGCGAAGGTGGCCGTATTCTGGGCAAGCGGGTCGCCGTAGGCGGTATCGTTGCCGCCGCTCAAGATGAACGTCTTGGTCCCCGAGCCGCCGTAAAGCAGATCGTTGCCTGCGCCGCCGTCGAGCGTATCGTTGCCGTTCCCCCCGTAAAGCACGTCGTTGCCGGCGCCGCCGGCGAGTGCATCGTTGCCGTTAGCTCCGTAGAGCCGGTCGTTGCCTGCGCCGCCAGCGAGCGTGTCGTCGCCGTCGCCGCCGTAAAGCAGGTCGTTGCCGTCACCGCCGTCGAGAAGATTGCCGCCTTCATTGCCGATCAGCCGATCGTCGCCGTTGCCGCCGTAGAGCGAGTCGGCGTCGGTGCTTGCCGTGAACGCAAGACTCGACGTGGCATAGATGAGGTCATTGCCATCGTCGCCATAGAGCTGGTCGGCCCCGCTGCCGCCGTTGATCGTATCGTTTCCGGCATCACCGTGGATGAAATCCGCGTCGCCGCCATCGCCGCCATACAAGCTCCAGCCGGGTGTGTCGCCCCACAGCTGATCGTCGCCGACGCCACCGTAGATGACGTCCTTGCCGGCATCGCCGGTGATGTAATCCGCACCCGCTTCGCCGAGCAGGATATCGTCTCCGGCGCCTCCCGACACCGAGTCGTTGCCATTGCCGCCGTAGACAATGTCGTTCCCGGAATTGCCGTTCAGCGAGTCGTTGCCATCTTCGCCGTAGACGACGTCGTCCCCGGGGCCGCCGCTCAGATAATCGAACGCGCCGCCACCGACGACGGTGTCGTTGCCGGCTTCACCCGAGAGAAAATTGTTGGCGGGGTTGTTCGCCAGAACCGTATCGTTGCCGGCCAGGATTGCGCGCCACAGCCCTGAAATATCGAGGCTCGACGTGATGGTGTAGCTGACCCCGGTGATCGATTCCCAAAGCGACGCCCCGTCGCTGGACGTCCAGCTAATCCCGGTGACGACACCGCCTGTCAGACTGCTTCCGCTATAGGTCAGCCCAGTCCCGATGATGTTGATCAGACCGTAGGTGGAGCTGGGCAGTCCACTCGGATAGATGGGATCAAAGCCGAACTGCAAACCCCAGGGTTCCGCGATAAAATCGGTTTGCGGTTCGACGATCTGCCAAATCGGATCGCCGTTGGGAAACGACGCAAACATGAACGGTTCGGGATGAGGATTGATCGTATAAACGGCCATGCTCAACTCCGGCAATATGGCGCCAACGAGGGCGCTCATTAAAACCTTAGGTTACGCATTGCGGGGCGGTTGGAAAGACCCAATTGGGTGATGCACCGGGCCCCGATGCAGTTCCGGCACACGGGGTCGGGCGAGGGCTGCCGCGCCGAAGCCCAAAGGGCGAAGGCGGGCGGCGTCCGACGTCCCGCCCGCTCACGCCATCCGCGCAAACAGCTCGACCAGCGTCTCGCGCAACCAGCGTTGCGCGGGGACGGTGTCGTTGCGCTGGTGCCAGAACAGGCTGACAACGCGCGGCGGGGCCGGCAGCGGCACCGGCATCGCGTGCAGATCGGGTGCTTGGCGGGACTGCGCGCTGAGATCGCGCGGCAGCACGGCGATCAAATCGGACTGCCGCAGGATTTCGTAGGCGGCGTTGTAGTGATTGACAGTGGCGACCAGATTGCGCGACAGCCCGCGCGAGGCGAGAAACTGGTCGTAGGTCGGCAGCGTCCTGCCGGCGAGGCTGACATCGACATGCTTGGCGGCGAGGAAGCCGCGCGTGCTGAGCCGCTTCTGCCTGGCGAGCGGATGATCCCGCCGCATCATGCAGGCATACTCGACGGTCCACAGCGAGCGTGAGCGGATCACGGCCGGCGGATGCTGCGCCTCGTTGACATAGACGCTCAGCACGCAATCGACCCGGTTGTCTTCGAGCCGGTCGCCGATCTCCAGGATGGTGTTGGGCATGGTGTGGATGCGCGCGGACGGCGCCACATCATTAAAGCGGTTCAGCAGCCGCGGCATCACAAGCGAGGAGACGTAATCCGACATCGACAGGCTGAATTCAGCCTGGGTGCGCCGCGGATCGAAGGCATCCTCGTCGAGCGCGTGGCGGACGTTTTCCAGGGCGTCGCCGATCGGCTCCCACAGCGCCACGGCGCGCTGCGTCGGGCGGATCCCGCTGGCGGTGCGGACGAACAGGGGGTCGCCGAGCGCGTCACGCAACCGGGCGAGCGCGTTGCTGACCGCGGGCTGGGTCATGGTCAGCGCGCTCGCGGCGCGCGTGACGCTGCCCTCGGTCATCGGCGCCTCGAAGACTTTCAGAAGGTTGAGGTCGAGCGTGCGGAAGGCCATCGGCAATATTCACGTTGGTGATGTACTAGATAATAATTATAAATTATTGCCATAATGTCGATTTGTCTATCATTCCCCGATTGACCCCGCGGCGCGTGCCGAACCGTGGGGCGCCGAGGGGGATGTTTCATGTCGATGATATCGGCGCGCATCGAGCGCCTGCCGTTCGCGCGTTTCCATGTTCACCTGCTGCTGATGGGCGGCCTGGGCTATCTGTTCGACGCGATGGATGCCGCGGTGCTGGCGTTCATCCTGCCGGTGCTGCGCACCGCGTGGGGGCTCACCAATGTCGAGACCGGCGTGCTCGGCAGCAGCACCTTCGTCGGCTATCTGTTCGGCGCGCTGTTCGCAGGGATGCTGGGTGACCTGATCGGCCGCCGCGCGGTGATGATGTCGGCGCTGGCGCTTTACAGCGCGGCCTCGCTGGCGAGCGCGGCGGTGGACAGCTGGCCGTCGTTCTTCGCCGCACGCGTCGTCGCCGGCATGGGCACCGGCGCGGAGAGCGCGATCATCGCGCCATACCTCGCAGAGTTCGTGGCGCGGCGTTACCGCGGCAGCTTCACCGGCGCGCTCGCCGGCTTCTTCTCCTTCGGCTTCGTCGCCGCCGCCTTGCTCGGCTATTTCATCGTGCCCGCCTATGAGAACGGCTGGCGCATCGTACTGGTCATCACTGCCGTGCCGGTCGTGATGCTGCTGTGGTGGCGCCGCTCGCTGCCGGAATCGCCGCGCTGGCTGGAAAGCCGGGGCAGGGTGCAGGAAGCTGAGGCGGTGCTCGACAAGATCGAGGCCAGCTTCGCGCGTGAAGGCCGCGTGCTGCCGCCTGCGGTCGCGGAGCCCGCTACGCCGGCCGCATCGTCGGGGACGCTGCTCAGCAATTTTGCGGCGCTCCTGGCCGGCCGCCAGGCGCGGATCACCACCATGACCTGGATCATGTGGCTGTCGATCACGTTCAGCTACTATTCGTTCTTCGTCTGGATTCCCGGCCTGCTGGTCCAGAACGGCATGAGCATAACCAAGAGTTTTGGCTACTCGCTCGCGATGTATTGCGCGCAGGTGCCCGGCTATTTCACCGCCGCCTGGTTCAACGAGCGGATCGGAAGGCAGGCCACGATCGCATCCTACATGCTGCTCGGTGGCGTCGGCGCGATGGGACTCGCATTTGCAAAAAGCGACGGCGAGATCATGCTGGCCGGCCTGGTGCTGTCGTTCTTCATGAACGGCACCTATGCAGGTGTCTATGCCTACACCGCCGAGGTGTTTCCGACCGCGATCCGAACCACGGGCGCCGGGCTCGCATCCGCGATCGGCCGCATCGGTGCGATCATCGCGCCGATCCTGGTCGGCTATCTCTATCCCAATTTCGGCTTTGCCGGCGTGTTCGGCGTCACCACGTCCGTGCTGGTGATCGGTGCCGTCACCGTCGTGCTGATGGGCGTGCCGACGCGCGGTCGATCGCTCGAAGACATCGCAACCGAAGCTGCGTGATCACGCAGGCCGCGTCCTGACAAGGAGACCATCATGTCCACCATCCTCTTCAAGAATGCTGCGCTGCTCGATCCGCTGCGGCCAGATCTCCTCGAAGGCCATCACGTGCTGGTCGAGGATCGCCTGATCAAGGAAGTGTCCGATCGGCCGATCGAGGCCGCCGCGGACCGGGTCATCGACCTCAAGGGCAAGACCCTGATGCCCGGTCTGATCGACCTGCATGTGCATGCGGTTGCCGTCGAGCTCGACCTGTCGCAGCAGGCGCGGATGGCGAATGTGCTGGTGACGCTGCGCTCGACCATGCTGCTGCGCGGCATGCTGAAGCGCGGCTTCACCACCGTCCGCGATGCCGGTGGCGCCGGCTATGCGCTGAAGCAGGCGATCGACACCGGGCTGACCGATGGTCCGAGGCTGTTCGTCTCCGGCCGCGCGCTCAGCCAGACCGGCGGACATGGCGACGGGCGCGCCCGCTCGGACTATCTGAACGATCCGATATGCTCCTGCTGCGTGCGGGTTGGCGCGATCGCACGCGTCGTCGACGGCGTCGATGCCGTGCGCAAGGCGGTGCGCGAAGAGCTGCAGATGGGCGCCGACCAGATCAAGATCATGGCGTCCGGCGGCGTCGCGTCGCCGACCGATCCGATCGGTGCCTTCGGCTATTGCGAGGACGAGATCCGCGCCATCGTCGCGGAGGCGCGGGCGCGTCACACCTATGTGCTGGCCCATGCCTACACCGCCGAGGCGATCGAGCGTGCAGTGCGTTGCGGCGTGCGAACCATCGAGCACGGCAATCTGGTCGATCTGCCGACCGCGCGGCTGATGGCCGAGCAGGGCGCCTATGCGGTGCCGACGCTCGTCACCTATGAGGCGCTGGCCACCGAGGGCGCGAAATACGGCCTGCCGGCGGCGAGCGTCGCCAAGGTCGCCGACGTGCGCGATGCGGGGCTGCGCTCGCTCGCGATCTACCGCGAGGCCGGCGTCAGGATGGGATACGGGTCCGATCTGCTCGGACCGTCGCAGCGGCTGCAGAGCGACGAGTTCCGGATCCGCGCCGAGGTGCTGGGTGCGCAGGCGGTGATCGAAAGCGCGACAATTGTCGGCGCCGAAGTGCTCGGCATGGCGGGCAAGCTCGGCCGCATCGTGCCGGAGGCCTTCGCCGATCTCCTGGTGGTGGAAGGCAATCCGCTGCGCGACGTGGCGTGCCTGCTCGGCCAGGGCGAGCACATCCCGCTTGTCATGAAGGCCGGCAAGGCCGAGGTCGATCGGCTGGGCGGGTAGGGCCTCCTTGTCACCTCGCCCCGCGTGCGGCATGGCGATCGCATATGGCGCTTGCGGGCTTCTGCAACTGAGGTGTCCACGCTGTCATGGCCGGGCTATGGGACGAGGCTGATAGCCGGATGCGATAGCCTGCCGTCGCAGGGAGGTAATGCCAAAATATCGAAAACAACCCCATGCAAAGTAGCCGGCGGCTGCCGGCGGACACGGCAGCTTGACTCGTCGGGCAACTCAGCGGCATTATTCGATTATACAGAAATCGTGCAGCTTCGCTCGTCTCGACCCCGCAAGCGGGAGAGGTGCAGCCAGTTCAGTCTGACTTCAGTGTGCTTTAGTCTTCGGTTCTCACCACACCACGCGGAAGCCGGCGGTGCCCTTGTAGCTGTGGTTGTCGCCGGCATCCTGCAGGCTGGCGCGATAGGTCGCTTCGCCGAACAAAGTGTAGCGGCCGTTGGCCCAGCTGTAGCTGCCGCCGCCGCCGATGCTGCCCCACAGGCGATCGTTGGCACTGGCAAAGCCGGTGCCCGCGACATCGACATTGCTGCCGTCGAGGAATTCGTAGTGCAGATTGCCGATCGCGTAGAGGTCCGAGCGGACGATGCTCGTCCCGTCATACCAGCTCTTCTGGTGATTGAGCATAAGACCGACGCGGCCGAGCAGGCTGTCGGCGTTGGTGAGCGAGACCAGCGCGCCGAAGCGGTCGGTGAAGCCGTCGAAGTCGACCTTCGAATAAGCGAGCTGCGCCTGCGGCGTCAGCGAAAACCCGTTGCTGACATCGAATCGCTTGCCGCCTTCGATACTGAAGGCATAACCGAGGCCTTCATTGCCGTGAGCCATGTTGCCGACAAGATCGGAAGTGAGATCGCCGCGGTAGAACATGGTCTGCATCTGGCCGTCGACGTAGACGCCGTTGTCGCCATACCAGGTGGCGGTGGCGCCGACGCCGGTGCCCTCGGCGCGGATGCGGCCGTTGCCGAACAGCGAATTCACATAGGCCGTGGTCAGGCCGTATTGCAGCGTAAGCCCGACGATCAGGCGCCCATAGCTGTTCTCGAGCGCAAGGCCGTCGAGCCCGGCCTGCGCCTTGAACTGATCGCTGTTGGTGGTCGAGCCCGTGGTGTTCGACGGCCGCAGGCTGGATTGACCGCCCTCGACGCGGCCCCAGAATGCCGACTGCGTCCACGAACTGTCCGCCTGCGCCGCCGGCGTGACGCCCATCCGCGCCATCGCCTCTCCGGCGCCGCCACCCCAATAGCGGTTGCCGACGCGTTCCTGCAGCGACGGCAGTTCGTTCATGCCGAGCAGCACCCCGGCATAGTTTTCGTAAAGCGGCACGCCGGGCTGATAGAGCGGACCTGCGATCACGGGCGGTGTCGTCGGATCGCTGGGATTGGCGAGGCTGGAGCGCAGATACCAGTCGCCATCCGATGGCGTCGAGATGCCGTTCTTCTGCAGCGTGTAGCCATAGGCGCCGGCGACGATCGCCTGCTCGCCCTTCAGCACATAGTCGCCGGCCAGCGCGAAGGTGCCGTTCGAGGCGCCGGCGACGTCGATCAGCCTGATGCCGTCAACCGTCTGCACGCCGCCGCCGCCGAAATTGGTGACCTTCACGGTCGAGGTGCCCGAAGTGCTTCCCAGCACGAAGAGGCGGTCGGTGGCTGAGCTATCGCCGCCGAGCACGGTGTTGAACAGCAGCGTTCCGCCATTGCCGGCGTAATTGCCGGCGACCGTCAGCGTGGTCCCGGGCGTCGTGCCGAACCGCAACGTGCCGGCATTGCTGAATCCGCCCACGACCTGGCTGAAGCCGTTGAGGTCGATCGTGGTGCCGGCGCCGGCCGTGACGGCAGATACCGAGCTGAAGGCATCGGCCGCACCGGCGCGCAGCGTACCGCCGCTGACCGTGGTGGCACCGCTGTAGCTGTTGATGCCGGACAGGATTTGCGTGCCGCCGGTGAGTGCAAGCCCGCCGGTGCCCTTGATCGCACCGGCAAACGTGTCGCTGGCATTGGTGAGTGTCAGCGTCTTGGCGCCGAGCGCGACATTGCCGCTGCCGGCCAGACTCTGGATGCTGGTGCCGGCGCCGGTGAGTCCGGAGATATCGAAGACCGAATTCGCCACCACATGGCTCGAATTGCTGATCGATCCCGTGCCTGCAAGCGCCAGCGTGCCGCCGGAGATCGTGGTCAGGCCGCTATAGGCGTTGACGCCGGACAGCGTCTCGGTGCCGCCGCGTGAGCGTCAGGCCGCCGCTGCCGCCGATCACGCCGGCGAACGTGTCGTTCGCGGCCGTCAGCGTCAGCGTCTTGGCGCCGAGATCGACGCCGCCGGTGCCCGACAGCCGCTGGATGCTGGTGCCGGCGCCGGAGAGCCCTGCGATGCTGAACGTGCCGTTCGCGATCACCTGGCTGGAGGCGGCAATATCGCCACCGCCGGTCAGTGACAGCGTGCCTCCCCCGATCGTGGTCGCGCCGCTATAGGCCTGGACGCTCGACAGCGCCTGCGTGCCGCCGGTGAGCTGCAATCCGCCGGTGCCGCTGATCGAGCCTGCAAACGTATCGTGCCCATTGGTGATGATCAGGTCCTTGGTGCCCAGCGTGACGCTGCCGGCGCTGCTGCCCGCGAGGCTCTGGATGTGCGAGGCGGCATCGGCGATGCGCGAAATGTCGAAGGTTGCATTCGCGACGACCCGGCTTGAGTTGGCGAGGGCATCGCTGGCGCCGGCGATGACGCCAATCGAGAGCGTGCCCTGCTGGATCACCGTCTCGCCGGTGTAGGTGCTGCCGCCCCGGAGGAACAAGGTTCCGGCGCCGGTCTTGGTCAATCCGCCGACGCCGCTAAGGCCGCCGGCGCTTGAAGCGATGACAGTGAACCCGTTGGTGTCGAAGGTCAGCCCGCCCGCGGCGATGTTGTTCTGGGCGGCCGTTCCGCCGAAGAAGTTGGCGTTGTTGCCGACGGCGCGGACGAGGGCGTTGTCGTAATTTACCTGGCCCCCGGCGTTGCTGATAGCGATGTTGCTTGTCTCCAGCGTGCCGCCGCTGATGTTGAGGGTGCCTGAGCCGGTGCCGGCAGGGCTGGTGACCACGATCCTGCCTCCGGTGACAACAGTCGCACCGTTCTCGATGTTGAGGGTGTTTGTGCCAACAGCGGTGATATTAAGTATGCCGTTGATGTTCCATCGCGATCCGGCTCCGGTCACGGTCACGGTGGATGTCGTGCCAGTGGTAGTGCCGATCGAAAGGGAGGCGCCGGTGGTGGTCAATATCGCGCCGTTTTGAATTGTGAGATTGGCCGTCGCTCCAGCTATGGGGCGAACACTGAAATTGCCTGTCGTGCCGGTCGCCCCGGGGGCTACGCCGAGGACGACGTTTGCACCCGAACCAATGGCAACCGCTCCGCCAGCGACCGGGGCCGTTCCCGTGCTCCAGTTCGAGCCGACCGTCCAGTCGTTGCTGGTGGCGCCGAGTCCACGCCTGCGCCGCCGCGGATCGCGGCGACAGCGCCGCGAGCGCGGCTACCGAAGCGCTCATCAACAGCAGGCGTTGGAAATGCACGCGTCCGCGGGATGGTGATGCAGTTCGTCGCGCACTTAGGCGAAGCTTGTCATCCGTCTGTCGCTGTTTCGTCGCAGCCCCGATGCATTCGCGCATGGTGCTTTGGCCCCTTGTTCTTGCCGCTGCCCGGCAGGTTGCATTCCGGCAAACATTCGCCGACAGCGGATGTGTGTTACGCTATGTGACTCACTGTGAGCTGACAAATGAAGGTTGTATCGTGGGCAACGAAGCGGAGCGCGGTGTGCTCGCGATGCAACGTCCGCGCGCTGCAATTAATCGATCGCTAACCAGTTGAGTCGCGTTGGGCACGGTACCGTGCGCAAGCACATGTCAGAGGCCGCCGGGCAAGGTCGCAATCGCAGGGGTAACGCCGTTCGGAGAGACAGGTAACAGATCGTCGGCATGGAGGGGGCTTGGGCAGGCCCGCATGCGGTGCCTCGACCGCTAGACGCGCACGATCACATTACCGCTGGCAACGTTGACGTGGCCGGGCGGACACACGACATACCGCCTGCCTGATCCCACTCGCCGCTCCGGAGCAAGAAATGAACGCGCCCAACATCGATTCCGTCGCTCCGCAGTCTGACGGCGACATTGTGCGCTGGCTGACCAACGAGACGCGCGACCAGCGCTTCATCGACAACATCTTCGCCGAGCTCTGCCTGCGGCTGCAGCGTGCGGGCATTCCCCTCAAGCGCGCGACGATGAATCTCCTGATCCAGCATCCGCAATGGCTTGGCGCCCGGATCATCTGGGCCGACGGCAAGCGCGAGGCCGAGATCACGCGGGTCGACTACGAGGTCAGGGAGCGCTCGGAATATATCGGCAGTCCGGTCTATGAAATCCATGAAGGGGCGACCGAAGTGCGCGAACGGCTCGAACGCGAGCCGGGCCGCAAGCACGCGCTCTATGACGAGATGCGCGCGCAGGGATTGACGGACTATGTGGCGTGGCCGCTGCTTCATACGCTTGGCAAGCGGCATGTCGTGACGTTTGCGACCGACCGGCCCGGAGGTTTCGACGATGCGCAAATCGCCAGCCTCTCGAAGCTGCTGCCGGTGCTGGCGCTGGTCAGCGAAATCCGGATGAAGAACCGCCTGGCGCGGACGCTGCTCGAGACCTATGTCGGGTCGCATGCCGGCGAGCTGATCCTGGCGGGTGCGACGCGGCGGGGCAGCGGGACGACGGTGCGCGCCGCGATCATGATCTGCGATCTCAGGGACTTCACCCGGATATCGGACAGCTGGCCGCGCGACGACGTGATCGATCTCCTGAACGATTATTTCGACGCGATGTCGGAGCCGATTGCGCGGCATGGCGGGGAAATCCTGAAATTCATCGGCGACGGACTGCTCGCCATCTTCCCGCTCAGCGACCCAAAAGCCTGCGCCAATCTGCTGCACGCCGTGTCCGAGGCGCGGCTGGCGATGGCGGCGCTGAGCGAAAAGAACAGCATGATGGGCCGGGCGCCGATGAATTACGGCATCGGCGTCCATGTCGGCGACGTCATGTACGGCAACATCGGATCGCGCACCCGGCTCGACTTCACCGTGATCGGACCTGCGGTGAACATGGCGTCGCGCCTCGAAGCGCTCACCAAGCAATTGGGAAAAAACGTGCTGCTGTCGCGTGCGTTCGCCGACCTCGTCGAACGCGATTTCCGGCTCGAACGCGTCGGCGAACACGCGGTGCGCGGCTTCAGCGAGCCGATCGAGCTGTTTGCATTTCAAGGGTGAGGGCCGGGACGTTCGGAGAGAGGCCAATCCGTAGCGTGGACGTCAGCTCCCGCTACAGCGAATCTTCCGCCGCCTATCTCCGAGGCCGCTGCTTTCTGGGAAACAGCCGATCGCGGATGTAGCGCGAGGTCGGCGTCAGGCGGAGGCCCCGCGGCTTCTGCCAGGCGGCGCGGTCGATCTCCTTCTTGTCGCCGATCGCCAGCCTGCCCTTGGCAAACTTGGCGATGAAGATCGCGTCGCTCATCCGGCGGCCGGAACGCTTGTTCTTGGCCGTGACTTCCTTCCACAGGCTGAGCCGGCCGAGCTTGAGCTTCGGCAGCTCTTCCTTGATCTCGCGCCGTAGACAATCCTTGCCGGTCTCGCGCGGTCGCCGCCGCCCGCCGGGGAACATCCACAGGCCGTCGGATCGGCGTCGTACCAGAAGAACCTTGCCGCGCTTCGCGGCGACCAGCTTGGAGGACTTGGGCATGTACTGTGCAATGATCGAAACAGAATCGCCGTCATTTTAATTTGTCTATTTGAGTAGACAAGTTCGATGGCGCATTGTTCCACTGCCTTTGTTGGCTGTTCGCCGACGACGCGGGCGTGACGATTGAGGAGCTTGCGACGGTGCGCGTCCTCTGTCGATCAGGGTATTCATCCCCCAACAGCCCCACGTTGAAGTCGTGACAACTGTCACCCTCGGGGTTCCGGCAGAAGGAACTCGCCGGATCGAGTTCGGCAACCGTGTCCCATGATAAGCGGGTGTACCGCTTGACTCAATGTTCTTGTTTTGTTCTAATTGCCTCCACCGTGAACAGGAGGCCGCCATGGACAACCGTATCAGTGAAATTCGCAGGCAGATCAGGGCGCTGCGCGTCAGCATGCTGGAGGCCGAGGCCATCATGCGCGAGCAGCTCAACCGGGACGAGGATTGCGCCTTCGTGGCCGGAGACCTGCTGAAGATGCGTCTCGTCATGAGCCGTCTGGTCGAGGAGCGCGGCGTCCTTGGCGACCGCGAGCCGATTATCGTGCATGCGAGCGTGGCGCCGCGGCGCCGCACGACGGCACCCGTTTCCATTCGCCCGGGGAGGCCAGCGCTGGTCGCCAGCGAAGCGCGTGCGTGATGACGCGCTCAGGATGCTGCGGCTGCGCGCCGAGTTGCGCGAGCTCGACGCATCCGTGAACCGGCTCAGGCGGGCCGGGCGCGACAGCGCGTCGGCGCAGCTTCTGCTGTCGCGCAAGCGCGCCGAGCTGGAAGACGTGATCTGCCGGAGGAAAGATGAGAGAGCCGCTTCGGTATTTCCACGACAGCGATGATCACGCGCCCTGGATCAAGGCGCTGGCCGAGGTTCGGCACCGGGCAACGCGGGAAGGCTGGTGCTTTCACCACGTGCAGGCGATCATCGTGGCGATCGATCAGTATGCGGAGGCCGCGCTCGGCAACCGCGAATTCTTCCTCAACCGGCCGCAAACCGTCGGCCCGCGCAGGCGAGGCGATGTGCCATAGCACGCCGCCCAGGCAGTTGATGTCATCCGATGACTTGCTTGCGAGTATTGCGTGGGGCAGGGTTGAACGGCCCCGGCGAGATGTCGTGATCGCCGGAGCCGTCCCCGTCCTTGGTGTTTTCTCCCAGAGCGTGGATTATAGTCGGGAAGAAATGGCAATTGGAATGCCCGCTGTATTACGGGTGTGGATTGTGCTCGCCTACGAAATCCCGACGCCTTGTGCGCCGGGGCCGGTCGTTCGTCGCTGGGCTCGGCAGGTTCGCTCGCCGATTGCCGTTCTCGTTTCGGAGACGGACCCCGGCGTTGCAAAATCGAGAGGGGAGAGAAGAAAGGGCCGCGTTTTCGCGGCCCCTCTTTGTGCAATCAATTCGAAATATGAAGCAGGCACCGGATCAACGGGGCTACGTTACGTCATTACCCAACAGCCTTGAAACACCGTTAAATTATGGGTGTGGACGCATCAATGATGGAGACGGCTCGTCCGGCCTGCCGCCTGCGAGCCGTTTCCGGATCACCGACAGCCGGCAGTTCACAGCGGCCTCCGTGCGTCCAAGCTCCTGGGCGATCTCCCGCTGCGTCAGCAGCGTCTCTCTGAGCAACTGCAACAGCCGGTGCTCGTCCTCCGTGGTCCACTGTGCCGGCTTGATCTGCATACCCGTATTCCCGGAAAGATCGATGAAGCATGTTACGCGATCAGCCAAGACGTCCCGATTGAAGGAACCCCATTTTGATCGTGAATGCCAGTTGTAGCTAGGAAAAACCGGCAATTGGAAATCCGGGACAATACGGGGCCCTCCTGACTGAACGGGACGCGAGCAGACCACCGACCAATCCGTCTCGCTCACGCACGACCGACAGTTCTGAGTAGCGAGCGGCCGTCCGTCATGATCTCGTGGCGGCAATGCTCAGGGCAGCACATCGGCCGGATGCTTGTCGCGATGCTCGACATATTCGACGCGAGTCTGGTCCGGATGCAGCACCAGCATGTTGCGGCCGGTCGGGACCGGCTTGGGAGCCTCCAGCACCGTGGCGCCGACGCGGGGGAGGTGGGCGGCGAACGCGTCGACGTCATCGACCAGAAACGTCAGGTGCGTGGCCGTGAACGGCTTCAGGCTCCGCTCGGTCCCGGCAATGAACAGGATCGAGGCGACCTGCGCGAGCCTCAGATCATATTCCGGATAGTCGAAACGAAGGCGCGCCGTCTGGCCGATCAGGGCTTCATGGAAGGCCACGGCCTCATCCAGACCGTCAAGCGGCAGGTAACGTCTCGCCAGGATATTGAGTATCTTCATCGCCAGGTCCTCATCTCATGCGTTGCTGCGGCTGCGATCCGGCTCGGTCAACCGGCGCGACAAGGCGCGCCGCCGCTGGCGCAGCACCGCAATCGCTCGATCGATCTGGTCGAGCTTCTGCTGCATCACTGCGGAGCAGTTCACGCGAGCGCCGCGCCGGCCGCCTTCCAGCGCGCTCAAGAGATTGCGAAGTTCGCGGGTCGAGAACCCCGAAGCGATCAGGTCTCGCACCCACGCGGCCCGTTCGATCTCCGCTGCGGAGTAGATTCGGTAGCCGTTCGAAATCCGCTGCGGCACGATCAGCCCCGCTGCCTCATAGTGCCGAAGCACCCGGGCACTCACGCCAAGATGGCGCGGCGCCTCCTGAATCCTCATCGCGATCTCCTGTCGAGGGTCGGCCTAGCACCTTGTCATTAATGTCAATGTCAAGCGCAGTGGCGGCCGCAGGGGCCAAATGTCCCGGCCTGGCGGTGGCGGCCGGGATGGCCAATCCGGTCCTCGCGACATATCGTGGCGATCCGCGGCCGAATCTGAGGCGGATTGTTCATCGCCGGGTCATATAAATCCGGCCATCGTCAGCGCCGCGCCCGGAGGGCGGCGGCACATTTGCGGAGGAGGTTTCGGATGGTGAGGGGCTGGCTGATTGCGGCATCGGCGTTCGCTGCTGTCGCGATGGTTGCAACGCTGGGCGTTGAGGCGAACGCGGCGCAGTGCGGCAACGGACCTGGCGGCTTCGAATCCTGGAAGGAGCAATTCGCCGGCGAGGCAAGGGCCAAGGGCGTCGGCGGCACGGCGATCGACGCGCTGATGCAGTCGCATTACGCCAGCGCGACGATTGCCGCGGATCGCGGCCAGCGCAGCTTCGGCCTGTCGCTCGAGCAGTTCATGGCCAAGCGGGGCTCTGCGACCATCGTGGCGCGCGGCCGTTCGCTCAAGCAATCGCAGGCGGCGTTGTTCGCCTCGATCCAGCAGCGCTATGGCGTGCCGCCGGGACCGCTGATTGCGATCTGGGGCATGGAAAGCGGCTTCGGCAGCCAGCGCGGCAACCAGAACATGCTGTCGTCGATCGCAACCCTTGCCTATGACTGCCGCCGTCCGGAATTCTTCACCGACCAGCTCTATGCCGCGCTGAAACTGATCGACCGAGGCACGCTCTCGGGAAGCACGCGCGGTTCGATGCATGGTGAGATCGGCCAGACCCAGTTCATGCCGAAAAACGTTCTCGGCTATGGCACCGGCAATCTCGACGTCGCCGCCAACGCGCTGAACTCGACGGCGAACTTCCTGCGGGCCCATGGCTGGCGCGCCGGCGCCGGCTATCAGCCGGGGGAACCCAACTTCGCCGCGATCGAGGCGTGGAACGCCGCAGGGGTCTATCAGAAGGCGATCGCGATCATGGGGCGGCAGATCGACGGCCAATAAGCGCAGGGCCCAAATTCTTCACATCCAGGTTCCTTCACGCCCTGTTAACGCAACGGTGCCCAGATCGTTTGCGGTGAAACGGAGCAAATGGAAACAGGCTCCATGCTCAAGAACGGCACCTATGCGGCGTGGTTTCGAACGTCGCTTGCTGATGGCACCGGCATCGTCCACGTGGCCGATGGCCGGCTGTGGGGCAGCGATGCCATCATGCTCTACAGCGGCACCTATGAGGTCGACGGCGAGCGCTTCTCCGCGGTTCTGACCACAAGGCGGCACTCCGATGGACATGCGACCGTGTTCGGCACCGACGATCTCGTGGTGCGGCTCGAGGGTGTCTTCAGCGGCGCGATCGCGACCTGCACGGGCAGGGCGGATGCCATCCCCGATCTCGCCTTCGAGGTGACGCTGATTCCGAGCCAGGAGGTGACGCCCGAGCCGCCGCCGGATCTGCCGCTGCCGAAGTTCGATCCGAGCAGGCTTCCGAAGCTGTCGAAACGCTCCAGCCGCTGAGCCGAAGCGTTTTCGAGCGAAGTGGCTACCGGTTCGCGTGAAGAAAACGCGTCAAAAAGAATCGAGCACCCCTCTACGCGTCGCTGGGCCCTGCGGTCTCCGGAAACGGCGCGCCGGGGATGTAAACCTTGAGCGCGCGGATCTCGTAGACTGCCGACGGGTTGACGCTGCGTAGGTCGCGCGCCGCTGCGATCGCCGCTGCTTCATCGGCGCAATCGATCACATAGAAGCCGAGCAGCTGTTCCTTGGTCTCCGAGAACGGGCCGTCGATCACCATGCCGTGGCCCGGCCCGCGCAGCGTGCTGGCCTTGCGGGTATCGCCGAGCCGTACGGCCGGGCCGAGCCGGCCCTTCAGCCGTTGATGGACCTCGCGCAGGCCCGTCATCACGGCGGCGTCCTCTTCGGCGGTCCACGATTTGACCTCGGCTTCGACGTGATAGGCCAGGATGGCATAAAGCATCTATGTGCTCCTCATTTCTGATGCGGCAGGCCGAAGGACGTCTCGCGGCAACCCACGCCGACATTTACCTTGTAGCGGACCGGATCGTTTTTGTGGTGCGACAAGGTATCCCGCGAGGCGCCGCTGGCTGCCGCGCTGGCTCCGCTTTTTCGGCCTCTGATTCGATGTCCGCGTTTGGGGCAGGGGGCGCTAATCGCTCAGCCCGGACCGCAAAAAAGGCGCGGCGGAATTGCTTCCGCCGCGCCCCGTTTTTGTTGTCTCGCTGGTCAGGGCTGAGAGCGCCCCGATGCCAGGCTGATTACTCAAAGCCTAGCGGGCGATCCCAGCGAGGTGACAGCGCTTGAGACAAGACACTAGATCACCTCCTTTCTTTGTTGATGGGACTCACAATATAGGCGGCGAATCCGCCGCTGTTAAGGCCGCCGTCCGGCCCATCCGCGCCAGAAACCGACCGGATTTATAGAAATATGCTCCGTTGACCGGGGAATTGGGACGCGAACCGAACCAGTTGAGGCGGCCGTCCGGCCGTGTTAGGTGATCGCCTGACGCGGGTGTAGCTCAATGGTAGAGCAGCAGCCTTCCAAGCTGAATACGAGGGTTCGATTCCCTTCACCCGCTCCAGCCTCCTATTTGGTGCGGCTTCGCCTTGGTGCTTGAGAACCAAAGGGATCACGGGAGTCGGGGAGGGACGCGGCTTTCGAAACGGTCGTCGCACGCCTGAGCGCGCGAGGCGGTTGGCCGTAGATCCGCAGGAAGGCGCGCCGCATGCGGTCCTTGTCTCCAAAGCCGACTTTGCGGGCAACGATGTCGATCGGCTCCGTTCCCTCCTGAATGCGCGGAAGCGCCGCTTCGGCACGCAGCCGCTCCACGACCCGGGCGGGCGTATCTCCGGTCTCCTTCAGAAAAAGGCGGGCAAACTGCCGTGCGCTGATCCGGGCCGCCGCGGCCATGCGGTCGACGGGAAGCGGTTCGTGCAGGTGCTCGCGCGCAAAATTCAATGCATCCCTGACGCGATCGGATGAGGGCTCCAGTTCAAGCAACGTCGAGAACTGCGATTGCCCACCCGATCTGCGATGATAGACCACCATGTCCCTTGCAACGGCCTTCGATACCTCGATCCCGAAATCGTCCTCGATCAACGCGAGCGTCAAATCGATGCCTGACGTGATCCCCGCCGATGTCCAGACGTTGCCATCCCTCACGAATATCTTGTCCGCATCGACGCGCACGCGCGGAAACCGCCTTTGCAACCCGGCGGCATATCTCCAATGCGTCGTAACCGATCGCCCATCGAGCAGGCCGGCGGCGGCCAGCAGGAAGGCTCCCGTGCACACGCTCGCCACGCGCCTCGCCCGCGGCGCCAACTTCCTGATCAGCGCGACGGTGTCGGCATCACCGTCGACGGCGCTGTCGGGGGCGCCTCCCACGATCAAGAGTGTGTCAACGGATCTGCCTCGCGAAGCCTTCAAGGTATGGATCGGCACGCCGGAAGCGCTCGCGATTGTGCCGCCATGGACGGAAATCACCTCGAGCCGATAGGGAGCACGATGAATCTCCGACGCCAGATTGAAGGCGCATAGGGGACCGCTGAGGTCGAGCAACTCGAAGCCCGGGAACACCAGGACCGAAACACGTCGGTTGATCTCCGCGGACATGAGATTCCTTGTAGCGGACCATGCTCACAACCGGCACCTGGTCAGGATGGCAGGATTTGCCGTTTATATGTCATTTCTGACATGAGCATTCTCGGCTAGCTTGCGCCGGATTTCAACGCGAATTCACAAATTCAGGCGAACGAGGTAGCGATGAAGGTACTGGCGCTTGCTTTTCCTGGCTTCACATTCATCGACCTGGCCGGTCCGATGCAGGCCTTCATGATGCTTCCGGGATTCTCCTCGCAGATCGTGTGGCAGGACAAGGGCATCGTCGATTCCGACGCCGGTGTCAGCGTGCAGGCGACGGAGGATTTTGGAAGTTGCTGGAAGGATCCGGACATCCTGTTCGTCCCTGGCAACACACGCTCTCTTTTCAAGCAGCTGCAGGACGACCGGACCCTCGACTTCATCGCCGGTGTCGGTAGTCGCGCCACGTGGATCACAAGCGTGTGCAACGGCTCGCTGTTGCTCGGCGCGGCCGGACTCCTGAAGGGATACAAGGCGGCCTCCTACTGGTACACGCGGGAGCATCTCGCTCTGTTCGGGGCAATTCCGACCGACGCCAGATACGTCATCGACCGCAACCGCGCGACGGGCGGCGGCATGACCGCGGGGATCGATTTCGGCCTTGCGATGATCGGCCAAATCGCCGGAGAGGCCGTCGGCCGCGTCGCCGAGTTGTCATTTGAGTACGCGCCGCGACCTCCTTTCGGAACCGGGCGCCCCGAACTGGCCGATCCTGCAACATTGGCTCACACGACGGAAATCGTGAAGCAGCTGATGCCGGTTCAAGAGTTGGAGGGTGTGAGAGCCCGCTGTTCGACGATGGGACGGCTCTAGGGGCCGTCTCGTCCGGTGCCGTAGTTTGCGGATATTCTGTGGTGTAAACCGTCGTTCTTCAGAAGGATGCGCGTCATGCAGCAAATCTTCATCGAGCTCTATAACTACCGTCCCGCCTGGGCCAAATGCCCGGAAAGCGAGAGAACCGACTTCGTGACGAAAGTGGCCGAGGCGGTCAAAGGTCTGAAGTCCGCCGGTGTCGACGTCGTCGCCTATGGTTTGAACTCTCCTGCGACCGATCGTCGTGCTCCGTACGATTTCTTTTGCGTCTATCGTGTACCGAACGTCGAGTTTCAGCGCGAGTTTGAGCGGCAGGTCGCCGCGTCGGGTTGGTACGAATACTTCGAGCAGGTGAATGTCAGCGGCGACGCCGACGACTTTGAAGCCGTGCTGCTCGGAAATGCCAGGATGGTTCGACCAGCTTCGTCCTGACTTAGGGCTGCGCATCGGTCTCCAGAATAAGCGATTACGGAATAATCGCTCTCAGCTTTCCGAGATCGCGCGATGGACGAGTGCGATGACCTCGTCCGCCTCCTGTTCGGTGCTGTCGAAGCGGGCGACGAACCGGATCACGTCCTGGCCGCGTCGCGCGAATTGCAACCCGTTCGCCGCGAGCCGGTCGATGGCCAAAGCGGGCAGGTTGACGAAAACCAGATTGGCTTCCACCGGGGCAACCAGCCGCACGTCGGGCAGAGCGGCGAGACCCGCTCCGAGGCGGGTGGCTACGGCATTGGCCTTGGCCGCGAGCCGCAGATAAAGGCGATCCTCGATGTAAGCGAGCAGCTGCGCAGCCGCAAAGCGCATCTTTGAGAAGGTCTGGCCGGCACGGCGAAGCCGATAGGACAGGGGTTCGATGAGATCCTGGTCGAACACCACGATCGCATCCGCCGACATCGCCCCGTTCTTGGTCGCCCCGAACGACAGAATGTCGACGCCGGCGCGCCAGGTCATGTCGGCCGGGCTGCAGCCGAGCCGCGCCAGCGCATTGGCGAACCGGGCGCCATCCATGTGCAGCGACAGATTCCTGTCGTGGGCGATTGCTCCAATCTCGGCGATCTCGGCGAGGGGATAGATCGTTCCATACTCGCTGGCCTGGGTGATCGACACCGCATCGGGCTGGGAGCGGTTGCGGACTCCCCAGGCCGCCCGGCCCAGCGCCTCGCGCAGGCTCGACGGCTCGATCCGAAAGTTCCGGCCGGACATGGCGACGAGCTTCGCGCCGCCGGTGAAGGCTTCGGCCGCGCCGCCTTCCGCGGTGTGGATATGCGCTTCTTCGTGACAATAGATGGCGCCATAGGGGCGCACGCAGCTCGCGAGCGACAACGCATTGGCCGCCGTACCGGTCGAGACCGGGAATACGGTGACCTCGGTCTCGAACAGCTCCGAGAAACGCGCATTCAACAACTTCGAATAATCGTCATCGCCGTAAGCGGCGGCCGGGCCGCGATTGGCCTCGGCGATCGCCCGCAGGATCTCGGGGCTGACCGGCGCGACATTGTCGCTGCGGAAATTCGGGAGCGTCGGGGCTGCTTCGTTCATACTGTCCTGTCCTGCCGTCATATCACCGTCGTTTCCTGCTTGTTGATGCGCCGGTTGATCAGAAGCAGCGGGATTGCGGTGACCAGGATGAGCACCGCCGCCGCGGCGGCCGCCAGACCCGCGCCGGTGCCCTCGATCGCATGGTACATCACGACGGTCGTGGTGACCCAGCCGCTCGCATAGAGCACAATGGTCGCGCTCAACTCGGATGCGGCGGTGATCCAGACCAGTACCAGCCCGCCGACAAGGCCGCTCGCCATCAACGGCACTGTCAGGGTCGCGAAGGTTTTGGCCGGCGAGACCCCGAGATTGATCGAGGCTTCCTCGAGCGAGGGATCGAGCTGATGCACGATTGCCGAGGAGGAGCGGATCGCGAACGGCAGCTTGCGGACGACATAGGCGATGACCAGGATCAGCCAGCCGCCCGTCAGAACCAAAGGACCGCTGTTGAACGCGATGATGAGCCCGATCGCCAGGATCGTGCCCGAGACCGCGAACGGCACCATGCCGACGAAGTCGAGCAACCCCGACAGGCGGGAGCGGTGCCGGGCCACGACATAGCCGATCGGAGCACCGATCAGCATGGTGGCGACGGCCGCGATGCTGGCGAGCGTCAGCGTGTTGAGCAGCGGCCGATAGGAGCCCGACAGCAGGGTCGCGTAATTGCCCAATCCGAACTCCCAGGTCAGGACGGGGCCGCGGAAGCGGAGGAGGGAGATCATCAGTACCGCCGCGAAAGGCAGCAGCGAGACGATCACGATGCCCCAACTCACGACCGTGGCCACGAGCCGCAGTCCCGGCGTCAGCGGCAATTTCGCGGGCGCGCTGCGCGCATTGGTCGAGAAACGGCGCTTGCCGAGATAGTGCCGTTGCACGAGAAGCGCGAGCGCCGTGCAGGCGATCAGGAGCACGCTGAGCGCGCCCGCCGCGGCCGGGTTGGCGTCGGATTCGCCGGCGAAGAGCTTGAAGATGTTGACGGCCAGGAACGGCCGGTCCTCCGCCAGCACGGCCGGCACGCCGAAATTCTCCAGCGCCTCAATGAACACCAACAGTCCGCCGGCAAGGATCGCCGGCATCACGATCGGCAGCAGCACGGTGCGGATCACATAGGGCCGTGAACCGCCGAGATTGCGCGCTGCCTCCTCCATCGAGGCGTCGACGGCCTGGAAACCGGCCAGCACGGGCATGACGACGTAGGGATAGAGCGTCAACGTGAACACGATGACGATGCCGGGCACACCATAGATCGAGCCGATCGGGATGCCGATGCCGCGCAATGCGGTGGTGACGACGCCGGCATGGCCGAACAGCAGCACCAGAGCATAGGCGCTGACGAACGAGGGCAGGACCAGCGGCAGGGACGCAAGCGTAAGCAACAGCGCGCGGCCCGGAATGTCGATCCGGGCAAGACAGAAGGCGAGCGGGATGCCGATCGCGCATGCGAAAGCCGTCGCGAGCGCGGCGCAGAACAGACTGTTGCCGATGCTGCCGAGATAGTAGCGGCTCTTCACAATCGCCGCGTAGTTCCCAAGTGTCAGGCCACCCGTGCCGTCGACCCGTATGCTGGCATCCAGAACGAGCGCCAGCGGGTAGAGCAGGAAAACCGCGAGCAGCACCAGGGCCGCCAGCGTCACGATGGTGGCAAAGCGTTTCATGGCGCCGGATACGCCGTGATCTGGGCGGGGTCGTAGGCAAGGGTGAGCGGCGCACCGGGCGCAACATCGAGCGCCTGGCCGCCGAGCGCCGCGATCCGAATCTGGGTGCCGTCCGGCAGGGTTGCGTGGAGACGCTGCATTGGACCGAGAAATTCGCGCAGCGCCAGACGCGCTTGCACACGCGGGCCATCGGAGCCGTCGCCCAGCCGCAAGGCCTCCGGCCTGACCGACAGCAACACCGGTACACCCGGCGTTGCAACTTCGCCTCTGACTGAGAACTCCGTTCCGGCTGCCGCGACATTGGTGTTGCGGCCGTCGAAGGCTCCCGCGATGCCCGGCACCATATTGGTCGAGCCGAGGAACTCGGCGACGAAGGCGGTCTGCGGCATCCGATAGATGCGCTCCGGCGTGTCCACTTGCTCGATCTTGCCGTGACGCAAGACGGCGATGCGGTCGGAGATGGCGAGTGCCTCCTCCTGATCATGCGTCACGTAGATCGCAGTCAGACCGAGCGCCTGCTGCAGCTGTCGGACCTCGATCCGCATTTCGGTGCGCAGCTGCGCGTCGAGATTGGACAGGGGCTCGTCGAACAGCAGCACGGCGGGTTCGATCACGAGCGCGCGGGCGATTGCCACGCGTTGCAGCTGACCACCGGAGAGCTGGTGTGGCGAGCGGGGACCGTAACCTGCAAGGCGCACCCGCTCGAGCGCCTTGTCGACGCGCGATGCGATCTCGGCAGGTGGGACCTTCCTGGCCTTCAGCCCATAGGCCACGTTTTCGGCGACAGTGTGGTTCGGGAAGATCGCGTAGTTCTGAAACACCATGCCGGTGTCGCGGCGATGCGCGGGCAGGGCATCGATGCGCCGGTCGTCGAACGAAATAGAGCCGGATTCGACATCGATGAAGCCGGCGATCATGCGCAGCAGCGTCGTCTTCCCGCAGCCCGAAGGCCCAAGCAGCGTGAACAGCTCGCCATGCCTGATGTCGAGCGAGATGTCGTCCACGGCCCGCACCGCGCCGAAGGTGCGGGTCAGGTTTTCAATCCGGATCCTGGTCATCGGATCAGCGCGTGTTCTGGATCGTGGTCTTCAGCCGCGCGAGCGTATCGCGCCGGGCTGCTTCCCATTTGACGTCGTCATAGGGCAGCACCTTGATCGCCGAGAAGGGCAGCATCCCGGGTGCGACTGCCTCGAGTTCGATATCCTGACGGGCAGGGCGCCGGAACGTCGCCTTCAGCAACATCTCCTGGACGTCCTTGCTGGCCAGATAGTCGACCAGCCGTTTGGCAGGCTCGGGGTTCGGTCCGCCTTTCAGGACGGCCGCGCCCTCGACGCCCGCATATGTGCCCTCGGCCGGATAGGCGACGCTCACTGGCGCACCATTATGGGCCCACAGGAAGCCGGCATATTCGAGGGTGATGCCAAGCGGATATTCGCCGCTGCCAATCCCGTCGAACAGCTGGGTCGAGCGGTTGAGCACCTTCGCATTGGCAAGCAGCCCGTCCATCTTGGTCCAGGCTGCGTCATCATCGCCCCACAGCGAGAGCAGCGTGGTCGCGGCCGCATATGAGAATCCGGAATTGGCCGGGTCGGTAAAGGCGAGCTTGCCCTTCCATTTCGGATCGAGGAGGTCGGCCCAGGATTTGGGCCCGCTGGCCTTGTCGATCGCCTTGGTGTTCTGGCCGATCACAACCACCTGGATGTTGGTGCCGAGCCAAAGGTCGTTTGGGTCACGGAATTGGGCCGGAACGGCGTCGCGGTCCTTGGCTGGGTAAGCCTGAAGGTGCGGGCTCGCCAGCCGCAGCAGCGTCGCACTGACACCCCAGATCACGTCGCCCTGCGGATTGGCGGCCTCGGAGGCGACGCGGCGCACCAGCACACCTGATCCGGTCGAGACCACGTCGACTTTAATTCCTGTCGCCTTGGCGAAGCCTTCGGCGACAAGCTTGTTCACGGTGTCGTCGTTAGCCGAATAGAGCACGACGCTCTGCTGGGCCGAGGCCAGCCCGGCCGCGAACAGCGATGCCGCGAGCGTCACGACTCGGGCGAGGATGGAGGCAGGAGATCTCATCGTGGTTCGCCCTTGCAGGTTCAGCGGTTGCTCATGTGGTTGCGGCGAGGTACTCGGTGGCCGCCTTGAGCCCGGCGCCGTGTTCGATCGGCAGGCCGAGCTTCGTGAGCGCGTCCTCGAGATGCAGAAGGTCGGTCAGGATGGTCCCCGCGCTCAAAGCACCCATCGTGCCAAACCGGATGACGCGGCCGGAGAGACGGTTTCGGGCGCCTGCGATCACCGTGCGGTGATCCTGGTAGAGCTGTCGCACGATGGCTCCGCCTTCGTGCCCGTCGGGGACCTTGAAGACCACGACCGTGCTCGAGCGCGGCTCTTCGCGGCAAAAATCTGCAAGCCCGAGCGCCGCGCCGCCGGCGCGCAGCGCGCCCGAAAGCTTCTTGTGGCGCGCGAGTACATTGGGGAAGCCTTCCTCATGCATCATCGTCAAGGCCTCACGCAGGCCATAGATATGGCTGACCGGCGCCGTGAACGGGGTCTCGTTCTGCTCCGCGGATTTCAGCGCGCGACGGAAATCCCAATAGAACACGGATCGCCCTTCGTCCTGCCCGATCACGCGCCACGCCTTGGCGCTGACGCTGGCAAGTGCGAGGCCGGGTGGGCACATCAAGGCCTTTTGCGAGGCCGAGACCACGATGTCGACGCCCCATTCGTCCTGCCGAATCTCGATGCCGCCGAGACCGCTGACGGAATCTGCGATGAGCAGCGTTGGCCGGTCGCGCATAAGCGCGCCGAGCGCCGCGAGATCGGCCACGATCCCGGTCGAGCTCTCATTGTGCACGACGACGACGGCGCGATAGGTGTGCTCGCGCAACCGAGCTTCCACCGCGGCGACATCGATCGGCTGGCCCCACTCGATCGCGACCGTGTCGACGGTGATGTTCATGGCCTTGGCGATCGTGGTGAAACGCTCACCGAATTGACCATGCTCGATCACGAGGATCCGGCTGCCCGGTCCGGCCACGTTGACGAGCGCGGCCTCCATGACGCCTGTTCCGGAGCTGGCAAAGAACAGCACGTGGTTGGTCGTGCCAAGAATCGGTCGGATCATCTCCTCCGCCTCGCCAATCGCAGTCCGGCATTCCGGCCCGCGATGGTTGACCATCACCCGAGCCATCGCCTGCCGCACCCTCTCGGGCACTTCGGTTGGACCGGGAAGCCTGAGACGGTAGCCCGTCGAGGCGATGGCGGAACGAGTATCTGTGGTGGTCATAGTTTGAAGTCACCGTTCTGACGCATGTAGGGAACGAGGCCGCCCGCGCGCAGGATCGCCAGCATGATCGGCGGCAGCGGCTCCGGGCTGAGCGTTTCGCCGCTGCGTTCGTTGCGGATCGCGCCGCTGCCGTCGGAGACCAGGATGTCGCCCTCGCGAATCCCGCCGGTATCGCAGACCAGCGGCAGCAGGCCGTTGTTGATCGCGTTGCGGTAGTAGGTGCGCGAGAAGCTTCGCGCCATCACTGCTGGAATGCCGGCTCCGAGCACCGTCGTGACCGCGACCTCCATCGCCGAGCCGCAACCGAAATTCTTGCCGGCGACCAGAATGTCTCCGGGCTGCACTGAGGCCGCGAAAGCGGGGTCGACATGCTCGAACAGGAATTGCCTGAGAACGGCGGGGTCGAGGCTCTCCCGCTTGCGGGTCGAGCTGATGATGGAGTCGGTGTTGACGTCGTCGCCAACCAGTCGCGCGCGTCCTCGCAAAACAGTCATCGCGACACCTTGCGCGGATCGGTCACGACACCGCGTGTCGCGGCGGCTGCGCAGGCAGCCGGGGAGGCGAGGTAGATCGATGCCTTAGCGTTGCCCATGCGGCCCTTGAAGTTGCGGTTGGCGGTCGAGATCACCGAAACTCCGTCTCCGGGGATCACCCCGCAGGTCCCGCAGCAGGAGCCGCAACCCGGCTCGACCAACGTCGCGCCGAAGCCGACCAGGGCTTCGAGTGTGCCATCGGCCGCCATGGCGTCGTGGACCTCGCGCGATGCCGGCGTGACCACGAGCTGCACGCCGGGCGCTACGCCTCCACCCGCCTCGAGCACCGCGAGAGCTTGATGGAAGTCGCGTAACCTGCCGCCAGTGCAGGTGCCGAGATAGACCATCTGCACCGGCGTGCCGGCCGCATCCTCGAGCGCCACCACCTGATCCACCAGATGCGGCAACGCAATCTGTGGCGCGAGCGCGTCGAGCGCGATCTCCACGGTTCGGCTGTAGCGCGCATCCGGATCCGCTGCGACCGGCTCGAAAGCCTGGCCGGTGCGGCCCTGCAGATAGGCGACGGTTTCCGCATCGGCCGGGAAGATGCCGGTCTTCGCTCCCATCTCGACCGCCAGATTGCTCAAGACGAGGCGGTCCTCCAGCGTGAGCGAGGCGATACCTGGGCCCGCGAATTCGAGTGCCTGATAGGCGGCACCGTCAGCGCCGAGCATGCCCGCGAGCGCCAGTGCGATATCCTTCGCATAGACGCCGCTCGGCAGTTGTCCGGTCAGAACGACGCGGATCGAAGCCGGCACGCGCAACCAGATCCGGCCGCACAGCATGATGGCGGCGAGATCGGACGAGCCGATCCCGGTCGCAAAGCAATTCAGCGCCCCGTATGTCACGGCATGGCTGTCGGCTCCAACGACCAGACCGCCCGGCAGCGCGCGGCCCGTCTCGACGATGAGCTGGTGGCCGATGCCTTCGCCGGCCTCATGTAATGTGACGCCGAACCGCTTGGCGAAGTCTCGCATCACGCGATGCAGTTCGATCGTCTGCGGACTCGTCGGCGGCACGTAATGGTCGAGTGCGAACACCAGTCGGGTGGGTTCGCGCACGCTCTCCCCGCCCATCGCCTTGAAATAGTCGAGCGCCATCGGAACCGAACCGTCGGTGCCGAGCGCGCAATCGACCTCGCAGACGACGAGGTCCCCGGCGCGGGCATCCTGCCCGGATTTTCGAGCGAGGATCTTCTCGGAGATCGTGCGCCCGGCCATCGCTAGACCTCTGGCATCTCGCAGCCGAGACGGCGGAGCGAGGCATCGACCCAGCTACGATCGAGCGTACCGGCTTCGATCGCCGCCATTTGCTTGGCCTCGGCAGTCTGCTTGGCTTCAGCAGCCTCGATCACCGCTCGGCAATCGTCGACGGCGACGGCCAGCACGCCATCATCGTCGCCCAGCATCAAATCGCCGGACTGGATGACGATGCCGCCGATCGCGATCGGTCCGTTGATCTCGCCCGGACCGTCCTTGTACGGACCGCGATGGGTGACGCCCGCCGCGAACACGGGAAGCGGGTTTGCCCGGATCGCGCCGGCATCGCGGATCGCGCCATGGATAACGATACCGGCGACGCCGCGCCGGGCCGCCTGCGCGAGCATCATCTCGCCGAAGATTGCGTTGCTGAGGTCGCCACCCGCGTCGACCACGATGACGTCGCCGGTAACCGCCAAGTCGAGCGCCTTGTGGACCATCAGATTGTCGCCGGGGCGGGTCTTCACGGTCAGAGCGGGACCGGCCATGCCGCCAGCCGCATGCATCGGCCGGAGCGAGGCGCCGCCCGAGGCCATGCGTGACATCACATCACTGATATTGGCGACCGGAAGGACACGTGCCCGCTCGACCCATTCGCCCGCGACGACCCGCGTGCGGGAAAGGATCCTGAACCCTACGGCCATGCTGAACCCCATTGAAAATGGAACGCCGTTACGCATAGTGTAATGGCAACGCGCCGAGGTCAACCCGGAATCGGCGAGACGGGGGATTTCGATGCCCAAGACGCAGGGGGTCGCCGCCGTGCAACGCGCGCTGGCGATCCTGGATACCTTCGCTGGAGCCGGGTCGCGCAGCCTGGCCGACATCGCCAGGATCACGGGTCTGGCGAAGCCGACCGTAATGCGCTCGCTGGTGTCGCTGGATGAAGCCGGCTACGTCGTTCGCCTCAGCGACGGCCGCTACGCGCTCGGTGCAAAGACTTTCCAGCTCGGCACCACCTATCGGGCCAATTTCAATCTCGAACAGCACGTGCTGCCGGTGCTGCAGCGGCTAAGCCAGGAGACGTTGGAGAGCACTGCGTTCCATGTGCGCGAGCGCGATAGCCGGCTCTGCCTGTTTCGGGTGGATTCGCCCCAGCTCGTGCGCGACGTCGCGCGGCCGACAAATCTTGCGCCGCTCGATTTGACCTCGACGGGACAGGTGCTGCGGACCGCCCGTTTTGCGGATCGCACGAATAGCGGTGTGCATGTGTTCGTCAGTTCGGGAGTCTACGACGCCGTGACGGCCTCGCTCTCCACCGCCGTCTTCGGACACGACGGCGCGCTGATGGGGGCGATGACGGTGAGCGGCCCCATCGAACGTATCCGCCGGACCGACCTGCAGGCGCTGGCGTCCCGCCTCACCGACGCATCGCATCAGCTCTCGCTTGTGCTCGGGGCGCCATTGCCCCGGGAGGTGGGCGCGCTGCGGATCATCAGCCTGCCATCGGCCGAAACAGTCTCTCCGTAATGCCGCTGGTCGGGTCGAACCTGACGGCGCGGGTTGGAGCTCACTCAGTTTTCACGAGCGATCCGATTGGTTGTGAGGGCGGACGAGATTGTCCGCCCAGGCCGCTGCGATGTGCGTCAATGCGAGGTCCTGTTTGCTGTCGAGCAGCAGCTCGAGCACGCGCGGCGGCGTCAGCGGCAATTCCTGGACGCGCTTTCCCGTCGCGTTTGCCACCGCACATGCCACGGCCGCGCCGACATTCAGGATCGGGACCTCGCCCGCGCCCTTGGTGCCGAGAGGCCCGATCGACGGCGCGCCCTCGTAGAGGCTGATCTCGACCGGGACGACGTCCTGCGCCAGCGGCACGCGGTAGGTCTCGAAGCCGTTCTGGCAGACCCGGCCGTTGGCGCCGATCGTCACCTCCTCGTGCAGGGCGTAGCCAAGTCCCTGCACGACGCCGCCCTGGATCTGGCCGTGGATCGCGCGCGGGTTCAGTGCGCGGCCGACATCCTGGACGACGCGATAGGCGAGCACCTCGACATGGCCGGTCTCCGGGTCGACCGCGACCTCGCAGTCATGGACGGCGAAGATCGGGATATCGATCGCGCCGATGAAGTGACCGGCAACGCATCCCGGCATCGCCTGCACGCCGGCTCCGGTGAAGGCGCCGGTGCCGGAGATCGGACCGATCTGCGCCTGGGCGCGCGCCGCGACCTCGGCGATGGTGCGGCCGGACCCCGGCGCGCCGGCGATCTCGATCCGTCCCTGGCGTATCACGAGGTCTTCAGGCGCCGCCTCGATCAAGTCGGAGGCGACCTTGAGCAGCTTGGTGCGAACCTCCTGCGCGGCCGACAGGCTCGCGGCGCCGAGCGAGACCGTGGTGCGGCCGCCGCCCACGCCGACATCATAGCCGGCGGCGTCGGTGTCGGCGGCGCGCACGATCACGGTTTCGGGGGCAATGCCGAGGGTGCTGGCAACGATCTGGGGCAGGCTCTGCATCATCGAGCCCGAACCGATCTCGACGCCCGACGTCACCAGCGTCGCCGTGCCATCGGCATTCATGTTCACGGTCGCCGCCGACGGGCCGACAAAGACGAACCAGGTGCCGACCGTGGTGGCGCGGCCGAACAGCCGGCCATCCGCAAGCGTGCGCGGCGCTGCGGCCGCATCCCGCAGCGTGTCCATCCGCTGCAGCATCGGCCCGAGCACGCTGCCCTCGAACACCTGACCGGTGGCGCCGAGATCGCCGTCGCCGAGCACGTTGCGGCGGCGGAAAGCAAGGGGATCCATGCCGATCCGCGCCGCGATCTCGTCGGTGTGCCGCTCCAGCGCGAAGGTGTTGTAGACACCGTTGCAGCAGCGGAACGCGCCGTTCGGCGCGGTGTTGGTGTAGACCGCACGCGACACCAGCCGCACCGAACCGAGCCGGTAGTTGCCGCCGAGTGTGTGCGCGGTCATGGTGGTGAGGAAGATTTGTTCGCCGCCATATGCTCCGCAGTCCATCAGCACGACGGCTTCGCGCCCGACGATCTCGCCGTCGCGCGTCACGGCCGACCGGATGCGGATCTCGGCATTCTCGCGGAACAAGCAGGTCAGCATTTCCTCCTCGCGCGAATTGACCAGACGTACCGGCCGTCCGCTGGCGCGGGCGAGCAGGGCGGCGAATGGTTCGATCGCGAGGTCGAATTTGAGGCCGAAGCCGCCACCGACCGGCGGCACCGTGACCCGCACCTGCGATGGAGCAACACCCAACAATCGCGCGGTTGCATTGCGGACGGTCCATGGGACCTGGGTCGACGTCTCGATGTGGAAACGGCCGTCCTCATAGTCGGCGACGACTGCGCGCGGCTCGAAGGCGACGTGGTTCTGGCGTCCGACGCGGAACGTGCTTTCGACGATCTCGACGTCCGGCCGAGCGAAGGCGCCATCGACATCGCCGCGGACCACGGTCGCCTCCCAGGCGACGTTGCCCGCGCGTGCGCCGCCTTCGAGCAGGATCTCATGCTCGTGCCAATCGGGGTGAACGAGCGCCGCTTCGGGTGCGAGCGCCTCGGCCATGCTGAGCACGGCCGGCAGCGGCGCGATCTCGACCTCGATCGCAGCCAGCGCGGCCTGCGCCTGGGCAAGCGTGCCGGCGGCAACCGCGGCCAGCGGCTCGCCGTCGTAGCGGATCACCTCGCGCGCGAATAATGGGTGGTCGGCGATGCCGATGCCGATCTTGCCGGGCGCGTCGGCAGCCGTCACGACGGCGCGCACGCCGGGCATGCGCGCTGCTTTAGCGGTGTCGAGGCGAACGATCCTTCCTGCCGGAACGCTGGCGCGCAGCACCGCCGCGTGCAGCATGCCGGGCAAGTAACGATCGATGGTATAGCGCGTGCGGCCGCGCAGCTTGTCGCTTGCATCGCGGCGCCGGAGATCCATGGTCGCTGAAACATCGGCCATCGCTGCGCCTCCCATCAAGTCGCCGCGAGCGCCAGCACGGCGGCGTCGATAATCCGCTCATATCCGGTACAACGGCAGATGTTGCCGGTCAGCGCCGCGCGGATGTCGTCGCGCGTTGCGCCTGATGTGGTCGTCAGAAGATGCGTCAGGGTCACCACCATGCCGGGAAAGCACATGCCGCATTGAACTGCATCGCAGGTCTCGAGCGCCTGCTGGATCGGGTTGAGCGCACCACCGCCGGCGAGGCCTTCGACCGTGCGGATCTCGCGATCCGCTGCGAGCGCCACCGGCATCAGGCATGAGGGCGCGGGCTTGCCGTCGACCAACACCATGCAGGCGCCGCAGAAACCTTCGCGGCAGACCGGCTTGGCGCCGGTCAGGTGAAACTCCTCGCGCAGGACGTCGACGAGAGGCGTGACGGGATCGGCGGTCGAGGCGAGGCGATCGCCGTTGACGCTCAGGGTGAAGACCATGCCTGCTGCCTCCCTTATCTCGTCAGTTGGCAAGTGCCGTGGCGGCCGCGCGGCGCACCAGGCTCGGCAGCACGCTCACGCGATACCAGGGCGGCACCTCGACGCTGTCCCGGCCGGTGAACTCCGCGGCCAGTTCTGCGGCCATATCGGCCACCCGCGCGGGATCGAGCACTGCGCCAAGCAAGGCATCTTCCAGCCGCGCCCAACGGCGCGGGGTCTGTTCGACGGAACCGACGGCGATCCGGACCGCCTGGACATGGCTGGCGGTATCGACATTCACGGAGAGGCTGACGATCGCGACGGGATAGTCGCCTGATTTGCGCAGCGGCAGGCGGGCATGCGCGGTCCTGCGTTCTGTCCGGGGCACGATGATCCTGGTGAGCAACCGGCCAGGCGACAATGTCGATCGCCGCTTGAGAAAGTCGACCAGGCTCATGCGCTCGCCGGCGTCACGGCTTGCAATCTCGACCGCGGCATCGAGACAGAGCAGCGCCGGCACGCAATCGGCGGCGTAAAAACCCAGCGCCGACAGATTGCCGCCGACCGTTGCCAGCGCGCGAACGGCCGGGTTGGCCGAGCTGCCGGCAGCTGCCGCGAGCACGCCGAATTCCGGAAGGCCGGCCAAGGCTGCCGCCAGCGCCGCGTGCGTCACCGCCGCGCCAATCTCGATGGCATCCTTGCCGATCCGGATCGCACTGAGCTCGCCGATCTTGCCGATCGCGACATAATTTGGCCTGAGCGGTTCGTGCCGGATCGGTGACCGCATGATCCAGGTGCCGCCGGCAAAGGGGGCACCGGCAGCGCCGTAGTCGGCCAGCGCATCGAGCGCCGCCGGCAATGAGGGGGCAACGTAGATCGATGCTGTCCGATCGTCTTGCACGTGAGACCCGGCCGTCATTGGCTTCGCTCCTGTCGCAGGCGATCGAGCAGCACGCCGATGATGACGATCGCGCCGAGCACGACCATCTGGACGTAGCCATCGATGCGGGTGAGGTTCATGCCGTTGGACAGGATGGTCACGAACAGGGCGCCGAGCACCGCAGTGCCGACGCCGCCGCGGCCGCCTGCGAGGCTGGTTCCGCCGACCACGGCGCCGGCGATCGCCTGCAGCGACAGCGAGCCACCGAGATTCGGTTCGCCGGAGCCGGTGCGCGCCGTCATCATGATGGCGCCAAGCGCGGCGAGTGCCGAGCACAGCACATAGGTCAAGGTCAGGATCCGCTTCACCGGCAAGCCCGCCACCGCCGCCGCGCGCGGGTTGGTGCCGATGATGTAAAGCGAGCGGCCAAAGACGGTGCGCACCAAGGTCAGGTGCAGCACGATCCCGACCGCAATCGTGATTACGATGGCGGCGGGGACGCCGAGAACGTTGCCGCCATAGAAGATTTGCGAGAACAGGCTTGGTACGCCTTGTACCGGCCGTCCCGCCGACAGCGTCGTTGCGACACCGATCGCGATGTTGTAGCTGCCGAGCGTCGCAACAAAGGGGTTCACGCCGAGCAGCGCGACCACCACGCCATTGAACAGGCCACAGGCGATGCCGAGGCCGAAGCCGGCGGCGAGGCCGGCGAGCAGCACCGCGGTCGTGTCGTGGCCCGATGCCGTGGCGCCCGCCATCGCCAGCGCAGTGCCGACGCTGACCATCGACACCGTCGGGCCAAGGGCGAGGTCGAAGCCGCGGGTCAGGATCACCACGGTCTGCGCCATGGCGAACAGCGCGAGATAGCTGGTCTGCTGTGCGATATTGAGCAGATTGGCGGGCGAGAGCACGCGTCCGTCGACCGCGGCAAAGCCGAGCAGCAGGATGACCAGCGCAATCGGCAGCATCGCGCGCCAGAGCAATTGGGCCGGCAGCCTCTTTGCAAGTCCCGTATCTTTGGCTGCGACAGACAGCTCGACGTCAGACACGGGATTTCCTCCGTCGGCTGAGTTCGTCCAGCGCCACGGCAGCGACCATGATGATTCCGAGGAACACCGGCTGCAGGCGGGAATCGATGTGCAGCAAATTGAGCGCGTTGCCGAGGATGGTCAGGAACAGCGCGCTGATGGCGACGATCTCGATCCGGCCGACCCCGCCGCGCAGGCTAACGCCGCCGATCACGGCGGCGGCGATCGACTGCAACATCATGCGGTCGCCGCCAAAGCTTGCCTGGCCGGAGCCGACCTGCGCGGTGAGCAGGATTCCGGCGAGTGCGGCGAGTACGCTGGACACGACGTAGGTACCGACGATATGGCGCTGGACCGAGACGCCCGACACCACGGCCGCGTCGACATTGCCGCCGATCGCGTAGACGTAGCGGCCGAACAGCGTGCGCCGTTGCACGAACACCATGACGGCGATGACGGCGAGCGCGATATAGACCGCGGTCGGCAGGCCGAACACCTGGGCGCGCCCAAAGCCCTTCACGAAGACTTCCGGCATGCCGTAGACCGGGATGCCGCTCGTGATCATGAGGCCGACGCCTGCGGTCGCCGACATCGTGCCCAAGGTGACCACGAAGCCGGAGACCTTGAGCTTCGCGACGCAGAAGCCGCTGACCAGCCCGACCACCAGCCCGCAGCCGAGCCCGGCAGCGACGCCGCTTGCGATGATGAGGGCGTTGTTGCCGGGAAACGCCGCCGCCGTGATCGCCATGGTCTTGGCGGTCACCACGCTCGCCAGAGCAACGACGGCGCCGACCGAGAGATCGAAACCGCCTGCGATGATCACCAGCGCCTGGCCGCAGGCGACGATGGCCAGAAACGACGCGTTGCGCAGGATGTTGAGGATATTGATGATGCCGTAGAACTGGGGATCAATCGCCGACATGCCGGCAACGAGTGCCACCAGAAGCGCCGGCAGTAAGCCGATCCGCCCGACGATCGATTGAAGGCCGATCGATGTCTGCGGTCGGGCAGCGGCGAGGGTCGTGTTCATGCGACCTCCGCCGTGAGGTGATCCCTGAAGAAGCTCGCAAGCACGTTCTGCTCGGTC
This sequence comes from Bradyrhizobium sp. th-b2, assembly GCF_000426785.1. NCBI lineage: Bacteria > Pseudomonadati > Pseudomonadota > Alphaproteobacteria > Hyphomicrobiales > Nitrobacteraceae > Bradyrhizobium > Bradyrhizobium sp. th-b2. The sequence continues at coordinate 171,246 of NZ_AUGA01000009.1, forward strand.
TTCTCGGCGCCCTTCAACTCGGCAGCGATCCGGCCGTTGTGCATGACATAAAGCCGGTTCGACAGTGCCAACACTTCCGGCAGTTCGGACGACACCACAATCACCGCCGCACCAGCCTCGACCAGGCGTTTCATGAACTCGTAGACTTCGAGCTTGGCGCCGACGTCGATGCCGACGCTCGGCTCGTCGAACAGGAACACGGTCAGTTCGCGCGTCAGGGCGCGGCCGAGCATCACTTTCTGACGATTGCCGCCGGACAGCGCACCGGCGGTGCGCTCGATGTTGGGCGGCCTGAGCTGCAACCGCTCCATGATGCCGGCGATCGTGACGCGCTCCGCGGCCTGTCGCAGCATGCCGAAGCGGGCGAAGGCGGGCAGGTCGAGCGCGGTCATCGATGCGTTCTCGCGGATCGGGCGCGACAGCGCCAGCCCTTCGGCGATCCGGTTGGCGGGGAAATAGGCAACGCCATGTTTCAGGCTGCGCCGCGGCGCCGGGAATTCGTAGGGCAGGCCGTCGAGGCGGACCACGCCGGAGGCAATCGGCGCAAGTCCGTAGATCGCCCGGATCAGCTCCGATTTGCCGCAGCCGACGAGGCCCGCAATGCCGGTGATCTCGCCGGCCTGGGCGTAGAAGTTCACGTCGCGAACGCTGCCATCGGTGAGCGTCAGGTTTTCGACATCGACCATCACCTTGTCCGGTTGGTGCGTGATCGCCGGAAACAGCAGGTCGATCTTGCGGCCGGTCATCAGCTCGACCAGCTCGCCATCGGTCGAAGAGGCGGCCTCGAGGGTGCGGATATGGCGGCCATCGCGCAGCACGGTCACACGATCGGCGAGCGCGCGGATCTCGCGCATGCGGTGCGAGACGTAGATCAGCCCGACATTCTGGCGCTTCAGCCGGGCAATCAATTCGAACAGCCGTCCGGTCTCCCGCTCGGTCAGCGAGGCGGTCGGCTCATCAAGGATCAACAGCCGCACCCGGCCAAGCAGCGCTTTGGCGATCTCCGCCATCTGCTGGTGCGCGCGCGACAGATCGTCGACGCGCTGCGAAGGATCGAGGTCGAAGCCGAGCTCGTCGATCAGCGCCGTGGCGCGCTTGCGCATCTCCCGCGCACGCAAAACGCCGCCGTTCGAGACCTCGCGACCGAGGAACAGGTTCTCTTCCACCGTCAGGCTCGGAACCAGTGAAAATTCCTGGAACACCGGACTGATGCCGATCGCGCGCGCCCGCTGCGGCGAGAGATGGCGGATTTCCTCGCCGCCGAAATGGAACGTGCCTTCGTCGGCGGCAAAGGTGCCCGACACCACGTTTATCAAAGTCGATTTGCCGGCGCCGTTCTCGCCGAACAAGACGTGCAGTTCGCCGGCGCGGACATCGAGATCGACCCGATCAAGCGCCCGGACGCCGGCAAATCGCTTCGAGATGCCCCGCAAGGCGAGCAGCGGCTCGGTCCGGTTCAAGTCGATATCGGCATCCATCTGCTTCTCCGTGCAGGTCCGACAAGCAGGCGAGAGCATCCTGCTCCCGCCCGCAATGCGTTGCCGGGGCTTACTTGGCGCTTACTTGCTGCTTACTTGGCCTTGACCGAATAGACCGGCGTCCAGCTTGCCGGCGCCAGCACGAGGTCCATCTGCAATTTCGGGACGGTAGTCTTGTCGATCACTGCGGCGATCGGCTGCACAAGCGCCATCACCGGCTTCTTCTCGATGAGACGCACAGCCTGGTCGATTGCGATCGCGCCTTCGCCGACTGGATACTGGGTTGCGAAGGCGAGGATGTCGCCGCGGTTGAGCGCGTCCAGCATCGCCTGGTTTTCATAGGACGACACGATCTTCAGATCATTTCGTCCGGCTTCGGCGACTGCGCCGATCGCGGCTTCCGCGGTGGGAGCGGTGCCCCAGATCACGTTCATGCTGGGGTAGGCCTGCAGCGCGTCCTGGATGAGCTGAAGTTGCACCGCGACGCCAGAGTCGCCGAACTTCTCGGCCAGGATCTTGGCGTTCGCGTTCTTGGCGACCGCCTTCTTGACGCCCTCGTTGAAAGATTCCGCCCAGCCCGAGCCGGCCGGACCGGGGAACGTGACGATGTTGAGCTTGTCGCCGGGCTTGGTCTGCGCCAGCAGGCCTTCGCCGGTGACCTCTCCCATGGCGACAAAGTCGACATAGTTGGCTGCGGGCAGGGCGTTGGGCGGCAGCGGGTTGGTGACCCCCACGACCGGCACGCCCTTGGCCTTGGCTTCCTCGAATTTCTTGCTGAGGCCCGCGCCGGAGATGGCGCCGACGATGATCGCGTCCGGTCCGCTCGCCATGCAGTCGTCGAATTGCGACAGCTGCTTGGGAAGGTTCTCGTAGCCGCCTGCTTCATACAGCGTCATGTTAACGTTCATGGTCTCGGCCTGCTTCACGATGCCGTAGGCGACAGCGACCCAGAAGCTGTCCTTCATGTGCGGGAACAGCACGCACAGCTTGTAGGGCTTCTCGGCCTTCGGCAGCGGCGTGTACTCCGCCGGCTTCGGGGTGCCGGACGAAGCGTCATAGACCTTCATCGGAAACCACGGCGTCTCGGCCGACGCCGGCGTGATCGCGGAGGCAAGGGCGAGGCTTGCAATGATGCCGAGGGTGGAGCGGATCGGTCGTATCCGACTGGCGGGATGGTTGGTCATGGTCTGTCCTCGTTGTTCGAATTGAAGGTGAGGCATGCACGCGCCGTGCCGCCGACGGGCGGCGCGGTATCTGGTCGGATCAGTCCGCGGCCCAGTTGGCGACCGAGCGCCGCTCGAACACTTCGCGGAACTGACGCGTGGATTCGGGAAGCAGCGCGCCGCTGCCCCAATCGAGGATCACCGCGTGCTGGCGGATCACGTCGAGGACGTCGAGCGCGCCGCTGCGGTAGCGCTGCGCCACGATTTCCGGATCGAGCCGCACATTGGCGACGCGCTCGCGCCTGATCCGGGAGCGCAGCGCATCGGTCGCGGCCTTGTCGACCTCGTATTCGCAAAGCTCGGCGTCGACGATCTGCACCACCACGCCATAGTCCTTGGCGGCGCGCGCGACCGAGACGTAGTCGTCCTTGATGTCTTCGATCACGAGGCGCGGATCGCGTTCGAGCGGGTCGCCGAAGCCGCCGCCGCCAGCGGTCGGCCGCGCGAACACGTCGCCTTCGCCGATCGGAACGTCGGAGAAGATCGAGCCGAGCCGTTCCGCAGGCTTGCTGCCGGCACGATGCAAGGTCAGGCCGTGCGGCATCGACGGCAGGCCGCCCTCGATGCCCCAGACGACGGCGCGCTCGCGGTCGCAGATGTAGGAGATCACGGTCTTCTCCGCCTGCAACATGCGCGACACCTTCTCGACGCCGGCGCCGCCGCGCCATTTGCCGGGCCCGGGCGAGTCGGTGAGGATCTCGCACTTCGTGGTCAGGATCGGGTTGGCGCGCTCCTGGCCCTCGACCGGCTGCGACATCAGCCCGGTTCCGAAGCAGGCGGTGGTGACGTTGCTGCCGTCCTTGCCGTTGCGTCCGCCCCAGCCGCCGGGCAGCCAGTCGTAGAACATGAAGATCGGCTTGTCGGAGCTGCGGGCGTCAAGGCCGCCGGTCAGCAGATATTCCAGGTTGAAGGCGCAGGCGAGCGCGCGCTCCGGCATCAGCTTCGACCACATCTCGTAGATCGAGTTCATGATCTTCTCGAACGGCATCAGGAAGCCGGTGACCGCGATCGGCCATTTGGCATCGACGATCGAGCCCTCCGGCGCGATGATGTCGAAGCAGCGGTAGAAACCGGAGTTGAGCGGCAGATCGGGGAAGAAGGTCTTCATGCCGGCCGCCACCGCCGAGAAGGTGGCGCCGAAGGCCGAATTGTAGATCGAGCCGATGGTCGGATGGCTTCCAGTGAAATCGTAGATCGCGCGATCGCCCTTGATCGTCATCTTGATCCTGATCGGGATCATGCCTTCGCCGCCGGCGGGGTCGCGGTCGATGAAGTCGACCGTCTCCCATTCACCGTCGGGCAGCGCCGCGATCCGCTGGCGTGCCGAGCGCTCGACATAGTCCTGCACCGCGGCAAGCCCGGTCTCGACGGTGTCGCGGCCATATTTGTTGACCAGGCGCAGGATCTCGCGCTCGCAGACTGCCGTGGCCTCGGCCTGCGCCTGGATGTCGCCGATGATCGACGCCGGATCGCGGGTGTTGGAGGCGATCAGATGCGCGACGTCCTTGCAGAAGCGTCCCTTGTCGAACAGGCGGATCGGCGTGATGCGCAGCCCCTCGCGGAACATCTCACGAGCGGCGACGTCGAACGAGCCCGGCACGCTGCCGCCGACGTCGGACCAATGCCCGTTCGACTGGCTGAAGGCGATGATCTTTCCGTCGGCGAAGATCGGCCGGATCAGACGTACGTCGGAGAAATGCGTGCCGCCGGCATAGGGGTCGTTGATTGCGAACACGTCGCCTTCGTGCATGTCGCCCTCGAAGTGACGCATGACGTCCTTGCAGGTGAAATGCAACGTGCCGACATGGACGGCGATGTCCTGATTGCCCTGGGCAGCGCACTCGCCTTTGGCATCGTGCAGGGCGCTCGAGAAGTCGCGGTTGTAGATCACGAAGGAGTAGCAGGTGCGCAGCACCTGCTCGCCCATCTGGTCGACGCTGGTGATGAAGGAATTCTTCAGCACTTCGAATGTGACGGGGTCGAGCGCAAGTTCTCCGGCCATCGGATCACTCCTTCACGCGAATGATGATGTTGAGGTATTTGTCGACCTCGGCGCTGGCGCCCGGTGGCACCACCGTGGTGGCGTCGACTTGCTCGATGATCGCGGGGCCCTGGAAGCTGAAACCGCAGGGCAGGTCGTCGCGCTGATAGACCGGCGTGTAGAGCCCGTTGCCCTCGAACCAGACCCGGCGCCGATCGACCGGCTCCGGGATCGCCCCGGTGGCCTTGTGCACGGCGAATTCGGCCTTGGGGACGACGCCGATGGCCTTCAAATTGAGGCGGAAGAAGCTGACCGGCGAGTCGTCCCGGCGGAAATTGTATTCACGCTTGTGCTCGGCGTGGAAGCTCTGGACGAGATCGCTGATCGGGCCGATCGGCCGCAGCGCGCTTACCGCGAGCGAGCGCCACTGGCCGCGATACATCATGTCGATCGACCGCTGCAGCACGATGTCCTGGGCGGCGACGCCCTCGTGGGTCAACCGCGCGAGCGCTTCCTTTTCTAGCACGGCGAACTGCGCCTCGATGTCGGCGGCATCGGCTTCATCGGCGCCGACCATGCAGCTTTGCGAGAAGTCGTGCTGCATGTCGACCAACAGACAGCCGAGCGCCGAGGTGACGCCGGGGTTCGGCGGCACGATCACGACGGGGATCGCGAGTTCGCGCGCGACGTCGACGCCGTGCAGGGCACCGGCGCCGCCGAACGCCACCAGCGCGAAATCGCGCGGGTCGTAGCCACGGCTGATCGAGATCAGGCGCACCGCATCCGACATGTTGGCGTTGGCGACCTTGAGAATGGCGTCCGCCGCCTCGTGCAGGCCGAGGCCGAACGGTTTTGCAACGCCATCCTCGACCGCCTGGTGGGCAAGCTCGGGATCGAGCGTCACCTTGCCGCCTGCGAGGCTGGTGCCGAGCCGGCCCATCGTAACGTTGGCGTCGGTGTTGGTTGGCTGCGTATTGCCGTTGCCGTAGCAGGCCGGCCCCGGATGAGCGCCGGCCGATTGCGGCCCGTTGCGCAGGGAGCCCGCCGGATCGGTCCAGGCCAGCGATCCGCCGCCGGCGCCGATGGTAAGCACCTCGATCGAGGCAAAGCGGATCGGATAGCCGAACTCGATGTACCAGTCCTTGGTGATGCGCGACTGGCCTTCATAGGCCAGCGACACGTCGGTCGAGGTGCCGCCCATGTCGAGGCCGATGGAATTGGGAAAGCCGCACAGACCGGCGATGTAGCGGCTGGCGATGGCGCCTGCGGCAATTCCGGAGCCGGCCAGACGTGCGGCGAAATCCTTGACGCTCGCGGGCGTCATGACGCCGCCGCCGGTGTGCAGCAGCAGCAGATCGCGGGTATAGCCTTCATCGGCGAGCCGGTCGCCGAGCCTGGTGGTGTAGCTGACGACCACCGGGCTCACGACGGCATTGGCGACCGTGGTCGAGAACCGTTCGTGCTCGAAGATTTCCGGCAGCACCTGCGAGGAGATCGATACCGGAATATCGGGCATTTCCTTGAGCAGGATGTCGCGCATCGCGCGCTCGTTCGCGCCGTTGAGATAGGCGTTCATGAAACACACCGCGATCGCGGCAACGCCGCGGCGCTTGAGGATGCGCGCAACCTCGCGCGCGGCGTCGACATCGAGCGGCTCGATCACCTTGCCGGCCGCATCGATGCGTTCGGGTACGGTCAGCCGGTCACGCCGCGGCACGTAGGGTTTGACCACGTCCTTGTAGGTGTCCCAGAGGTCTTCCTTGTTGGCGCGGCGGATTTCGATGACGTCGCGGAATCCCTGCGTGGTCACGACGGCGGTGCGCGGCAGCCGGCGCGTGATCAGCGCATTGGTCGCGACCGTGGTGCCGTGCGAGAACAGCGCGACTTTGGACAGGTCGATACCGGCCTTGGAGACGCCGCCCATGATGCCCTCGATGGGATCGCGCGTCGTTGCCGTCTTCTCGATGCGGATGAGGCCGCTTGCCTCGTCCATGATGCAGATGTCGGTGAAGGTGCCGCCGACGTCGACGGCAACGCGAAGGTTCTGCACGATACGACTTCCTTTCGAGCCCGGGCCGGACGAGGTCGTGACGCGACTGCGCGCGCCGGATCGACGATCCGGTTGGCTCAGACGATCGGTTCGACCGGCGGATTTCCGCAGATGTCGCGAGGATTGTAGGCAGGCCGCGGGCTCAGCTCTTGACGCTCAGCGCAGGAAGATTTGCGCTGGAGAGCACGAGGCGTTGGATTGCTGCCTAGCCTAACGCGCGATCAAAGCGGAGCGGGAGCAAGGCGGCGACGCGTCAGGGACGCGCCGTGCGCGATGCAGCCCGCGCCTCGCTCGGCGTGCAGCCGAAGCGGCTGCGGTAGTTGCGGCTGAACTGGGCCTGGTCGCCGAATCCCCAGTGATAGGCGATCTCCGAGATGCTCTTGCGGCACTGCGGATCGCGCAGCATGGCATCGCACATCGCCAGGCGCTGAGTGCGAACGTAGGTGCTGACGGTGATGCCTTCGCTTTCAAATAGCTGGTGCAGATATCTGAGCGAGATGCCGCACGCGTCCGCCACCATCTGCGGCGTCAGCCGCATGTCGTCGAGGCGAGTGCGGATAAAGTGCTCGCAGCGATGCAGATGGGCATTGCGGATCGTGGACGAATGCCCGGCCAGCACGCGCTCGTCGGACTCGACCGCCATCGCCAAGAGATCGATCAGGTGCCGGCCCATCATGGCTCGCGCCGGCTCGTCCATCTCTTCGATGCGTTCCCCGGCAAGGCGCAGCGTATCGACGAACAGTCCGCCGACGCTGCGGGTGCAGTCGAATTGCAGGGTTGCGAGCCGTTCGGGGCGCGAGATCCGCGCCTTCAGCACGGCACTCGGGATCTTCAGCACCCAGAGCGCCGTCGGATCGCGGTGGCTGAACTCGTAGGGCAAATGGCTGCGTTCGATCAGGAAAGCGCCGGGACGGCACAGCACCTCCTTGCCGTCCTGCGCGAAGCGGATTTCCGCAAGCTCCGGCACCGTGATCAGGAAACACTCTTCCCGTTCATTGAGCAGATGGCGCTCGTGCCGCTTGTAGAGCAGGCCGTCCGACACGTTGCGGGAGACCGAAAGCGGCCCGAGCGACCAGGCACCCAAACTGCCGTTGAAGTCGTGGCCTCCGAGAAAGCGAAGGTCGAGCGAGAAGTAGATGTCGGAAACGACTTGCTGCCAGTACTGCCGGCGTTGCTGCGCGGGAATGTCGTTTGTCGCGTAAGTGGTCTGCATCTTGCGCTCCGTCACTGCCGTCGACTGCTGTCTTGTCTTTATCTCTGCTGACACGGTCCGTTCCGGCGTTGGCCGTCGGCCCGTCGCAGCTCCTGCGACTTTCCTTCTTGCTATTCCCTTGCAACTCCCGTGCCCGAACGCGGGAGATAGGTTCTTGTCATGTTCCGCGCATTGCGCGATCGGATCACGCGCCGGACGCACAGAATGACGACATCTGCCGCACAGACAAGCGTGTCGAACGGACCCGGTCGACACGCTGCGTGTTGTCGAAGCCGCCCCGGCGCTGTTACGCCAGGGAACTGCGCAGCCGCGTCAGCAGTCCGGCGCGATGATGGCGCGCGGCAAGCGCCTGATCCATCCCGACCTTGACGAACCTCACCGGCGTGTTGGGCTGAAGCTGGCCGATCAGGTCCATGTCAGCCGCAATGACGGTGCCGACCATGAAATAGCCGCCGCCGGAAACCGCATCGCGATGCAACACAATCGGCTCGGTGCCGCCGGGCACCTGGATCGAACCGTAGGGATAGCAGGCGTCGGTGATGTTGGAGGGATCGGAGCCGGCCCCGAACGGAGGCTCGCGCGGAACGAATTCGAGCGGCTTGCCGCCCTTGAAGCGGTAGCCGATCCGGTCCGCTTCCGGTGCGACCTTCCAGGTATCGGAGAAGAAGCCGCTGCCGGCGGTCTCGGTGAGGCGGTGCCAATAAAGTCCCGGCATGGCGCGCAGCTCCGTCGGCATTCCTGCCGGCAGCCCGCGCAACTCCTTGGCGATCGTGCGGCCTTCCTCGGCCGGCGCCGCTGATGCGCCGACCGGCAATTCATCGCCGGCCTCGAGCTTGCGTCCCTTGAAGCCGCCGAGCGCGCCGAGCGCGTAAGTCGAGCGCGAGCCGAGCACCAGCGGCACGTCGATGCCGCCGGCGACCGCGATGTAGGCGCGCGCGCCCTGTTTGAGGAAATCGAACGAAAGCCTCTCACCGCGCTTCACCTTGAAGCTGGTCCAGCTCTCGCGCGGCGCGCCATCGAGCTTCGGCGGCAACTCGGCTCCGGTGACCGCGACGACGGCATCTTCGGTGAACTCAAGCTCGGGCCCCATGAAGACGGCTTCGAGCACGGCGGCGCCTTCCTCATTGCCGACCAGCAGATTGGCCGCCGCGAGCGCGTGACGGTCCATGCCGCCGGAGAGCGGGATGCCGATGTGATAATAGCCGGGACGACCGAGATCCTGGACGGTGGTCGCAAGTCCCGGTTTCAAGACCTTAATGGGCATGGAGCACCCCCTCGAGCTTGCGATTATAGGCATCGATGTCGCGGTTGAATTCGGTCAGCGAGAACGAGACGTTGCGGATCACGGGCGCGAAGCGGCCGGCATCGACATCGGCGACTGCGGCGTCATAGGCCGGCCGGTCGATCGGCTTCCACTTCACGATGTCGCCCGGCCTGAACAGGCACATGAAATCCCGGAGATAGCTGATCTTCTGGTTCGGATCGTAGATCGGCATCGGCGTGATGCCGAACATCTGGTAGCCGCCGGCGCCGCGCACCGAGTAGATGCAGCTGAAGCAGCCGCCATGTCCGACCGTCAGCTTCGGCGTGTCGGTACGTGGACGCAGATATTTCGGGGCCTGAAGCTGCCGCTTGCGGTCGACCATCTGGTAGAGGAAGGGCAGACCGGCAACGAATCCGACCATCGAGACGAACCAGGGCGCGCTGGAATGCGCCTTGACGAACGAATCGACGCTATCGAGGTTGTTGATGCGCGCCGCATATTCGAGATCGGTGCCGTCGGGATTCTGGTGGCGCTCGCGAAACCGCATCAAGGTCTCGTGCGTCCAGGGATCGTTGTAGAGCACCGGGATCTCGATGATCCGCGTCTTGATGACCGGCTCGGATTTCTCGGTCGACGAATCCAGCCGCTTCAGCTCGGCGAGGAGGTCGTCGGGCTTGATCTGATCCGGATCGAACTTGACCTGGTAGGACGCGTTGGCCGGGCAGATCTCGGTCACGCCCCTGATCCTGGCGTCGCGCACGGCGTTGGTGACGAAGAGGCTCTTGAAAAAGGCCTCCAGCGACATCGCTTCGTCGACTTCGGCAAAGATGTGCTCGTCGCCGCCGTAGGAAAATCTGGTTTGCATGGAACTGCGGCCTCCTGTTGCTGACGGGGCGGGTTATCGTGCGGTTGTCGGAGTGAGTGTCGCGGACGGCGGCGTCGTTGCCGCCGCAAGGGCCTCGGCATGTGACGCGAGCCACGGTTCGAGCCAGGCGGTGTGGAAACGCGAGGCCTGTACGTCGGGGTCACCTGCCAATGCCTGGTGCAACGGCTTGGTCGTCGCCAGCCCTTCGACCTCGAGCTCGGCGAGCGCGCGGATGAGCCGCGCGATGGCGCGCGGACGGTCGCGATCGTGAACGATCAGCTTTCCGAGCAGGCTGTCGTAGAAGGGCGGCACCGTGTAGCCGGCATAGAGCATGCTGTCGAAGCGCACCCCGTCTCCGCCGGGAATGCGGAGCGCGCTCACCGTGCCGGGGTTTGGCAGGAAGCCCTTTGCAGGATCCTCCGCATTGATGCGGACCTCGATCGCATGGCCGTCGACCTGCACCTGATCCTGACGGATGCGGAGCGGTTCGCCGCCCGCAATCCGGATCATCTCGACCACCAGGTCGATCCCGGTCACCATCTCCGTCACCGGATGCTCGACCTGGATGCGGGTGTTCATCTCGAGGAAGTAGAATTCATGGCTGCGGTCGTCATAGAGATACTCGATCGTCCCGGCGCCGCGATAGTTCACCGCCTTGGCGAGCGCGACCGCTGACGCGCAGAGCAGTCCACGCACCGCTGGGGTCAGCGACGGCGAGGGGGCTTCTTCCCACACCTTCTGACGGCGGCGCTGCAACGAGCATTCGCGTTCGAAGCAGTGAATGACGTCGTTGCCGTCGCCCAGCACCTGCACCTCGATATGCCGGGCGCCTTCGACCAGCTTCTCGACATAGAGGCCGCCATCGCCGAACGCCGCCAGTGCCTCGGCCTGCGCCTGCGGCATCAAATGATGAAATTCCTCCGCGGTTCGCGCAATGCGGATGCCGCGCCCGCCGCCGCCGGCCGCGGCCTTGATCATCACCGGGAAGCCGGTCGTTTCGACCAGCGCGAAGGCGGCCTCGGCGGCCTCCAGCCGTCCGCGGCTGCCCGGGACCGTCGGAACGCCGGCGGCAGCCGCCGCTTCGCGGGCGGCAACCTTGTCGCCCATCAGGCGGATCGATTCTGCGGTGGGTCCGACAAAAATAAGGCCGGCGGCTGCGACCGCCGCGGCGAAGCTCGCGTTCTCCGCAAGGAAACCATAGCCGGGATGGATGGCGTCGGCACCGGTGGCCTTGGCCGCGGCGAGGATCGCATCCTGGTTGAGATAGGATTTCGAGGCCTGCGGCGGACCGATGTCGACCGCCTCGTCGGCGAGGCGGACGGCGAGCGAGTCCCTGTCGGCCTTGCTGTAGACCTGCACGGTCGCAATGCCGAGTTGGCGGGCCGCGCGGTTGATCCGCACGGCAATCTCGCCGCGGTTGGCAATGAGGAGCTTCTTGATCGTCATGGATGCTGGTCGGCTCAAACGTCGATCTCGGCGATGGGCTGGCCGGCCATCACGGCTTCTTCGTTCTCCGTCAGGAAGCGCACGATCTTGCCCGCTGCGCCTGCCTTGACCTCGTTGAATGATTTCATCACCTCGATGAGGCCGATCGTGTCGTCTTCCGTGATGCTGTCGCCGTCAGATTTGTAGTCCGGCTTGTCGGGGGCGGGCTTGCGGTAGAAGATGCCCGGTAGCGGCGAGAGTATCTGCTGAGTGGCCATGGAATGTCCTCGTGTGTTCGCTTCGATCGTCGTGGCGCGATGCGTCAGGGCGCCGTCAGATAGGGACGCACCGCTTCGCGAACCGCCTCCGCGATGGCAACCGCATTGGGTGTGTCGGAATGGATGCAGATGGAATCGGCCCCGACAATGATGTCGTTTCCGGCCACCGTGCGGGTCTTGCCCTCGTTCACCGCGCGCGTGCAGCGTGAGGCCGCATCGACGGGATCCTTGGCGTCGTGTTCGCGGGTGATGATGAGGCTGCCGTCGGCGTTGTAGTCGAGATCGGCATAGTATTCGGCGACGAAGGTGTGGCCGCGGCGCTCGTAGACCTTCTGATGCAGCGTGCCCTTCATGCCGAGCAACGGCACCTTGTAGACATCGGCGGCGTCGGCGACTGCCTCCGCGATGTCCTCGTTGCGGGATGCCATGCCGTACAGCGCGCCGTGCGGTTTAATGTGATTGAGCGGCATGCCCTCGGCATCGAGGAACGCCTTGAGCGCACCGATCTGATAGAGCAGGCAGTTCGCGAGCTCGTCGCGATCGATCTTCATCTCCCTGCGCCCGAAGCCCTGCAGATCAGGCAGCGACGGGTGGGCGCCGACTTTGACGCCATGCTGCCTGGCCAGTTGCACGGTCTTGCGCATGTGGTTGAAGTCGGAGGCATGAAAGCCGCAGGCGACGTTCGCGACGTCGATATGAGGCATCAGGGCCTTGTCATCGCCCATCCTGTAGAGTCCGTAGGCTTCGCCCATGTCGCAATTGATGACGACCATATTTCACTTTCCTCCCGTTGTCCTGTTCCGGGTTGTTGCGTGTGATCCGATCGGCCGGCCCGCTTGCGGATGCGACGAGGCATCCGCACGCGGCGCGCGGCGAGCCTATTTGGAGATCAAATAGTCGACCGGGATTTTTTCCGAGATCGTCCACTGATCGATCACCTTCGGTTTGCCGGCCTCGGTGTCGACGATCAGATAACGGCCCTGGTTCTGGTGGTGGATGTCCTTGGTGAAAGTGCGCGGCCCGAACAGCGTCGACTCGTTGTTCATTTTCTCGAGCTCGGCCACCACGCCCGCAGCGTCGGTCGTCTTGGCGCGTTCGACCGCCTTGGCCCAGACGTCGATCAGGACGTAGCCCGGATAGACGTACTGGCTGGACGGATCGCCGCCGGTGACTTCCTTGTACTTCTTGTTGAACTCGTTGACCTTCGGGTTCGGATCGTCGCCATAGACCGAGCCTTGCACCGGGACGTAGAAGTTCGACAGGTCGGGCACGGCGTTCAGCCAATAGCTGCCGTCGACGCCCGAGCCGTTGAGGATCATCGATTTGATGCCGGCGGCGCGGATCTGCTTGATGGCAGAGACGGCGCCCGGCATCATGGTGCAGAGCATGATGGCGTCGGGTTCCTTGGGCAGGCTCTTGATCCGCGTGATCTGGGATGCGATCGAGGCGTCGTCGTTCTTGAAGGTGTCGCTGCCGGCGAGGGTGGCGTCCTTCAGACGAGGCAGCATCCAGTCGAAGCCGTCGCAGATGCCCTTGTTGTAGACGGTCCAGCTGTCGAGCAGCCGGTAAAAGCTGCGGACATTCTTCTTGGTATAGGCCCATTCCGACATGGTCGCGCCCTGCACCGGCGCCAGCACCGAGGCCGAGAACGAGAACGGCCCGACGCCGGGGATGCCGGCCTTGATCGATTCGGCGCACAGGAAGAAGGAGACCTTGCCGGCCGCCTGCGCCTGCAGCGCGGCCGGCGCGCCGAAATCGTAGTCGCAGGAGACGATGACGAGGTCGGCACCCTGGTCGAGCACCGCAAGTCCTGCCTTGGCACCTTCGGCCTGGTCGGTCTTGGTGTCGGCGAACACCGGCTTGATCTTCTTGCCAAGCAGGCCGCCCGCCTTGTTGATCTCGTCGATGCGGATCAGGGCGGCATCCTGCGCCGGCTTGTCATAGGCCTGCATGAAGCCCGACGCGGCGGTCGCGAACCCGACCACGATCTCGTTCGCGGCGTGGGACGGTGTGAGCCACAATGTGGACACGCCGGCCAGTATCCCCAGTATCTTGGTAAAACGCATGATCCACTCCTCCAATGATGCAACGAACTTCAGTTGGTTTCCTTCAGCGCAGTCTGTACTGGCTGTGCAAGGCGCCGCTGCAGCGGCCAGCCGCGCCATGTGAATTCGCGGTTGCGGGTCAGACCGCTCGGCAGGTAGATCAGGATGATGATGGTGATGATGCCGATCGCGATCTCCTGGGCGCCGTTCGGCAACCCAACGGTCAGGCTGCCGACGCTGAAGCCCTTTTCGAGGTTGCGAAACAGCTCGATCAGCACCGACATCGCGACCACGCCGGACACCGCCCCGCTGAGGCTGTACATGCCGCCGACCACCAGCATCGACAGCGCGATGAAGGTGGTGCGCAGGTAGAACGAGCCGGGATTGACGATGCTCAGGAAGTGCGCATAGAGCGCGCCTGCCAGACCGATGATGAAGGCGCTGACCACGAAGGCGACCAGCCGCTCACGCACGATATCGACCCCGGAAGCGCTGGCGGCGACGGCCTCGTCACGCGCCGCGCGCAGCGCGAGCCCGGAGCGCGACACCGAGTAGAGATAGGCGATCGCGATGGCGACCGCGGCGCCGAGCCACCCGACCCAGACGTTCATGGTCGGGGGAATTCCGACGATCGAACCCTGTCCGCCGGTGACCGAGTCCCAGTTCGAATAGACGTTGTTGACGACGCCGAGCAGGCCGAAGGTGGCGATCGAGGCGGCAATCCCGGAGAGGCGCATGATGATGCGCCCGACGATCAGCGCAAACAGCGCCGCAAACAGGCCGGAGATCGGCGTCGCGATCCACATCGGCAATTGCGTGTGCAGCAGCCAGGCCGGCAATCCCTTGAGCGTGATCGACTTCATGACCGGCGGGATCGCCAGCCATGCCGTCATGTAGGCGCCGAGGCACATGAAGCTGATATGCCCGAATGACAGCAGGCCGGAATTGCCGACGAAGGCGTACAGGCCGACCACCACCATGATGTTGATGAACATTTCGATCGCGGTGCGATTGAAGGCGCGGCTGCCGAACTGATAAGTCAAGGCCGTCATGGCCAGCAGCACCACGATCAGGATGATCGGGGTGATGATCGTTTGCCGGATGACGGATGGCGGCCGCGACATGAATCAGACTCGCTGCTTGGCGGATTTGGGGGCGAACAGGCCCTGCGGACGAACCAGCAGGACCACGATCACCGCGCCATAGACGAAGGCGTCGCGGAACACGCGGGCATCGTGCGGCAGGGTGGCCTGGAACACGACGCTCGCAGCCCCGATCAGGAAGCCGGCGGCGACCGCGCCGGGCACACTGCCGAGCCCGCCGATCACGGTCGCGATGAAGGCGATCAGCATGACATTGGCGCCCATCCCGATATCGGCGGTGCCGGAATTGGTGGCGAGGATCAGGCCGATCGCCGCCGCCAGCATGCCGCTGATGGCAAAGGCCAGCAGAATGACGCCGTTGGCGCGTACGCCGAGCATGCGGGCCATGGTGAAATTCTCGGCGGCGGCACGCATCTCGAGGCCGTAGCGCGTGCGCTTCAGGAACAGCACCAGCGCGGCGAGCACCACCAGCGTGATGATGATGGTCACGACCTGCAGCATCGGAATATGGGCGCCGAGAAACTCCACCGGCAGGCCGAGGCCCGGCCACAGCGTGATCGACTTCGGGCGGCTCGAATAGAGCAACAATAACAGGTGCCGGATCACGAAGCCGAGCGCAAAGGACGCGATCATCATGGTCGCCGGATTGGCGTTGCGGAAGCGGCGGAAGACTACGACTTCCGACAGCATCGACAGCCCGGCGCCGACCAGCAGCAGCAGGGGGATCAGCAGGTAGAACGGCAGCCGGCCGGCAAATACGATCGCGGCGGCATCCACCGACGGCAACAACATGGCGAAGACGCAAAAGGCGATGAAGTCGCCATGCGCAAAGTTCACCAGGCGCATGACCCCGAACACCGCCGCTATACCGAGGGCGCCGAGCGCATAAAGGCTGCCCAGGCTCAACGCGTCGAACACGATTTGCAGGGCGGCAGTCATGGTCTAATGGTCCCCGAAGCCGAAATAGGCCTGTTTCAGCCGTGCGTCCTTGACCATGTCGGCGGCCTCACCCTCCAGCACGATGCGTCCGCCCCGGATCAGGACCATTCGCCCGCCCGTCATCTTGGCGCGGGTCGAGCTTTGCTCGACGATCAGCAGCGTGAGCTTGCGCTGCGCGCGCAGCCGCATCAGGATCTCGTAGACTTGGTCGATGATCTTGGGCGCAAGGCCGAGCGACGGTTCGTCGATTGCCATGATGCGGGGCGCCGCCATCAAGGCGCGGCCGATCACCAGCATCTGTTGCTGACCACCCGACAGCATCCCGGCCGTGGTGTGGCGGCGCTCTGCCAGCATCGGAAAATCCCGGTAGACGGACTCGAGATCGCCAGCAATTTTGCTCCGGTCGGCGCGCATGCCGGTGCCGACCTTCAGGTTCTCTTCGACGGTCAGTCCGCCGAACACGTTGCGTCCTTCGGGCACCAGCGAAAATCCGCGCCGTGCGATCTCTTCCGGTGCTGCGCCGGTCACGCGCCCGCCGTCCAGCGTAATGCTGCCCGAGCCTGTCGGCACGACGCCGGCGATCGCATTCAGCAGGGTCGACTTCCCGGCGCCGTTGGGGCCGGTCACGAACAGGATCTCACCCTCGGCGATGGTCAGCGTGACGCCACGCAGGGCAGTGAGGCGCCCATAGCTCACGGTGATGTCGTTGACCGCCAGCAAGGTCATGACGCCGCGGCCTCTTCCGCGAGCGCCGGAACGACCTCGTCCTGCTGCGTGCCCATATAGGCATGGCGAACCGCGTCGCTGCGGCGGATCTGGTCGGGCGCACCGACCTCGATGATCTCGCCGGAATCCAGCACGAAGATGCGTTCGCACAGTTCGAGCACGAGCCCGATGTTATGCTCGATCAGGAGAACGCCGATGCCGAGCTCGCCCGCGATCCGCTTGATGACCACGGCCAGATCGTGGCTCTCATGCTCGGACATGCCGGCTGCGGGCTCGTCGAGCAGCAGATAGCGCGGCGTGCACATGATGGCGCGGCCGATCGCAACGCGGCGTTCGTCGGTATAGGGCAGGGCGCCGGCAATTGTGGCTGCGAGCGGCGAAATGCCGAGCCAGGTCAAGACGCGCCTGGCTTCCGCAATCGCGTCGCGCCGGCTCAGGCCGAGGCCGACGCCGGTCACCTCGAGGTTGTCGAGAACAGGGAGATCGCGGAACAGCCGCCCGGACTGAAACGTGCGCGCGACGCCCATGCGCCGCAGTTTGTGCGCGGCAATGCCGCCGATCGCGGCACCCTCCAGCTCCACAGTTCCCGTGCCGACCGGCTGGAATCCGGTCAGGACGTTGATCAGTGTGGTCTTTCCCGCGCCGTTGGGCCCGATCAATCCGGTGATGCGGCCGCGGGGGACAGCCAAGGTCACGTTCGACAGCGCTTTCAGGCCATCGAATTGGACGCTGACGTCGCGAGCGACCAACTCCAAGCCTTGGGAAGTCATCGAGCTGCCGTCCCCTACGCGAAGCAACGATTGATTTTTTAGACGCGCGGGGCGATTGTAAAATTCGAAAAAGTAGTCACTGATATCGGAAAAATTGATGACCCTGACTTTCCGTCAGGTCCGCCACTTCATTGCCACCGCGGAATCCGGGAGGGTTTCGGCGGCTGCGGCTGCGCTCAACGTGACGCAATCGGCCGTCACGGCATCGATCAAGGCGCTTGAAGCCGACCTCGGCCACAAGCTGTTCGACCGGCATTCCAACGGCGTCACGCTCACCGTCGATGGTCAGCAGTTCCTGCAGCGCGCCCGCGCCGTCGAAGCCAGCGTGTCGGATGCGATGCGGGGGCCGCACCGCTGGGGCACCCAGGTCGACGGCACCGTCGACGTCGCGGTCAGCTACACGGTGGCCGGATATTTCCTGCCGCCGCTGCTGTCGCGCTTCTGGCGATCCTTTCCGGGCATTACCGTGCGGCTTCATGAGTTTCAGCGCGACGCCATCGAGCAGAGCCTGGTGAAGGGCAGCGTCGATGCCGCGATCATGCTTGTCTCGAATTTGCATGATCGGCGCAGCATCCATTCACGGCTCTTGCTGCGGTCTCCGCGCCGGCTCTGGACCTGCGCCAATCATCCGCTGTTGCGCAAGGACAAGGTCACGCTGGCCGACCTTGCCGGCGAGCCGTATCTGATGTTGACGGTCGACGAAGCCGAACGTTCCGCGATGCGTTACTGGCAGCGTACCCCGCATGTCCCCAACGTGACCTTCCGAACGTTGTCTGTGGAAGCGGTTCGAAGCATGGTGGCGACCGGAATGGGCATCACAATCCTGTCCGACATGGTTTATCGGCCCTGGTCCCTCGAGGGCCACCGTATCGACGTCAAGGTGCTGGACGATGACGTGCACACGATGGACGTCGGCCTTGCCTGGAAAAGCAAGGCGCGGCTTTCTCCGGCGGCCCGCGCCTTCTGCGAGTTTGTCGCGCACGCTTATCCGGGATCGGAGCCGATCCAGTTCGACTGAGGATGGCGGTCAAGGGGGCACGTGAAGGGCCGTCGCCGCGACTGTGACCCAACTAACAAGAGCTGCAATGGCGTTCGTGCTAGCGTCTGAGCGCGGTTGGCACCGTGCCCCCACGGCGCCTCCGTTCCAAGGGGCTGCCCGCTCATTACGAACCGCCTAGCAGCCGCGGGCGTGGCAGTCCTGCGGGCGCTTTGGATCAGCGGTCCACTTCGATTTCAAGTTCGGCGAACCGCTTGTATATCCACGATCGTCCGTCAAACCGTCGCCAGACGCGCCCCCAAGCCAACTCGCTCGTAATTGTTCGCCGTGGGACAATCACAGTCCACACGTGCCAAAGCGACATCCAGTCAGGCTTCGTCATGCAGCTTCTTCAGTCAATTTGATCGGTTCGTATGTACGAAGCCGCCACGCCGAATATCCTGGCGCGACGGCTTCGCCATGGTGGACCCGGATGGAGGGCAATATCCGGTACGCTGATGTCTGAGGGCTTCTGAGCATCAAGGCAAACGAACTCGCGCGTTAAGCTTGATGTCGCGCGGCGAGGTTAAATCTGGAACTCCTGCGCTCGGGTTAGCCCAATTTAGTTGAGGTTAACCGCGCCATGTTATTGACGTCACACATTTGTGGCTGATTCCTTGCGCCGGAAACTGCACACCCAGTGACTGGAGATGGGGGAGTGTCGTTCCAGTTGACCGTCCTGAAAGTGCTGGCCGGCCAACCCGCCGGGCGGGCGTCTGTTGCCGAAGTACGGCATGCCGTCGAAATCCTGATGAATAGCGGCAAAGACTGGACCGATCGCATGAAGCGGCTGCTCGCGCATGCGCCTGACCTGAATATCTTCTCGGCCAGGTTCGTGCTCCGTGATGTTGAAGGCTGGTCGATCACAGAAGAAGGTCGGCAATTCCTCTCCGCGCTCGAAACGGCTGTCGCCGTTCGGAGAGAGCCGCCTCGATCGACCGCCGATCTGCCGCCTGGCGAGCCCGCTGCGCAGCCGGCAACGGATGCGGCAAGATCACTTGATCTACCCAGAAACCGTCGTCAGAAGCCGCGGCGCCGCCGCGGGAAAAGCCGATCCAACCGGCGCACAGCGTGACGCAGCGGCGCCGGCTTCGCGCTGGTCGCGGCGCGCGCGGTACCCCGATCGTTAGTAGAAACGCAATCTTTCACGCGCAGCATCGATCTAATTTGCATTAGTTATTGATGGGCTCGGAAATGGTTGCTTTTCCCGACAGACGCAAGTCTGTGCGTAATCCATCGCTGGACAATGCGCTAATCAGGTTCGGCGACATGTCACTGTGCTGTGTCGTCGGCGACATCACAGAGAATGGCGCGGCGCTGGAGGCGGATGATCCGCCGTCACCCCTTCCCGACCAATTCACGCTTATTGTTCCACCGAACAAGACTTACTCGTGCAACGTCGTTTGGCGAAAAGGCGCATGGGTTGGCGTCGCATTCGTTGCTGGATGACAGGGGCGGGTGGTTGATAACCTCGAATTGAGGGGAAATGCCACGACAGTGTAAGCTAGTTCACATGCCATCACACGCTTAGCTGACACTATCCCGCTGTGATTTCAGCGGGACACCATGGACGACGATTTTTGCAGAGAGAGGGCGCGGACCGTGCGGGCGCTTGCAGAGCAAGCTGACCCGTTCATCAGGAAGCGCCTGTTGCAGCTGGCCGCTCACTACGAGCGACGCGTCGATCAGCCAGAGAAGGCTGATCGAGATCGGGCTGACCTGCCTGCGTTCGGGGCACCGATCTGGCCAACGTGAATTCCGGACAAGGGCTTAGCGAACAGTAGGAGCCGAGAACGCCGCTCGCCTTATCCTTGGCGTAGAACGGTGCGACGGTAGACAGGGTCACGGCAGCCAACTTCAACATCGTGAGTTGATCCGCCGCGACCGCCGCCCGGCGGCAGGATCGCTCGCGCCGATATCGCGGCAAGGGCGGGAACCTGCTATTCGCTGGTGTGAGACATCCACCCGATCGCAGGGACTCGGAATGAGCGTGCCATCCATCGAGATTCGCCGGCTCTTGCCCGCGGACGCTGCCATCTATCGCGACATCCGCCTCGAGGCGTTGCGCTTGAGCCCGGAGGCGTTCGGCAGCGCCTATGAGACGGAGAGTGTCCATCCCACAGGCTGGTTCGCGGAGCGGCTGGAGCGCGGCGCGGTGATA
The DNA here is from genome assembly GCF_000426785.1 of Bradyrhizobium sp. th-b2. NCBI lineage: Bacteria > Pseudomonadati > Pseudomonadota > Alphaproteobacteria > Hyphomicrobiales > Nitrobacteraceae > Bradyrhizobium > Bradyrhizobium sp. th-b2. The sequence continues at coordinate 191,803 of NZ_AUGA01000009.1, forward strand.
CTTGGCGCGTTTCGCGGCGGCGAACTCGCAGGCATCGTCGGCTTCGTCGCTGGCGTCGGGCCGAAGCAGCGGCACAAGGGCGAACTGGTCGGCATGTATGTGCGGCCGGCGGCACGGCGCGCCGGCGTCGGCCGCGTTCTGATCGATGCCGTGCTCGATCTTGCCGCTGAAACGGTCGAGCTGGTGCTGATCGCGGTGGTGAAGGACAACGAGCAGGCCCATCGGCTCTACCGCAGCGCGGGCTTTGTCGAGTACGGGCTGGAGCAGCGCGCGCTGAAGATCGACGGTCGCTATTATGACGACATCCTGATGGCGAAGGATCTCGTCGCGCGCGGCTGACTGCGCGCGATGCAGCGCCCCGGTTGCGGCGGGCCGTTGCGATCGATGCACGTCCACGCATAGGTCGCGCATTCGCTTGCCGCCATCGCCCGGGAAACAGCCATGCCGAAGATCGACCTGACAAAAGTGCCGGAACGCAAGGGGACGGGTTATCCGGCCGAGTTTGCCGCGCCATGCGCCGAGCGCGTGCGGCAGCGTCTCGGCGACGCCGGCGGGCTCGCCGACTTCGGCGTCAATCTGATGCGGTTGCCGCCGGGCAACTGGTCGAGCCAGCGCCATTGGCATTCGGACGAGGACGAGTTCGTCTATGTGCTCGCGGGCGAGGTGGTGCTGGTGGAAGACGGCGGCGAGACCGTGCTGCGCGCCGGCGATTGCGCGGCGTTTCCGAAAAACTCCGGCAACGGACACCATCTGATCAACCGGTCGCAGATGACGGCGACCTATCTTGAGGTCGGCTCGCGCTCGCGCGCCGACGTCATCACCTGCTCCGACATCGACATGATGAGCCCGAGCTCCGACGGCCGCTTCCTGCACAAGGACGGCAGGCCCTACGAATAGCCGAACGGACGCGGCAGCGGTTGGGCATTGCGGATTGATCGCCAAAGGCCCAAATTTCCAGGGATCGCGTCTGGATACATTGCGATGACGGAATGGTATTTCGTTTGGCTTGATGGCCCACGCGGGCCTGAGCCGCAGAAATGGTCGTCGGACGGGCTGTGGGGGCAGCTTGGCCGCCAGGACATCATTGTGCGCTTTCCGCTGACGGAGCGCGAGGCCACACTGTCGATCGACCAGCTCGCGAAATTGCACCCGGTGCCGCAGTGAACCAGCCGCGCGAACGCCGGCGGCCTCACACCACCAGCCGTCCTTCGCGCTCGGCGACTGTGATCTGGGCTTCCGTCCCCGAATTGAAATCGAGCCGGTCGGCTTCGATGCCGTCGCTGAAGATGACGCCGTTCTCGGGCATCAGCGAGCGCAGGCTGAGGCGCTCGGCGCGGTCGAGGCTGCCGCAGACCAGCGTGACCTGCGAGGTGCGGCTTGGAAACGGCTCGCGCACCGCAAAGCGCAGTACGCCCGCGTCCCACGGCTGCGGCAGATAGGGCGGGGCGCTGCCGCCATTGCCGAAGCTGCCTGCGATCGCGAGCGAGCCGGTGACGATGCTCTTGAACCAGGCGGTCGAGCCGAGGCCGGTCGCCACGATCAGGCCGCTCGACGACTGCCGTTCCTTCTGCCCGGCGAGCGCGATCTCGTAGACGGCTGACGTATGAGTGCGCGCGCCGACGAAGAGGTCGTTGACGGCGTAGAGCACCTGGCCGTTGGTGAGCTCGGCCCTGGCCATGGTCACCGCCTTGTGGCCGCGTCTGTCGGATGCGACCTCGCGCAGCAGGGCAGGGAGATCGCGTGGCACGAACGGCAGCAGGATGCCGTCATAGCGCTTCGCATCGGGGTTGAGCCCGATCAGCGGATGGCCGTCGAGATACTTCATCGTGTTGGCGACGACGCCATCCTGGCCGAGCGCCACCACGATGTCGGCAGGGCCGAAGATGAAGTTCGGCAAAAAACTCCGGTCGATGATCTGGTAGCGGCCCCATTGCTCCAGCGCCCGCACGGTGACGTGGCGCTCGGCCTGGTAGACATCGTGCTCGCGCTGGTAGTCGGAGAAGTCGGCGCCGAGATGCTCGACATAGAAGCGGGCCTGCGCCGCGGTCAGGTATTTTGCGATCAGTTCCTCGAGCCGCGTCTTGCGGGTGACGAGGACGATCTTGCGGTCATTGTCGGCGGGCACGGGCAACCTCCACAGCGGCGGGCTTCTCCAAGAGCGCGTTCAGCAGATCGGGCGAGACGTTGAGCTGGCCGATCTTCTCGGCCTTTTCGGCGATGCCGCTGAAGGCCTGCGCGATCAGCTGTCCCGGCTGCATGCCGGCTGAGGCGAGCGCCTGGATCACGCGGGTGTCGACGCCCTCGAAGATCTTCATCAGCGCCCCGACCCGATAGGCCTCGGCATCCGCCAGCGTGCGGGTGTTCTCGGCATTGAGGCCGACGAAGTCCTTGCGCTTGCTCTCCAGCGTGATGTCGGCGACCATGCCGGCCTCGCGCAGCTCGGCCTGCTTGGCGGCGACGCTCGCCTCGGCATCCATCTGGGTCTCCCGGATCGAGCGCTTCTTCTGCTCGACCGCGATCTCGGTGTCGAGCTCGCTCTCGCGGATGGCGCGTTCCTGTTCCACGGCAAAATTGCGCCGCGCGAAGATCGCCTCGTCCGCGCTCTTGAGGATCCCTTCGCGCGCCTCGGCCTCCAGCGCCTTGGCGGTATCCGGCGTCGGCTTGATGCCGCGGATCGAGACGCCGAGGATTTCCAGGCCAAGCGAAGCGATACCGGCGCGGCCGCGCAGGCCTGTCTCGATCAAGCCGGCGATGCGGTCGGCGGCCTGCAGGGCCTCCTTCAAGGTCAGCTCCTTCACTGCCTGCTGCGCCAGCACCTCGACGGTGGCGAGGATCCGCTGCGGCAGCTTCTCCGGGTCGTCGGACTCGTAGGTCTTGCCGTCGGCCTTGAGGGTGAAGTTGAGCATCGCGGCGGCTTTTTGCGGCTCGCTGATCCGATAGGTGACATGGCCCTGAATGGTCAGCGCCTGAAAGTCGCGGGCGATCTGCTGGAAGATGAAGGCGGCGTCGCGGCTGCCGATCGGGACCGCGACCAGCGAGGTGACCGGCCCATAGTAGAAGCCGGACAGGCCAGCGCCTTGCTGGGTCACCGCGCCGCGGCGGAATTTCATGAGGTAGGTGGTCGGCTGGGCCTTGATGAAGCGGAGACCGAACATGGCGTGCACTCCTATAGTAAGTGTGTCTGAGCAACTAAATTAGTTGGACTGTACAACTAAGTATGTTATTGTCAAGCCGGGGCGCGAAACGGTTCACGCCACCAGAGCGTTTTCGAGCGAAGTGGACACCGGTTCGCGTGAAGAAAACGCGTCAAGACAAGAAGCTCTAGAGGAGCAGGGGAGAGCATGCCCGAGAAGCCGGATCTCGACTTTCCGCGGCCGCTGACGACGGTCGACGTCGTCATCTTCGCCATCAGGTCGGACGCGCTTCAGGTCCTCTTGGTTCAACGCCCAAGAGCGGAAACCGAGCCGTTTCCAGCGGCTTGGGCGTTGCCCGGCGGCTTCGTCGACATCGCCGGCGATCGCGACCTCGAAGCCTGCGCGGCGCGCAAGCTGAAGGACAAGACCGGCGTGGTCAGCCCCTATCTGGAGCAACTCGGCAGCTGGGGCAGCGCCACGCGGGATCCGCGCGGCTGGTCTGCGACGCACGCCTATTTCGCATTGCTGGGCGAGCACGCCGCGGGCGGGGCGCTGGCCGCGGATGCGCAGTGGTTCGCGGTCGAGGGCGAGAAGGTGCGGCCGAAGCTTGCCTTCGACCATGCCGAGATCCTGCAGGCCGCGATCCAGCGCCTGCGCAGCAAGGTCGAGTACACCTCGCTGCCGGCCTATCTGATGCCGCCGGAATTCACGCTGCCGGAATTGCAGCGGACCTTTGAGATCGTGCTCGATCGCCCGCTGGAGAAGAGCGCGTTCCGCACGCGCATGCTCGCCGCCGACCTGATCGAGCCGGTTGCGAAGATGCGCAAGGGCCCGAACCGGCCGGCGCAGCTCTACCGGTTGAAGAAAGCCAAGGCCCCGGTGTTCTTCGCGCGGACGTTCAATCCACCGGAGTGACGATCTTCCGCGACGCTCTGCCTGCGTTGCAACCCGCAGGGTCGCTGCAACCCGGACAAATTTGAAGCAATCCGGGACGGCAAATTTAATGCGCCTGCGCCACATCGTTCAACCTGGAATAGTGGAGTATGAAATGCGGTTGCGGTTGGTTCGCCTTCTGGGCGCTTCGGCGATGTGTCTTGGCGTTTTCTCTGCGCCGGCCAGCGCCAATTCGGAATGGATCATCAACAGGATGGGCGGCGCGATGCGTGCGGACGTGACCTGGGAGCAGGTCAGGTCGCAGATGCTGGCTGCGTTCTATCAGAGCAATCCGGACGAGCGCGGGGTCACCGCGCAAGGCATCGACGATCTGCGCAAGATAGCGGCCGCGCAGCGGCGCTTGCAGGTCGTTACGCAGGTCCTGGCTTACGATCTCGATGGTGACGGAGCCGTCACGAAGGCAGAGATCATCGCGGTGATGCAGCCGCGGGCGCGGCAAATGATCCACGCCAACGGGGTGCAGCTCGAGCCAACGCCTGAGCAGGTTCGTCTGCAGCTCGACAGGCTTGTCAGCGAAGCTCTCAAGCTGGACGCCGACCAGGATGGCGTCATCAGCGCCGCAGAAATCCGGCAGGAAGGCCAGCGGCAGGCCGATCAGGCCAGCGTCAGCTGGCAGCAAAACATGACCCAGTACGTCCCGATGACGCTCGATGCGAACGGAGATGGCGCCGTCTCTCTCGCCGAATATGAAGCGGCCGTGCGCGACCAATTTGCCGCGATCGACCAGGATCGCGATGGCCGGATATCCGCCGGCGAATTCGCGGATTTCGGCAAGCGCCTGAACGAGGCCCGACAGGCGGCGCAGCGTGCGCGGGAGATTCAGCTCCGGAAACAGCAGCTGCAAGCCGCGGTGGCGGGGTGTGATGTGCCCGCCGTCCCGCGCGAGGTGCGTCTGATTCTTCTGGGGGCGCAGGAGGGCAAGGCGCTCTCGAACGCCTGGGTCGGCAACCAGGACCGGGTGACCTTTGTGACGACCGTCGAGATCGCGCCCGGACCCGAGCCGATCTATCTCGCGCTGGCGAGCGGCGGTGCGATGATCTGGGACATCGTCGGGGCGACCGAACGCATTGCCGGCGTCGTGGCCGATGCCGACGTGACCGTCGACAAGGCGGGCGACGCGCGTCTGCAGCGGTTCGCGGCCGCCAACGGTGTGGGACCGCAGCACAGTGGCAAGCCGCTTGTCGGCGTCATGGGCGTGCCGCGCGAAAAGGTCCACTTTACCGCACACAGTGGATGCCTAGTGCCAGCGACGGACGCAACGATGAAGGATGGTCGTGCCGAAGAGATCGCGGCGCTGCTATTCGGACGCGCCGTGGATGAGACCGGCGGCGAGCAGAGCGCGGGGACCTTCCGTGTCCCGGCGGCGCGGCATTTTCCTGACCGGCCGGTTCGAAACGCGATCCTGTTGCCGACGGAAGGCCTTGGAGAATTGTTGTGGCGCGACGTGCGGGTGGACTACCCGGCAGGAATCGCGCAGATCGACGTCGAGGCGGTGATCTCGGCGCATCCGGTCAACCACTATTCCGTACTGCCGGGCCGTGCAGGTCTGGCGGAGCTGGTTGACACCGGCGCGCTCATGGTCACCGGGATGAGCCGCGGCGTTCGGATCAACGATGGCGACTTCAAGCCGTTCACGGTGCCGGACAAGTTCAGGATCTCCAAGAAGCTCAGGCTTCCCGCCGGTGCGCGCGGAACCTTTACCTTGCCGTCCCAGGTGCCGCCGCCCGACGGCGATCTGAGCGCAACCTGCGTGCTTGCGGAGCCGGAGATGAAGCCGATCAGCGGCTCGCGCACGAATTGCAGCTAGTCACACCGAAAGATCGAAGCCGGGCGTCGCAACGTCAGTCAAGAACGAGGCAAGGAACATCTTCCCGAGCACGTGCTTGGCCGCCGGCGTGCCGGCCTTTATCCGGCCGGTGCTTGTGGCCTCTGCGAGCTCGGCCAGCGTCGGCGCCGCAAGGCTCGTGTCGGGTGTGGTGCGCGGGGCGGTGGCGGATGCGCTGAGCAGCACGCCGGCGTAATAGAGACGGGTGAGGGCGCGGACGTGCGCGAGCCGGGCGCGCAGCGCGTCGTTCAGCGGATGGCCGCGCCAGGCACGATGCAGAATGTCTTGCAGTTCCGGCGTCCGTGCGAGGCTGTCGCCGACAACAGCCAGATCGATCAGCGGATCGGTGCGGTAGGCGGACTCCCAGTCGATCATCCAGAGCCTGACGCCGTCGAACAGGATGTTGGCGGGAAGCGGGTCGTTGTGGCTCGAGACCGAGTTCGTGTCATCCCACATATAGGCCGCGTGGATGCGTTCGAGATGTTCGTTACACAGGTCGAGCACGCCGGGTGCGAACAGGCCGGTGCGGCCAACATGGGCCCAGAGCCGGGCCACGATGTCGGGATAGCGCACGAAGGACGGAAAGGTCGGCGTCGCCTGCAGGCGCGCCAGCAATTCGCCGAGCGCCCTTGCCAGCGCCGGCAGGCCGCCGGGATAGCGGCCGAGCGGCTGCCGCTGCACGAAATCCATCATCGCGACGCGCGACGTCTCGTCGATATAATAGAGGCGCGGCGCGATGCCCGCCTCGGCGGCAATCCGAAGCGAGACATACTGATGCGGATTGCGCAGCGGGCTCGGTATGCCCTCGATCCGTAGCAAATAATTCTCGCCGCGCGCATCGATCCGGAACAATTGCGCTGACGTGGCGCCGCCCGAAACAGATGTCACGGCGTCGATCGTTGCCGTGCCGATCACTTCACGCAGTGCGGCATGCGCCGCTTCGCGCTGCACAGGCGGAAGTGTATCGAGATCACTCATGCACAAAGAACTAGCATGACGGCTGTGCGTGCCGGAATCGCATTGATGCAGCGTTCTCGATCTATTGCTGGCAGCGCGCGACGAAGCATGAAACAGTGCCGCAAAAATCATATCGGGAGAGAACTTGATGTCGTTCGAGCGGGGGTTGCATTGCGCCGTTGCGTGCAAGACCGTTAAGTGCAGATCATGGATCGCGTTGCCATTATTCTGCCTGATCAGCACGTTCGGAGTGATGCATCGCGCCGCCGCTAGCGAATCCTTGCAGATTTTGGACGCGCGCGTACCGGCGGCCGACAAAGAAGGTGGGGACCTTCCCTTGACGATGACGATCAAGAACGAGGCCGACAGCGCCGATGTGCTGCTGCGTGTCCGCTGCCCGGTCGCGAATTTTTCCGAGCGTCACATCGTCGATCGCGGCGAAGGCGCGCCGGCTATGCGCTCGATATCCAATATACCAGTCCCGGCCAAGGGGACGCTCGAGCTGAAGCGCGACGGCTATCACGTCATGCTGCTGCAGCTGCGCCAGGCGCTCACGCCCGGCGAGACGTTCAAATGCGCGATCGTTTTCCAGAAGGCTGGAACAATCGAGACGGAGGTGCTGGTCCAGAAGTGACCACCGGAAGGCGGCGGGTGAGACTGTCACCTGTCGGGACTCAAGGCTTCTCGCGCGATCGCCCGTATGTGACGGGCGGTTCGATCAATGAAGAATGCTAGATCCGGAGGAAATGAACTTATGACAAGGTTGAATTGGGTTAAATCGCACATGCTCGCGGCGGCAGTAGCATCCGCTGCGACCTTCGCGGGCTCTTTCGCGCTCGCCGATGATGTCAACCAGGAGCGTCTGCTCAATGCCGACAAGGAAGCCGGCAACTGGCTGCACCACCACAAGAACTACTCGGCGACGCGCTTCTCGTCGCTGGCGGATATCAACAAGGACAACGTCAAGAACCTGAAGGTCGCCTGGACCATGCATCTCGGCGGCGTCGAGGGCGGCGGAATCTGGTCGCATGGCGGCCTGGAGGGAACTCCGATCGTCGAGAACGGATTCATGTACGTCACCGACGGCTGGGGTTCGGTCTACAAGATCGATGCCCACGGCGGCAAAGGCGTGCTGGTCTGGAAGATGGATCCCAAGACCGACCACGACTGGGCCGGCGCGGTCGCCTGCTGCGGCGTCGACAATCGTGGCGTCGCGCTGTGGGATAACCTCGTCGTCTCGCACACGCTCGACGGCCGCCTGATCGCGACCAACAAGGAGACCGGACAGGTTGCCTGGCAGCGCCAGGTCGCCGATCCCGACAAGGGCGAAGTCATCACCGGCGCACCCTTGATCGTCAAGGGGATGGCGATCACGGGCGTCGCGGGCGCCGAATACGGTATTCGCGGCTGGATCGCCGCGACCGACCTGAAGAGCCAGAAGGAAGTCTGGCGCACCCACACCATCCCGGGCAAGGACGAGCCCGGTCACGAGACCTGGAAGGACGACAAGAACGCCAAGGCGAGCGGTGGCGGATCGACCTGGGTCACCGGCAGCTTCGACCCGTCGACCAACACCATCGTCTGGGGCATCGGCAATCCCGGACCGGACTGGGACAACGAGTATCGGCCCGGCGACAACCTCTACACCGACTCTTCGCTTGGTCTCGATGCCGACACCGGCAAGATCAAGTGGCACTACCAGCACACGCCGAACGATCCCTACGACTATGACAGCGTGGCGGAGAACGTGCTGGTCGACGTCCTCGGTCCGAACAACACGACGCTGAAGCTCGCGCTCGAGGCCGACCGCAACGGCTTTGCCTATGCGATCGACCGCAACAGTGGCAAGTTCGTCTGGGGTCTGCCCTTCGTCAAGAAGGTGACCTGGACCAAGGGTCTCGATCCCGAGTCCGGCAAGCCGGTGGAGTATGATCCGAAGCAGGGCGTGCAGAAGTATAACGCGTCGGTCACGCCGAGCCGCACCAACAAGGAAACGGACATCTGCCCCGGCAACATGGGCGGCAAGAACTGGCCGCCGACCGCGTATAATCCGAACCTGAAGCTCTGGTACATCCCGGTGATCGAGAGCTGCAACCGGATCAAGGTCGAGGAGATGACGCCGGACAAGGTGAAGGCGCGCGAGTTCTTCACCGGCGGCGGGCCGAGCCAGCCGTTCAAGATTACGGGCAGCGTGACCGCGATCGACGTCACCACTGGCAAGTTGGCAGGGAAGGCGGAGACGGAATTCCCGAACCTCGGCGGCATCCTGGCGACGCCCGACCTGGTGTTCTCCGGACAGCCGTCCGGCGAGGTGATCGCCTATGACGCAAAGTCGCTGCAGAAGCTCTGGGAGTTCAACACCGGCGGTGGCGTCAACGCGCCCCCGATGACGTTCTCGGTGGACGGCAAGCAGTATGTCGCGATCCTGGTCGGCCTCGGCGGTGCCTGGGACAAGTGGTTCATCGACGCCACGCCCGAGCTGAAGCGGATGCAGCCGGGCTCGATGCTCTACGTGTTCGCCCTTTGACGTCGCACGCGCGGGAGGCCTCGGTGAGAGGCCTCCCGCGTCACTTTTGATCCAGAGAAACAAAACAAATGAAGCAAGGATGGTTGATTGGCGCGTGGCTTGGCTGCGCGCTCGTGACGGGATTTGTGAGTACGGCGCAGGCACAGTCGGCGAGCGATCCGACCGATGCCGGCAAGGCGGTGTTCAAGCGCGGCAATTGCATCGGCTGCCACAAATGGCACGGCAATGGCGGCGGCGGCTATGGCGGCGACGCGCTGTCGCTGCGCAAGACCGAGCTGACGCGCGAGCAGATCATCGAGACCGTGACGTGCGGGCGGCCGGGCACCGGCATGCCGTTCTTCGTGCGCGGCTCCTATGACACCACGAAATGCTACGAGATGACCCGGCAGGATGTCGCGGACCGCATGCCGCCCGAGGCAAATGTGTTCCTGCGGCCCAACGAGATCGAGGCGGTCGCCGATTACGTGCTCGCCCACGTCAAGGGCAAGGGCGAGCCGAGCTATGACGAGTGCATCACCTTCTTCGGCGATGGCTCGCGCGTCTGCAACGTCTACAAGGACGCCGGCCACGCCGCCGCGCCGTCCGACCAGAGCGAGAAGGCAAAGCCATGAGCAAGCACCGATCGGCAATCCGTGGCCTCGTCTTCGCCGCCACCGTCACCGCAGCGGTGCCGGCGATGGCGACCGCGGGCGACCTGCGCGACATCAATGTCGGAATGGCGATCAGCAGCGTTCCCGACGCCGGCTACATCAACCTGACCTGCGCCGGGGAGAAGACCACGCACAGATTGGCTGAATGGGCGCAGTGGTCGAATTGCCCGGCCGGGCCGGACCAGCTCCGCGGCATCCGCTTCGAGTATGATCGCGAGACCGCGCGGGAAGGCACCATGGTCGCCGGCCATCCGGCGATCCTGACCGTCATGATCGATCAGGACGCCAAGATCGCGGCGCTGACGATCGAGACCGATCCGAAAGCACGGCTCTATCTGCGCAAGAAGGCCTTCCTGCTCGGCCTGCAGGCGAGGTCGCGCTACGGCGAAGACGGCTGGACCTGCTCGAACGCGGAGCCGGCCGGCGGCAAGCAGGAGGTCGGTGGCGTCTTCGTCGACGAGACCTGCAGCAAGACCACCGATGGCCGCACCGTCGTGATCGAGCGTCATCTCTATCGCGAGCCGAACAAGGAATTGAAGGACATGACCGACGAGACCCGGATCACGATCCGCCGCGCGGGGTCCTGATCTCAGGTCTCGATCGGTGGCGCGTCGACGTCGATCTGCGGGAGCAGGCCGGGCGACTGACGCTCGACCAGCTCGCGCATCTTGCCGATGATCGCCCTGGCGTCCGCGGAGACGATCGCGCTTGGGCCAGCGACCGTGATGACAAGCGGAGGCGTCCGGTCGGTATCGGTCAGCCGCATCGCAATCGCGCTCAGACCGGGCGTGCCCATGTCGCGCGTATAGGCAAAACCCTGGCGGCGGATCACGGCCAGCGCATGCTGGATATCCGGAAAGCGGACCGCAGATGACGGCGCTTCCTCGGCGTTGATCCGCTGCACGATCCGCCGCGCATCCTCGTCGTTCATCAGGCTGAGAAACACCCGGCCCGGGGTCGAATGGGTCAACAGCCGCCGCGCACCGGGCTCGAGATAATAGCGCACCGGCGTCGTTCCCTGCAGCACGCGGATGTACTGGCTGTAGAGCGTACGCATACGACGAGGACCGCGTGATGGACGCATGCGCGCGGGTACGGCGAGCTCTATGATGGCGTTGCGTGAAGGTTAGGCGGCCTGCTGATCGGCGGGCTTGTCGGCTTGGCGCAGGAGCTTCCATTCCCAGGGCAGCAATTCGTGCAGACGCGATGCGGGAAGATCGGCGATACGGGCGAGGACGTCGGCGAGCCAGGCTTTCGGATCGACGTCGTTGAGACGACAGGTCGTGATCATCGTCAGCATGATGGCGGCACGGTCGGCACCACGCTGGCTGCCGGCGAAGGTCCAGTTGCGCCTTCCCAAGGCGATGCCTCTCAATGCGCGCTCAGCACAATTGTTGGTCA